>JAAYEA010000253.1 GCA_012689325.1 Chloroflexota bacterium
CGCAGCCGCCGGTTGGAGGCGCTGCCGCCGGTGGTCTCCCTGGTGGACCCCGCCGCGCTGGTGATCGGCGGGGGCGTGGCCGGGCTGAACGCCGCGCTGAGCCTGGCCCAGCAGGGCTACCCCGTCACCCTGGTGGAGCGGGAGGCGGCGCTGGGCGGCCTCGCCCGTAACATCCACCACGACCTGGACGGCAAGGACATCGCCGCCTATTTGCGCCAGCTCATCGAGCAGGTGGAGAGCCACCCGCTGATCACCGTCCTATTGGGCTCCACGGTGGAGGCCACCGGCGGCGCGCCCGGCGCCTTTACCACCCGCGTGCGGACCCCGGGCGGCGGGCTGACGCTGGCCCACGGCGTCACCATCGTCGCCACCGGCGGGCAAGAGTCCCGCGGCCCCGATTACGGGCTGGGGCAGCACCCGCGGATCATGACCCAGCTCGACCTGGAGCGCCTCATCGAGGGGGGCGACCCCCAGGCCCAGGGCGCCCGCGAGGTGGTGATGATCCAGTGCGTGGGGCCGGGGACGGAGTATTGCAGCCGGGTCTGCTGCTCCGTGGCGATCAAGCACGCGCGGCAGCTCAAGGCGCTGAACCCGGCCATGAACATCTATATCCTCTATCGCGACGTGCGCGCCTATGGCTTCCGCGAGCAGTATTACACCCAGGCGCGCGACGAGGGGATCCTCTTCCTGCGCTACGACGACGACAACCTGCCGCAGGTGGGGCTGGAGGACGGGCTCACCGTGCAGGTGCGCGATTACGTGCTGGGGCGCGCAATCCGCTTCCGCCCGGACCTGCTGGTGCTGAGCGAGGGGATGCTCCCGGCGGGGGGCGCGGCGGAGCTGGCGGCGCTGCTGCACGTGCCGCGCAACGTCCACGGCTTTTTCGTGGAGGCGCACCCCAAGCTGCGGCCGGTGGATTTCGCGCCGGAGGGGCTCTTCCTCTGCGGCGTGGCCCACAGCCCCAAGGCGCTGGAGGAGGTCATCACCCAGGCGCAGGCGGCGGCGGGGCGCGCGGCGCGGCTGCTGGCCCAACAGGCGCTGGCGCTGAACCCCGTGGTCGCCGTGGTGGACCAGGCCAAATGCACCGGCTGCCTCACCTGCGTGCGCATCTGCCCCTATGACGTGCCGCGCATCGACCCGCGGGCGGTGGGCGCCGGGGCGATCCTGGGCGCCGCCGAGATCGAGGCGGCGCGGTGCAAGGGGTGCGGGCTCTGCGCAGCGGAATGCCCGGCCAAGGCGATCCAATTGCAACACTATCGCGACGAGCAGATCATCGCGCAGGTGGAGGCGGCCTTCGCCCCGGCGGGGTAAGAGCAGGATCACACGAACCGCAGGTCACATTCTGGAGGGACCATGTCCGACGCAAGCTATACGCCCACGATCCTCGCGCTGGCCTGCCAGCACCGCGGCTATGCGGCGGCGGACCTGGCCGGCTCCATGCACCTGCAATACCCCGCCAGCGTCCGGGTGATCCGCCTGCCCTGCAGCGGCAAGGCCGACGTGCTCTATCTGCTGCGGGCCTTTGAGGAGGGCGCCGACGCCGTGTTCGTGGCCGGGTGCAAGAAGGGCATGTGCCATTACCTGGAGGGCAACTATAACGCCGAGCGCCGCGTCAAGTACGCCAAAAAGCTGCTGGACGAGATCGGGCTGGGCGGCGAGCGGCTCGAGATGTTCTTTTTCGACGCCGCCGATGGCCCCCTGTTCGCGCAGGCGGTGCGTGAGATGGCCGAGCGCGCGCAGCGGCTCGGCCCCAACCCCCTGGGCCGCCCAGGCCCGCGTCAAGACGTGCAGGAGGAGAGCCAATGATCACCGGACAGCAAAAGCCTTTGGCCGAGATCAAAGAGATGACCCAGCCCTTCCACAAGGTGCTCATCGCCGGCTGCGGGACCTGCGTCACCGTCTGCTTCGCCGGGGGCGAGAAGGAGGTGGGCATCCTCGCCGCCGAGCTGCGCATGGCGCGCCAGTTGGAGGGGCAGCCCCTGGAGATCGTGGAGCGCACGGTGCAACGCCAGTGCGAATGGGAGTACGTGGACCCGCTCCAGCCCGAGATCGAGGGGGTGGAGGCGGTGGTCTCGCTGGCCTGCGGCATCGGCGTGCAGGCGCTGGCCCAGCGCTTCCCCAACGCGCGGGTGCTCCCCGGCGTGAACACGAGCTTTCTCGGGCTGCCGGAAAAGCCGGGGCTCTTTACCGAGCGCTGCGCCGCCTGCGGCAATTGCATCCTGCACCTGACCGGCGGCATCTGCCCCATCGCCCGCTGCTCCAAGAGCCTGCTGAACGGCCCCTGCGGCGGCTCGGCGGAGGGGCATTGCGAGATCGACAAAGAGGTGGACTGCGCCTGGCAGCTCATCTATGACCGGCTCAAGGCGCTGGGACAGCTCGACCTGATGGCCGAGATCATCCCCGCCAAGGACTGGTCCACCAACCGCGATGGCGGCCCGCGCAAGATCGTGCGCGAGGACCTGATGCTCGACATCCCCGAGGAAGGACGCTTCGGCTAGGCCGGACCGGCGCTTGCCGCACGCTTGTGAGCAAGGAGATGACCCCAGCATGAAAGCCAACAGCAACCTGGAAAAAGTCCTGGCCAGTGGTCAGTTCGCCGTCACCGCCGAGCTGGGCCCGCCCAAGGGGACCAACCGCAGCCTGGTGGAAAAGCGCGCCGCCGAGCTCAAAGACGCCGCCGACGCCATCAACATCACCGATAACCAGACCGCCATCACGCGCATGAGCAGCCTGGCCACCAGCATCATCGTCCGTCAGCTCGGGCTGGACCCGGTGATGCAGATCACCTGCCGCGACCGCAACCGGCTGGCGATCCAGGCGGACGTGCTGGGCGCGGCGGCCTTTGGCATCAAGAACATCCTGGCGCTCTCGGGCGATCACCAGAGCTTTGGCAACCACCCCACGGCCAAGAACGTCTATGACCTGGACTCGCTGCACCTGGTGCAAATGCTGGTCAAGATGCGGGACGAGAAGCAGTTCCAGAGCGGCGACACCTTTCGCGGCAACGTGCCGATTTTTGTCGGGGCGGCGGCGAACCCCTACGGCGACCCCTTCGAGTTCCGCGTCATCCGGCTGGCCAA
>JAAYEA010000254.1 GCA_012689325.1 Chloroflexota bacterium
AAAAAGTCGCCAGGCGGAAGCTGGATGATGACAAAGCTGATGATCGAGATGGCGATCAGCGTCGGGATCAGCATCAGCAGCCGGCGGCCGATGTATTGGAGCATAGCAACCTCCTTGGCGCGTGTGGGCGCCAGGCGGCAGGCGACAAAGGACGGGTATCGTCCTATGTCGCCTGCCCTGTAGCAGATACCTGCGATGACCCTGTGTGGCCCCTATTCCCAGTGCGGCAGGGAGTAAAAGCCCTTATAGTTGGACTCGTTGTAGCCCGGCGAGCGGATCGGGCGATACTGCTTGCCCGCCGGCAGCGCCGCGTCCACGCGATAAATCCAGATCGACTCTTTGTCCCAGACCACCAACTCGTCGCGCCCGTCGCCGGTGATGTCCAGCGCCGTGTAGCAGTAGGTCGGGTGGCCGTCGTCCGGCAGCAGCACGCAGCGATGCCCGTAGCCATCGATCAGCCCGCCATCCGTCGGGTGGCCGGAGTAGAAGAGGAACTCGCGCCCGTCCGCCGTCCAGTTGATCGGCAGCAGCTCGCTGGCGTAAGGGGTCAGTTGGAAGGAGTGCAGCAAGCGCCCGCGCGCGTCGAACACGGCGACCAGGCCCGGGTGCCCCCAGAAGGTGATGGTGGTGTATTCCAGCCCGGGGCGGTCGTGGCAGACGTTGGCAGCCACGACCTTTTGCATGTGCCCCATGCGGTGCTGCGCCAGGATCTCGCCCTTGGCGGTGGCGACGACGAAACCGTCGTCCTCGGCGGCCAAGGCCACCAGCAGCTCGTCAGGGTGGTCCAGATCAAAGGGGCCGACGATCACGGCATCCTGATGGCGCTCCAGCGGCAGCTCCCAGAGCAGCTTGCCGTCCTGGTCGATCATGGCATAGCCGGCCATCACCTCGTCGCAGCCGTCGCCATCGATATCGTAAGCCGTGGGGAAGTGCCCCGGAACGCACTCGACGCGCCAGAGCACGTTCAGATCGGCGTCCAACGCCCAGACGTTGGCGTAGCGATCCTTGGTGATGATGTTCTGCGCGCGCGGCCCGCCGGTCAGGTTGCAGATCAGCAGCGCATCGCCCAGGATGCGCTCGTAGGGCCGGCCGCCGTTGACGCGCGAGACCGGCGCGCGCGGGTTTGGCGCGGATTTGAGGATGCGCCCGGTCTTGCCGTCCGCGATATGGATGGCCAGGTCCTTGCAAAAGATCACTTCGTCGCAGCCGTCGCCGTTGATGTCATAGACCTGCACGCAGTTATCCGACATGGCCACCGGCAACAGCGTGGTCGGCTCGCCGATCTGCCAGAGCACGTTGCCGTCCAGGTCCATGGCCGTGAGGCAGTTGAGCTGCGGATAGTCGGTGTGCATCAGGTCCTGGCGCTGCGAGACGACGACCTCCAGCTTGCCGTCGCCGTTCAGGTCGCCGAAGCGCAGGTTGCGGTCGGTGCCAAAGCCCGGGGTGGCGATCTTTTTCCAGAGCTTGGGCTTGGGCAGGGCATCCTGCAGCGCCTTCTCCTCGGCGTGCCAGGCGGACTGGCGAGCCACAAAGGCGGCGTTTCCGGCGGCGGAGGTGGTCACGCGGGCGGCGGCAAAGTAGGCGGGGATCTGCGCGAAAAAGCCAACCTTGCCCAGCGCGTATTTCGGCTCCTCGCCGACGAACATCTTGGTCCCGTCCATAAAGACGGTGATCTGGCTGCCCACGCATTCCACGCGCAGCTTGTAGTACCGGTCCACGTCAAAGGCATAGCCGCAAGACGCCAAGAACTTTTCCGAACCGTGCTCCCGGTGCAACAGCGCCAGTTGCCCGCGGGTGATGCGCACCGCCACATAGCAGCGCGAGTTCTGGTAGCGGACGATCAGGCCGCAGTTGCCCTCAAAGCTGAGCGGGCGCACCTCCATCTCGAAGGCGTAATCGCCCCAGAAACGATTGCCCCTGACCAGCATCGGCGGGCCCGATTGCAGCGCCGCTTGCCCGTGGGCGACGATGTGCCGCCCATTCTCTTCCAGCACGCGAAAGTTGCCGCTGGCCCGGTCGCCCCAGCCGCCCGAGATGGTGGCAAACCACCACGGTCCCAGCGAGCGGGGCACCACATGGTACTCGCCCTCCGCCGTGAGCGGCCAGTCGGTTTGCAGGCCCACCGGCAGGTCGGCGAAATCCTCTTGCAGCGACACCACATCGTTCAGGCTCACGTGATCTTCTCCTTTTGCGGTGACAGATGATAAGCAGCAGCCCTCGGGCGGCAGGGACCAGCGCCCCGCCTCCTGCCCGGCTGTGCCACTCGCGCCCCGTTCCGGCGGCGCTATGCCCAGTTCGGCAGCGAGATCTGCGCCATGTAGTTCGACTCGTTCCAGCGCGGCGGCCGGATCGGGCGATACCGCTTGCCCGCGGGCAGCTTGGCATCGGAATGATAGATCCAGATGGACTGCTTGTCCCAGACGATCAACTCGTCCAGGCTGTCGCCGTCCAGGTCGGTGGAGGCGCAGCAGTAATCCGGGTGGCCATCGTCCGGCAGCATCATCACGCGGCGGCCAAAGCCATCGATCAGCCCGCCCTCGCGCGGGTTCGCCGAGAGGAAGAGGTACTCCTGCCCGGAGCCGTCCCAGTTCACCGGCGTCAGCGCGCTGGCATAGGGCACCAACTCGAAGGAAGAGAGCAGCTTGCCTCGGCAGTCATAGACCGCCATGATGCCCGGATGCCCCCAGAAGGTAATCGCCGTGTATTGCAGGCCGGGCACGTCGGGGCGCACCTTGACGACGGCCAGCTTTTGCACGTGGCCGATCTTGTGCTGCGCGATCATCTCGCCCTTGGCGGTCTCGATGAGCAGCCCTTCCTCGCCGCAAGCCTGCGCCACCAGCAGCTCGTCAGGCGTGCTGGGATCAAAGTGGCCGATGGCCGTGGCGTCTTGGTGATCGCCATAGGGCAACTCCCAGAGCATCGTGCCATCCTGGTCGAGCATGGCGTACCCGGCCATGACCTCGTCGCAGCCATCGCCATCGATATCGTAGGCGTTGGGGAAGTGCCCCGTGGTGCACTCGTAGCGCCAGAGCACGTTCAACTGGTCGTCCAGCGCCCAGACGTTGGCGTAGCGGTCCTTGAGGATGATGTTGCGAGCCCGCGGGCCGCCATCCAGGTTGCAGATATAGAGCGAGTCGCCCAGGACGCGCTCATAGGGCCGCCCGCCAGGCGCGGTGGAAAGGTGGGTGCGCGGCGTGGGCGCGGAGCGGAGCGTCTTGCCGGTGCGCCCATCGGCGATGTGGATGCGCAGGTCCATGCAATAGATCACCTCTGCGCAGCCGTCGCCGTCGATATCATAGACCTGCACGCAGTTATCGGACATGGCCACGGGGAGGATGGTGCTCGGCTCGCCGATGCGCCACAGGATGTTGCCCTCCAGGTCGATGGCGGTGAGGCAGGTGAGCGTGCAATAGTCGGTGCCGGCCAGGTCGAAGCGCTGCGTGATCAGGATCTCGGGCTGGCCATCGCCGTTGAGGTCGCCGATGCGGATGTTGCGGTCGGTGCCAAAGCCGGGCGTGGCGATCTTTTTCCATGGCTTGGCCTGGGGCATCTTGGCGCGCAGGGCCTGTTCCTCGGCGGTCCAGGCGGCGGCGCGGGCGCTGGCGGCCTCGTTGGCGGCGCGGCTCGTCGTGGCCGCGATGCCGGCGAAGCGGGTGGGGGCCTGGGCGAAAAATCCGACCTTGCCCTGCAGATACTCGGGCTCCTCCACCTCCAGCATCTTGACACCGTCCAGGCTGACGGTGATCTTGGGCCCGACGCATTCCACGCGCAGTTTATAGTAACGGTCCACGTCGAAACGATATCCGCGAGAGGCCAACAGCCGCTCGCTGGTGTGCTTGCGATAGATCAGGCAGAGTTGCCCTTTGGTGATGCGCGCGGCGAGGTAGCAGCGGCAGTTCTGGTAGCGCACGATCAGCCCGCAGGCGCCGTCGAAACTCAGGGGGCGCACCTCGGCCTCCAGGGCATAGTCGCCCCAGTAGCGGTCGCCGGTGATCAGCATCGGCGGGCCGGATTGCAGCGCCACCATCGTGTGCGCCATCACGCGCCGCCCGTCTTCCTCCATCAGGCGCCAGTTGCCGCTGGCCCGCTGCGACCAGGAATGATGGATCGTGGCCACCGTCCAGCGGCCAATCGTCCGATCCACGACGTGATACTCGCCCTCGGCGGTGGAGGGGTACTCGGAGGCCTTGCCCAACGGCAGGCCCGCAAAATCCTCGCGAAAGAGGACGACTTGGTTCAGACTCACTTGGATCCCCCTTGGTAGCGATCACAGGATGCCCCCTAACCCAACCTCTCCCAAAGGGAGGGCAAAAACAGGCCCCATCTCCTCTGGGAGAGGGTCGGGATGCGGGCTCAACCGGGGTTGCAGAGCCCCCGCGCGGCGGACTGTTGGGCTCGCGCCGACGAACAGGCCGCCACACGGGGCCATACGGACGCACTCGAGCGGTTATTCCGCTTTCCAGAACTGGCACGGGTTGCACGTGCCGACGTTGCCGCCTTCCCAGCCGATGTCCCAGCCCTTATCGGGCACGTTGCGGAACTTGAGGGAGGTCGGCATGGGCACAGAGGCGCGGTCGCAGATGCCCAGGTGCCAGAGCTGCTCGGCCTGGATGTCCATGATCTGGCCCCAGAGCTTGACCTGCTCGGCCTCGTCCATGGAGACCACCGCCTTGTCGTAGAGGTCCATCTGCTGCTTGATCTCCGCAGGCGGCTCCTCGCCGGACTTGCCCTTGGTGGCATACCAGAGGCCCCACAGCGGCGCCCAGACCGTATGCACCTGGTTGGCGATATACCGGTTCGGGTTCAGCAGCGGGTAAAGCCCAGCGCCGGTATAGTCCACACCGGCGTCCAGGTCGCCCGCTTCCATGCGCGTGTTGTACAACGCGATGTCCACCGGCTTGACCGTGGCCTTGATCCCGATGTCCTTCCAGCCGTTGGCGATGATGTTCAGCGAGTCGATAAAGTCATCGCGCTGGCTCATCACTTCCAGGGTGATGGCGAGAGGCGTCCCGTCCGGGCGCAGCCGATAGCCTTCGGCGTCCTTCTTGGTCAGGCCCATCTCGTCCAACAGGGCATTGGCCTTGGCCGCGTCATAGTCGACGAACGCTTTCGCGGCTTTCTCATGATAGAAGGGCGAGCGCGGCAGCGGCACGACCTGGCGGATCTCCACGGGCTGGCCCAAATAGACCAACTGGCGGATGTCCTCGCGCTTGATGCCGAGCGAGGCCGCTTGGCGGAAGCGCTTGTCCAGGAAGATCGCGCGCAGCCCCGGGTCCTTGTGGTTCAGGTTGAAACCGAGGATGAACACGTTGGGCTCGCTGATGGGCACGTCGATGACGCGATAGTTGCCCATCTTTTCGTTCTTTTTGAGCACCATCGTCTCCGCCGGGAACTGCCCAGGGGTAAAGACCTCTAGCTCGACCTCGCCGGAAAAGACCATCATCTGCGCCGAGGCGGTATCCGAGGCCATGCGCGTGACGATCTTGTCTATATAGGGCAACTGATTGCCCTCGGTATCGACCTTCCAGTAATAGGGGTTGCGGCCATAGGTGGCGCCCTCGGAGGTGTAGGCCTCCAGATCCCAGGCAAAGAGCCCAGGCATGCCGATGCTGGTGTTGAGGTCCATCTCGCTCAGGAAGAGCTTGCTCCAGCTATCGAACTTGCGATCGGCCACTTTCTTGTCCAGCGCGGCCTTGTCCGCATACTTGGCATGGAACTGCTTGTGATACGCGGCGCATCTCCAGGCCTCGTGCTGCGGCGTGGCGATCTGGCGGATAAAGAAGGGGGCGGTCACGCCATAGCTGAAACGCACCGTATAGTCGTCCAGCTTTTCCACGGTGGGGACCTCGGCGCCGACGCGCAGCCAGCTTGGATACGCGGAGTAGAGGTCCTTGTTGCTCATGATATCCTCATGCCAGAACAGGATATCATCGGCGGTGAAGGGCGAGCCGTCAGAGAACTTGATCCCCTTGCGCAGATAGAGGGTAAAGACCTTGGCATCCTTGTCTTCCCACTTTTCCACCAGGTTGGGCAGGATCTCGGCGCCGCCCATGGACAGGCGCAGGAACTGCTCGTACTGCACGAACTCGTAGGCATGATAATGCGGGCTGGTGCGCACGCCCATCGTCCAGGTGCCACCGTATTTGCCCACCGACTCGTAGGGGACGACGACGAGCGGATTCTCCGGCAGCCGCTCCTCAACGGGCGGGAGCTTGCCGGCCTTGACCAGCTCGGCCAGCATCGGCGCCTCTTTGAACTTGACGGGCTCCGGCGTCGCGGTCACCACTTTTTCGACGGGGACCTGCTTCTCCACCACCACCGTCTCTTTGACCACTTTTTCGACGGGGACTTGCTTCTCGACGACCACCGTCTCCTTGACGATCTTTTCGACGGGCACTTGCTTCTCAATGATCTCGGGGGTCGGCTGAGCGCAAGAAGCCGCCAGGATGCCCACGGCCGTCACGGCAGATGCGCGCAGAAAATCGCGGCGATTGAACTTTTTAACGGTACTCATCAGTTCCTCCTCTAGCAGGTATATGCGGATTTCACAGAGCCGACTCGACCACGGCCTCGACTGGAGAGCGCCACCTCCTCTTGGGCGACGGTAGGGGTACAGCGCGCCCATGGCATGCCGAGCATCACAGTCTCGAACACACCTTCTCCACTCGATTATAGAACCTCAGCGAGCTTTGTCAAATCTCCCAGGGTTCGGCATCTTCTACCGACCATCAGCCCTGCTCGTCGGCGGCGCCGCCCGTGGAGGCCCGCAGCGCCCGGCGTGCCTGGGCGACCAGCAGCCCCGCGAGGGCCCACTCGCTGAGCGCCGCCGCGCCCGCCGCGCCCACCTGGCCCCAACGCGGGATGGCCAGCGCATTGACCCCGAGGCTGAGCAGCCCAACGGCCAGCATCGCCATCGTCACGCGTCGTTGCCGTTCCAGCGCGTACAAGGTGTGCCCGGCCAGCAGATAGACGAACAGCGCCGGCGCCGCGCAGATCAGCACCCGGAACAGCAAGACCGTCGGCGCGTCGTCCGGGCCGGCGCCATACACCAGGCGGACCAGCAGCCCGGCGAGAGCGATCCCCCCCAGCGCCAGGGCCAGCCCCGCCGCCAGCATCGCCCACGCCCCCGTGCGGAAGAGCCGACGCAGCCGGTGGGCGCCCCCCTCGCTTGCTCCCAGGCGCGCCAGCTCGGGGAACAGCGCCTCCAACAGGTTGCCCGGCAACAGCCCCACCGCCTCCCAGAGCTTGTAGGCCGCGCTGTACCAGCCCGCCGCGGCCTCGCCCTGCCAGGCCCCCAAGAGCAGCAGGCCCACGCGGCTGTACGCCACGGCGATGATCCCCGTCAGGGCGAAAGGATACGAGGCCCCCAGGATGGCCCGCCAATCAGCAGTCGCCAGCCGCAGGGCCGCCAGGTCGCCCCACCGCCAGAGCGCGCCGCCATACATCAGCACGCCAATGGCGCTGGCCCCCGCCGCGACGCCCAGCACCCCGCTGACCCCCCAGCCCCCGGCCAGCGCGGCCAGCGAGCCCGCCAGCCCCAGAGCCCGCACGCAGACGTCCACCAGGGCGCTGATCTCCATGCGCTGGCGCCCGTTGACAAAGGCGCGCAGCCCGCCCTGGATCTGGTCCGGCAGCAATAGCAGGCTGCCCATCCACAACGCCTGCCGCGTCGGCTCCGGCCAGGGTCCGGCCAGCGCCGCCCCCCACACGAGAAGCGTGGCTGCCAGCGACAGCGCCAGCTTGATGGGAAGCACGCCGCTGAGCGCGTCACGCTCGCGCTGCCGGTCGTCCAGGCGGGCCACCGCCCTGGTCAGATACATGTTCAACCCCAGGTCGGCGGCCGCGCCGACGATCCCCAACGTCGTCACGATCAGCGCGTAGCGGCCGAGCCCCGTGGCGCCCTCGTAGCGGGCCACCAGCGCGACCAGCACCAGCGAGAGCAGCCTGCTCCCCAACTGAGCCGCTAGCCGGGCCGCCGCGTTCTTGCCGACCCGCCTCGCCGCGCGGCGATCACGTGGCATTTCCATACCCCCACCGCTCATTCGCGCGGCTTGTAGATGGCATAGCCCCATCCATCGCCGCCCACCGTCGCGACCAGCGCGTAGCGCGCCTCCACGAAGCGCCAGACCGGCGCCAGGTTGTCATAGGCGGCCCGGCCCTCCTCCAGCTCCCAGAACCAGCCACGCCCGCCCGGCACGCTCCGCGGGACGATGATCAGGGCGGGTCGGGCGGCCTCCAGGCGCTGCGCGATCTCGCGCGCGTCGCCGGGCGCGGTCCGCAGCCCTGGCAGGATCGCGTCATGCCGCAAGGGGTTGCTCCGCCCCGTCCAAAAATAGAACCCAGCCTCGTGGCCCAGGATGGCGATGGGCTCGTCGGGCAAGGTCTCGTCCACGATGTACTGCAGCAACTCGGGCCACGGCTTCCGGCGCGGCGAGCTGTCATCGTACCACACCGTGCCCCGCGGCGCCGCCCACCGCGTGTCCATGCGCGGGATATAGTCCGCCTCCCAGATCGCCCCAGCGACGCCATAGGCGACCATGGCCGCGGCGACCCATCGCCCCGCGCGGGCCCTCGCCTGGGCGCCATCGCCGCCTCCCAGCGCCCTCGGCAGCCAGTCTGCCGCCACGAACGCCAACGCCGGCGCGGCGGTGGACAGGTACATAAAGTGGAAGGTGCCGATAGGATAGAGAAAAGACCGCGCGTCGGCCAGGACGCTATAGAGGGCCAGCGTCGCCAGCGCCAGCTCGTCCCCGCTGAGGAGCTGCCGGCGGCGACAAGCCTTCAGCCATCGCACGCCCAGATAGGCCAGCAGCGCCGCGAGGGCCAGGGTCGTGGGCGACCAAAGGGCCTGGATCGCCTCCTCGACAAAGGCGGGGCGGGAGGCGAGCATCGCGGGCACGAGCCCGGGCCGCAGCTGGTCGATCTCGCGCCAGGGGGCCAGCGCCAGGGCCAAGCCCAGCGCCGCCAGCAGCCCCGCCGCCAGTCGGCGCCCCCGCAGGGCCCGGGGCGCGGCGGCCGCCGCCAAACCGACGCCCGCCAGGAGATAGATCCCCAGGCCGCTGATGATGTAGCAGGTGGACTCGCGGGTGCCCCACGGTGGCCACTCCCGGAGCAGGATGGCACCCTGATCGTACGCCGAGTATCCCTCCCAGACGGCCGCCGAGCCAGCCTGGCGCACGAGAGGGGCCAGGCCAAGCGCGACGGTGGCCGCGGCCGTGACCAGGTACGCCAAGAACGCCCGGCGGCCCGGCCTCCCATCCCCCGCCCGGGCGCGCATGATCCAGGCGGCCGCCAGGATGCCGCCGCCGGTCCCCAGGCTGGCCAGCGCGAACTCGGGCTTGGTGAGCGCGGCGGCGCCGGCGGCCAGCCCTGCCGCCATGGGCCACAGGAGTCCGCCGCGACGCCCAGAGCGCAGCAGCGCCAGCGCCAGGGCAAGCCCCAGCACGCCCCCCAGCGGCACGGCGCCCGTATAGGCAAAGGTGTACCCGACGAGCCCGCCCCACCAGCCGCCCAGCGCGAGCGCCAAGGTGGCCAGCAGGGCCAGCGCGGGCGAGAGCAGGGACCGCGCCACGGCGTAGGTCAGGAGGCACCCCAGGGCGGCCAGCCCATGGCAGAGCAGTAGCAGGCTGCCGACATGGACGCCCAGCGCGCGGAAAAGCCCCGCCAGCAGATGGACGGGCAACGGGCCGTACATCCAGAGGACATCCCGGTAGAGGGCCTCGCCTGCCGCCACCCGCGCGGCGACCTGCATATACCAGCCCTGATCCAGGATCGGGTCGTAGAGCCGCCCCCAGGTGAGGGCGCTCCACAGCGCGCAGGCGCCCGCCAGCACGGCGCCCCCTGCCAGGTCGGGCCAGGCAAGGGAGAAGCGCCCGGGGGCAGCCGGCCGCGGCGCGCTCATCGGCTCTCCGCAAGCAACGCTAAAAAGTCGAACCGCTGCTCAAAGATCTCCTGGTCCCAGCGCAGCCCGCGGGCTCGCCAGATGCGGACCTCTCTGCTCGCGCCGCGCGCGGCGTAGCGCCGCACCTCCGGCCCTTCGACGCGCTCGTAGGCCTCGGCCAGCCGGGCCGAGACGAACTCGGCGGGCAGGTACGGCTGGCTTATGATCGCCGCCTCGTCCAACGCGGGGAGGCCCCAGATGCGGTATTGGCCCGCGGAGGTGTAGGCGGGGCGGCCGGCATAGTACCAGATCTGCCCGGCGAGGCTATAGTCCAGGGCAAAGATCGGCGTGGGGATATCGGCCAGGGCGGCGCCCAGCTCGGGCCAGCCGGCCGCCTCCTGCCAGATCGCCGGGGCCACGCTGCTGCGCGGCCAGCGGGATGGGCCCGCGAGGCCGATCGCCGTCCCCGCGCCGTACAGCGCGGCCAACAGCGCCAGCCCCGCGAGGACCGCCGTCCCCAGGCGCCCCCGTCGCTCCTGCCAGGCCCCGCTCAGGCGCGCGCCCGCCAGGATCAAGAGCAGCGCCAGGCCGTCGGCCAGGTTTCGGGGGCTATTGGCCGGGCTGACCGCCACCGGCGCCAGCAGCAGGAGCGCCGCCAGCGTCAGCAGCCTTTCGCCGGGGGTCTTGATCCGCCTCAGGCCGGCCAACGCCGCCACGGCCAGCGGCCAGGTCAGGTAGACCAGTGCATGATGGGCGTTGCCCAGGAGGCTGTACGCACCGCCCACGCTCGTGACCATGTGGGAGAGTTGGAAGCGAAAGGAGGCCCAGCCGTGGGCGGCGTTCCAGCCGATCACCGGCAACAGCCCCAAGCCGCCGATCAGCACGGCGAGCCAGAAGCGGCGCTGGCCCAGCAGCCGCCGGTGATCCAGCAGCACCGCGGCGCCCAGGGCGGCAGCGTAGAAATAGGCGCTGTACTTCGAGTTGAACAGGAGAGCCAGGCTGACCCCAAACCAGATGGCGCTCCCCAGCCGTGGCGGATCCTCGCCGGCCAGCCGCCAGAAGGCGAGCAGGTTCAGCAACATCAGCGCCAGGTGCAGCCCGTTGGTATAGACCAGCCGGGAGGTGATCAAGTACGGCGCGCCGACCGCTAGCAGCGCTGCGGCACAAAGCCCCGCTCGCTCCGAGAGCATCCGCCGCCCCACCAGGTAGGCCAGGGCGACGGCGCCCACGCCCAGCAGGGCGTTGAGCCAGCGCACGCCCCACTCGCTGGCGCCGCCCAGCGCCGTGCTGGCGCGGACCAACAGGGCGATGCCCGCCGGGTGGTCGTAATAGGCCCAGTCGGGGTGCTGCGACCAGAGCCAATAATAGGCCTCGTCGCCGATGAGGGGCAGCGCCCCCAGCCCCGCCAGGCGCAGCAACGCCGCCACCATGAGGATGCCGATCAGCCCCCACCGCGCGCGGCTCATGGGATCGCCTCCACCCGCACGACGTAACGGTACTGCTCCAGCGGCGGGTCGAGCTCGAGGTCGATCCCCGACCAGGAGAGGTAAAAGATGCCGGTCCAGCGGTACTGGTTGTAACGCTCCCGCCCCACGTATTTGGGCCGGCCCGGCTCGGTCTGGACGCAAAAGCGCAGCGCCCCGTCCCGATGCACCCAGCAGCCGAAAGCGTCCTCCGTGGCGTGCCAGATGCCGAGCTCGTCGCCATGCCGGAGGCGGCCGTCGGCATCCTGATAAACCTGAAAGTTGATGGCGCCCTGCTCGTTCATCAGGTAGGCTTGCTCCCAATCCACCTGCAAGCCGCTCAGGTCCACGGCGATCTCGATCTCGGAGCCGCGCAGGGTGTAGCGGAACGTGACCACGCCCAGCGACGGCACGTCCTCGTACTTGACGCGCCAAAAGCGCGTGGGCCGGTCGGCGGTGTCTATGGCGAAGGTCTTGACCAGCGTGACCGCGCCGGCTTCCCGGACCAGCGAGGTGGTGGCGTGGCGGGAGAGGTAAGGGACGCCGCCGGCCTGGATGATGGGCGCGCCAAAGCCAAAGCTCTCCTCGGCCACTTCCTTGCCCCGATAGACCAGGATCAGCCCCTTTTGCAGGGAGGCGATCTTGCCGATATGGGGGCGGGTGTCGGCGTAGAGCCGCAGCACCAGCTCGCCAGATAGCGGCACGGTCAGCGGCGCGGGCTTGGGGCGCAGCAGGTCATCCAGGTACAGCACCAAGTGGGGATCGAACCGCTCCTTGACCGCCGCCAGCAACAGCAGGACCGCCAGCAGGGCCAGCGCCACCCGTCGCCGCTTCATGGCATCGCTCCCCCCCGCGCCTCGTCGCGATGGAACATGGGCCAGGGGCTCGCGCCCAGCGGGCCGACATCGCGCAGGAGGTGGATGCCGTTATCGGCGCCCACCACAATGTCCGCGCGGCCATCGCCCTCCAGGTCGCCGACCCAGGGCGAGGAAAAGACGGGCGCGCCCAGGTCATAAGGGAACCCCGGCAGGGCCTGTCCCGCCGCCGTCCAGCCGTAAAGATGCCTGTCCTTGGAGCCCACCACGATATCGAGCTGGCCGTCGCCGTCCAGGTCCGCCAGGGCCGCGGACGAGATGATCTGGTCACCCACCTGGATCGGCCAGCCGGGGAGAGGCTGCCCCGCGTCGTCCCAGAGGTACATGCGCCCATCCCAGGCGCCCACGGCGATCTCCAGCCGGCCATCGCCGTCCAGGTCGGCCACCGCCGGGGAGGCCTCGATGGAGTGGATGTTCCCGCCGGGCGGGTGCGGGGTCGGCGTGGGCCCGGTGACCGCGCCCAGGGAGCGCACCGGAAAGCCGTCGCGCGGGCGGCCGTCTCGGCCCACCACGTGGAGCCAGCCGGCGTCGTCGCCAAAGACGAGCCAGCGCGCGCCGTCGCCATCGAAATCGGCCAGCGCCGGGGACGAGTCCGAGTCCGCTTCAAGCTCCACGGGAAACCCGGGGAGCTGCGTCCCTGCCTCGTTCCAGGCATAGGCCCAGCCCTGCGAGGGGTCGCCGGGCGTCAGCGCGGTGACGGCAAGCAGCCCCGGCGCGTGGGCCGCCGTGGCGTCTGGCCAGCCCAGCATGGGCTGCGGCCAGCCCGCCACCGGGCGGCCTCGCGCATCCAGCAGGTGCATCTGGTCCAATCCGCCGATGGCGATGCGCGGGCCATCGAGGATGGTCGGCGAGGCCCAGATCATGTAGCCCAGATCCACGGGAAAGCCCTCCGCGTCACGGCCATCGTGGCGCCAGGCGAACAGCTTGCCCGCATCCGAGCCGGCGACGATCTCGGGTCGCCCATCGCCGTCCAGGTCGGCCAGCGCCGCGGAAGGAAAGAAGCCCCTCCGGCTATAGATGGGCCACCCGGGCAAATCCTCCAGTTGGTCGTCCAGCAGGTAAAAGTAGCCGTCCCACGAGCCGACGGCGATCTCTGGTCGGCCATCGCCGTTCGCGTCGAAAACCAGCGGGGACGAGATCACCGGCTTGGAGGTAGGTCGAAAGAGGTGGCCCTCGTCCAGCCGCTCCGGCGGCCGCGCCGCCGCCCGGCAGCCCACCAGCAACAGCGCCGCTGCCAGCGCGACGCGTCCCAGCGCCCCGCCTCGCCCCCGCGCCCTAACGGCTGCCATCGCGCTCCGCCACCACCAAGGGAAAGGAGAACGGCTCGCTCCCCTTGATCAGCACCTTGGCCTGGCGCAACCACCAGCGCGGGCCGCGCGTCACCCTGAGCCAGCTCGCCCGCAGCCCGGCGCCCGCCAGCGCCGCCGCCAGCTCGCGGCGCCCCAGGTGCCGGTCGCCGCGGCCGGTGCCGGGGAGCGGCTCGCGCGCGATGGGCGTGTCCATGACGACGAGCCAGCCGCCCGCCTTGAGGGCGGCCGCGCCGCGCCGGAGCGTCGCTTCGAGGTCCCCGGCATAGTGCAGGCTGGCGTTATAAACAATCAGGTCGAACCTCCCTTCGGCCAGGGGCGGCCGCTCCAAGTCGCCCAGCACGGGGAGAAACGCCGCGCGAGGCAGGTAATGGCGAGCCGCGGCTCCCAGCCCGAAATCCTGGTCCCGGCTGGACTCTACCGCCACCACCCGGCCGCCGAGCTGGGACAGCCGGTGGCTTAACCAGCCTGTCCCCGCCCCCAGGTCGGCGACACATGCGCCTACCAGGGCCGCCCTTTGGGCCAGCGCCCGCCACAGCGCGCGACAGCTCTGGCGGCGGACCTCCCAATAGAGCGCGGGATAGCCCGCCGGGCGCCCCTCGGGCAAGGCCCAAGCCTCCTCCGCGGTCATGGGCTGCCAGCCGTCGCGCAGCCGCGCCTCGCGGTAGCCTTGGGCCAACTCGTCAAAGCGGCGGAGCTCTGCCGGCGGCAGGCAGGCCACCAGGCCATCCGACAGGGGATAGCGGCGGCCGCACGGCGCACAACCTAGCCCCTCCTCGACCGCTTGCAGGGCGCCCCCGCAAGCCGGGCAGGCGAGCAACTCCATCCACTCCCCCAGCGCGATCACGGCGCCGCCTCCGTGCGCACCAGGACCATGGCAAAGTGGTCGCCCAAGCCGCGGAACGGCGCGCGGACCCTCAGCCGGCCATCGAGCGCCTCCAGCCGGGCAAAGAGGCGGCCCCGCCGCTCCAGCAGCGGGCTCAGGTAGGGAGGGGGCAGCGCCACGGGCAAGCCCATGGTCCATTTGGCGGCAAAGCACGGGGCCATGGCCCGCGCAAAGGCCCCCGGGCTGTAATAGCGCACCGGCACGGCCAGGGAGCCCTGCGGCGACGCCAGCCCGGCCGGTCGCCAGCCGGGGCGCGCCCGCCGAAAGGCCTCCCGCGGCCGCAGGTGCACCAGGCTCCAGCCGATCTCCCACAGGCACCACCGGTTCATCACGGAGCAGACCAGGGGCGCCCCCGGCGGCAATAGCCGCGCCAGGGCGCGGGCCACCGGCCTCAGGTCCGGCTCGCAGTTCAGCGCGCCAAAACTAGAGTAGGCGCCGTCAAAGCGATCTCCTCCTTCGTCCGCCAGCTCCGCCAGCCGGCCCGCCGGCAACGCCCGCCAGCTCACCGGCGGCGCGCCTGGCGGCTGTGGCTTGGCCTGCGCCGTCTGGATCATCGCGGGCGAGACGTCCGTGGCCACGATGCGATAGCCGGCCGCGGCCAGGGCCAGGGCCTCCTCGCCGGTGCCGCAGCCGACCTCCAGCAGGCGGCTGCCGGGCCGAAGGGCGCTCATCAGCAGCGCCAGGCTCTCCCCCCGCATCCAGGCCATGATGCGGTTGGTCCCGTAGAGGCGGTCATAGCTCCCGGCGGCCTCGTCGAAGGCCGACGCGACCGCCTCGTAATAGTCTGGGGTCAACTGGCCCCCCTCGCCGCCGCCTGCGGGGCCCGCGCAGGAGCTCGACGCAAGAGCTCGGCCATGCCGCGGGCCAGCCAGAGCGCCAGACGCTGGCGCACCCTGACCACCAGCGGCGCCTGCTCCTCGCCGTGCCGGAGCCGCGCGGCGCGCCACTCCTGATAGAGCCAGCGCTGCACCCAGCGGTAAAAGCGCGTCGAGTAATCCCGCTGGAAGAGCAGCCGGTTCTCGGCGGTATAGTCCCAATCCGGCGCATCCAGCAGCCGGTGCCGGATCTCTTCATAGAACTCGGTCCCCGGCAGCGGGTAAGCGATGGTGGAGCTGAACTGGGTGGGACGCGTATCACGCAATAGCCGCACGGTGGTCCGGATATCGGCCCATTCCTCCCCGGGGTAGCCGAGCATGATGTAGAAATAGGTCTCGATGCCATAGCGGCGGCAGAGCTCGGCGGCCTGGCGGATCTGCTCCACCTTGGTGCCCTTGTTCATGGCGTCCAGCACCTTTTGCGAGCCCGACTCGGCGCCCAGGGCGATGCGCACGCACCCCGCCTCCTTGAGCAGCCGCACCATCTCTTCGTCCAGCAGGTCCACCCGCGAAAGGCACTCGAAGGGGATGGCGGCCTCGCGCGCCAGGATGGCGTCACGCCAGGCGCGGACCCAGCGCCGGTCGATGCCGGTCACATCGTCCACCACCCTAAGCTGATCCGGGTGATACTGCGCCTTGAGCAGCGCCATCTCGTCGGCGACGGACTTGGGAGAGCGGGGCCGGAAGCTGCGCCCAAAGACGCTCTTTTGGCACCACTTGCAGCCATAGGGGCAGCCGCGGCTGGCGATGATCGAGAGGGAGAAATAGCCGTGGCGGCCGACCCAGGCTCGCCGATAGGCTTCGATGTCGATCAGGTCGCGCGCGGGCAAAGGCAGCGTATCCAGTTGGCGGCAGTGCGCCCGCGGCGGCGTGCGGACCGCCTCGCCCGCCTCGTTGACGTAGGCCAGCCCCGCCACCTCCCGCAAGGCGCCCCGATCGCCGCCCAGCAGGATCGGCAGCACCTCCAGAAGCGTCGCTTCCCCCTCGCCGATGACCGCAAGGTCCACCGGCCGCTCGCCGTTCGCCTCGTGCAGCACATAGCTCTCCGGCCGGCCTGTGGGATCGGCCCCGCCGACGATGACGATGGCCCCGTAGTGGTGGGCTGCCTCCGCGAGGCGGAGCGCCGAGGCGCGCACGGTGGCCAGCACCGAGATGCCCACCACCTTGGGCCGCTCCCGCTCCAGCGCGGCGACGAAATCCTCGCTGCCCGTCCGGAACATGGCATCAAAGATCGAGACGGCATATCCCGCCTGGCGAGCCGTGGCAGCCAGGTAGAGGAGGCCTAGCGGAAAGTAGGGCGTCATCAGACGGTGTTCCGTGGGATCCTCGTGCAAAAACAGGGGATTAACCAGCATGATGTCGGTCACTCGGGCGCTTCCTCCTTTGTATTGTCCCCACGCCAAACACGCTGCCACTCGCAGGCCCACCGAGTCGCGCGATCCACAGGGCCGCGTTCCGCCGTACTGCGTGTTCCATCATCCATGAGGGGCCTCTCCCGCTGGCAGGCCGTGGGCGGCCAGGGCTTCGGCGAACCGCTGGAGGATCTTGGCGCCGTGATCGCCCATGTGCCCCTTGCAGATATCCGGCGTGAAGAGGGCGCCCGCCCCGCCGCGCGCCGCCGCCTCTTGCGTGAGCCGCGGGATCTTGCGCCGTTGCTCCCACTCCTCCAACCCATCGCCCGGACGCCAGCTGAGCGCCGCCTCCAGGACCCGCTTGCTGGAGCGGAGCAAGGCCCCCATCTCGGGCTCGCCCTCGCCATGGGCCCCCGCGTTGGGGAGATAGTGGGCGACCCAGTGGTTGATCGCCAGGATGCGGCGATAGAGATCCCAGCCATAGAGGGGAACCAGTTGCGCCAGCTCGTGGGCGGTAAAGAGGCTCGGCGGGCCGAAATCCAGGACATGGTCAGCGAGGACATAATTGGGACAGAGGGTAACGCCCAACTGCCGAACGGCCCGCACCAGCAGGACCGCTTGCCCGCGGACCAGCCACACGCGGCCCTTCTGGCTGACGATGAGGAGGTCGATGTCGTCTTGGGCGCTGCTGGGGTTGTTCACGGCGAGGGCGCCGGTCACGGCGACCATCTTGACGAAGGGCAGCGCCGCGATGAGGTGGGCATAGCGCCGGGCCGAGGCCCACAGCGCGGCGGCGGAGCTCTCGCGCTGCCGCCGCACCGCCACCAGATGGTCGCGCCCGGCCAGGAACCAGAAGGGCGCCGCCGCGCCCAACCTCACGCCGAGGCGGCGATCGTGAGCGAGACACCCTTCGACCTCTGCCAGCGTCGCGCTCCAGCCAGGCAGAAACCGATGGATCTCGGGCGCTTTTAGCGGATAGTCAAAGAGATCAGCATAGACAATCGCCTGGAGGATCGCGACCGCCAGACCGTTAGCTCTGCTGCAGGGCCAGGGCAGGGGCGCCGTTCCCGGCTCGTACGCTGAACAAGCCGGTTCCCGGGATGCACGAACAACCATGTGGCGTTCCACCTGTGCGTGGCAGACTGTCTGTGTCCCACCGATGGGCCGCTCTCGCAGGGGCCGGGTGCCGAGCGCATTGTACTATGGAGAGATGGGGCTGTCAAACTGAGCCAGGCGGGGAAAATGGGAGCTATTTGCAGGAGCGGCCCAGGCTCAACGCAGCGTGTCGCGCAACTGGTGTACCAACTGGATAAACCGCGCCGTGTAAAGGTCCTCCTGGCGGCGCGGGCGCGGCAGGTCGATCTCGAGCGCGCACTCGATGCGGCCAGGGCGAGGGCTCATGGTCAGCACGCGGTCGCCCAACAGGACCGCCTCCTGGATGTCGTGCGTGACCATCACCACGGTCTTGCGGTCCATCTCCCAGAGGCGCAACAGCTCGTAGCTCATCCGCTCCCGCGTGAGGGCATCCAGCGCCCCAAAGGGCTCATCCAAGAGGAGGATGTCGGGGTCGTAAATGAGGGCGCGGGCCAGGGCGACCCGCTGCCGCATTCCGCCCGATAGCTCGCGCGGCAGGGCGTTGGCAAAGCCCGTCAGCCCCACCAGATCGAGCATCTCCTGCGCCTTGCCCTCGCTGACAGCGCGAGGCGTGCCCTGGAGCTCCAGCGGCAGAGCCAGGTTCTGCAACGCGGTGCGCCAGGGCATCAGGTTGGCGTGCTGAGCGACGAAACCGATCCTCGCCTGCGGGCCCTGCAACGGCTCGCCGTCCAGCAACACGGCGCCGCCGGTGGGGCGCACCAGCCCGCCCAGGATCCGCAGCAGCGTGGACTTGCCGCATCCTGATGGCCCGAGGATGCACACGAACTCGTTGGGCCGCACCTCAAAGCTGGCCTCGGCGAGCGCCTCCAGCGAGCTATCGGGCGAGTTGAACATCATTTGCACTTTTCGGGCCACCAAGATCGGCTTGTCCATGTTCTGCCTTGGGGTGAGCGGCTACTTGATAAAGCGGTTGGTGTACAGGTCACCCGGCTTGACCTCGTTGGCGATCAGCCCCAGCTCTTTGAGCAAAGCGGCGCTCTCCGCCCAGGCGGCGGGGTCGCTGGCGCCCAGCGGGTCGCTGCGCCAAAAGTTGATGGCCTCGTCCAGCACGGCGCGCTGCAGCTTGGCGGTCGGCTCGTCCATCTCGGGGATCGCCTTGCGCGCGATAGCAAAGGCCGCCTCTGGCTCAGCGATGGTGTCTTGCAAGCCCCGCAAAAAGGCGCGCACCGCCTTTTCCACCAGCTCGGGCTGCTTTTCGATGGTCTCGTCGTTGGTGATCAGCCCATTGGAGACGAGCTGGGTATAGCGATCCAAGTAAAAGACGTTGAGCTGGTAGCCTGCCGCGGCCATCTGCACCGGCTCATTGAGGGCGTAACAGATAGCCGCGTCCACGCGCTTTTCCGCCAGGCTGGCCGTCTGCGTGTAGCCGATGACCTGGAGGTCGATATTGGCGGAGGACAGGCCCACCTCATCCAGGAAGGCCAGCCAGCCGATGTAGCTGGCGCCCGAGAGCGCGGGGGTGCCCACGGTCTTGCCGGCGAGCTGCGCGGGCTCGGTGATGCCCTTTTCCGCCAGGGAGACCACGCACACCGGGAAGCGCCGATACCAGTTGAGCACATAGCGGACGGGCAGCCCGTTGGCCCGCGCCAGCACCACCTGATCGCCGCTGCCGATGGCGAACTGCAGGTCGTTGGTCGCCAGTCGCTGCAAGAGGTCGGTCTCCATGCCGTAATCCAGCGTGACCTTGAGCCCTTCGGCCTCGAAATAGCCCCGCTCCAGCGCCACGTACATGGGCGTGAACTGGACGTTGGGGATGAAGCCCATGGCGATGGTAACCTCGCGAGGCGACTCGTCAGCGCCGCGGTTCGCGCCCTGGCAGGCGCTCAGCACAAGCAGGAGAGCCAGCGCCAAGGCCAGCAGCCTGGCTCCCATGGTCGATCGCGTTCCAGACAGATTCATCCTATACCTCCTCCACCAATCCCGGCTGGCCATGCGGCGGCGCGCTCCCCGAAAACGACCCCGCCCTGCCAGCTAGCGGCCCTGCTCGTTGCGGCGCCACCAAAGCGCCCATCGTTCCAGCGCCGATACCGCCGCGTACAGAGCCAGCGCGATGAACATCAGGGTGAACAGGGCCACGAACATCAGCGGCGTATCAAAGAGGCCGCGGGCCAGGTTGACCAAAAAGCCCAGCCCCCGATCGGCGCCCACGAACTCGCCCACCACGGCCCCGATCACCGATAGGGTCACGCCGACCTTGAGGCCGCCGAAAAGCGTGGGCAGCGCCGAAGGCACCTCCAGCAGCCAGAAGGTCTGCCAGCGCGAGGCCCGCAACGAGCGCATCAGCTCCACCAGGTCGCGGTCGATGCTCCGAAGGCCCACCATGGTGTTGATCAACACCGGGAAAAAGAGGGTCAGCGCGCAGACCAGCACCTTGGAAAGGCTTCCCGCGCCGAACCAGATCACCAAGAGGGGCGCCAGCGCGACGATGGGGATGGCCTGGGAGGCGACGATATAGACGGAGAGGAGGCGCTCCAGCAGAGGGGATTTGGCCAGGGCGTAGCCCAGCACCAGCGCCACGCTCAGCCCCAGGGCCAGCCCCGCAAAGACCTCGCGCAGGGTGACCCAGGTATGGATCAGCAGCGAGCCCTCGCTCAGGGCCATCCAGAAGCGCTCCAGGACCTGGCGCGGGCCGGGGAGCAGAAAGGTCGGGTAGCGCCCCGCGGTGACGAGCAGGCCCCACAGGGCCACCATCACCACGACGCTCAGCACGATGCTCAGGCCCTTTTGCGTGGCCTGCAGCCGGTAGTGGTTTCTGGTCGCGTTCGGTATGGACTGTCTGTCGCCGTTCTTGAGCATGAAAAAAAGCCCCGCGCAGGAATCGCTTCGGGGCCTGGGAATAGGCGTGCGCCAATCAGGCAGGGAGACCCTGCTTGCCTTCTTTCATCCGGACTGTACCGTCGGCTCCGGCTTGGCACCGGATCAGCCAGAAACTGGCGCGCGGGCTTGGCATCGGCGACCTTCGCCGAGTTAAGTGCCATACCGCCGGTCGGGAATCGACGTGCGTCTCACCCTGCCCCGAAGGCTTGTTGATCTGCATTGGATTATAGGCAGATGGTGCTTGGTGTCAAATGGGCCACAGCCATGGACTCGGCGCGACGCGCCGCTACGGGACCAGCACCACGACTGGCTCGCCCAGCGCCACCTGGTCATCGGGCCAGCGCGTCCCGGACGGATCCACGGCCAGCGCCCGCGAGCCATCCTGGCGATAGAGGCCAACGCGCCACCGGTACTCGCCGGCTGGCAGGTCCGCAGGGAGCTGAACGCGATGGCTATCGGCGATCCGTTCCCCCTTTTCCCAGAGGTCGGTGGGATAGGCGCCGCCAACCGGCGGCCCATCGCCTTGCGCGACGATCCCAGCAGGCCCCACCAGATGCACGAACACGATATAGTCGTCCGCCGGGGCGCCCAGCGCTTCCCAAATCAGCGTCAACTCCAGGGTACCGCCCGCGACGGCGGCGCCAGCGGGCTCTTGTTGGGCGGCGACCAGCGCGATATGATCCCCTAGACTGGCCAGCTCGGGCCCGCCGGGGAGATAGGTCGGCATCGTCGCGGGCGCGAGCTTGATCCGCCCAAAGGCCGCCGCTCTGCCGATGGGCCTCCCCGCGGCATCAAATGCCGGAAGGGCTCGCAGCTCTGGCCCCGGCAGAAAGAACGCCACGTGGATATTCGCCAGGATCGCCTGCGCGGGTGACTCGGTCACCGGCACCCGATAGGTCTCGCGAAAGACGTCGCCAGCCCGCCAGAGCCGGGTGGGGTAATTGCCTCGGCCCGGATAGATGTTCAGCCCGCCGGCGAGCTCGCCCTCCGCGGTCAACAGGTGCACCGCCAGGGTATAGTTCGCGTCAAACGGGCCGAGCGCCCGCCAGAGGAGCGTCACCGCGACGCTCTGGCCGGGGGTGGCTCTGGCTGGCTGGACGGCATAGCCAACGAGCTCGGCAGACTCGCCAAAGCGCGCCAGGAGCGGCTGCTCCCCCGGTTGCAGTTCGGCCTCGCGCAGCAGCGCCGGCGGTGCATAGGCCGCGGGAATCAGCCCGAGGGCCAGGAGGAGGTTAACGCCCACCAGCGCCGTCCCCAACGCGCCGGGCCACCACCCTCGCCAGCGCGCAGGCAGCCGCCTGGCCCACTCGCCCCAACCCAGGGCCAGCAGCGCGGCCATCGCGGCCAGCCCCGGCAGCAGCATCCGCCCGCGCAGCCGGTGCGTGCCATAGAGGAACTCGCGGCCTCCTACCAGGGCGATCAGGGACACCAACAGCGCCAAGAGCACCCCAGCCCCCAGAAGCCGCCGACGAGCGGGGCGCGCCCTGACCCACCCGGCCGCCAGCCCGGTGACGCCGCCGACGGCCAGCAAGGTAAAGAGCCCATAGACCCAGGAGTCAGCCCCCAGGTTGCCCCAGCCGAAGGAGGCCCACGTCGTCAGGTAGCCGTACTGCAGGAACGCCCCAAGCCCGGGCCACCCCGCCCCGAACTCGACCTGCCCCCTGCCGGAGAGCCGCTCCAGGAACCAATAGGGAAACCAGGGATAACGCGGGAGGATATAGCCGGTGAGGCGGTGGTTGTTCCACAGCCAGAAGGCGGCCCCCAGGACCACCGCCAGCACCCCCAAGGCCAGCGCGACGCTTGTGACGCGGGAGAGCGCGGTCCGCAGGCGGCGGGCGCGCGGGGCAATGGCGAGGGCCAACAGAACGACGGGCAGAAGGGCCAGGGCAGAGGCTTTGGTCAGCAGGGCCAGCCCGGCGGCCAGCGACAAGCCGAGCACCGGCCCCGGCGCGGGCCCGCACAGCGCCACTCGCACGGCGAGCCAGGCGATCACGCACCCCAGCGCCGCGATCAGGATGTCGTTGGTGACGACGCTGCCGATGAACAGGTATTGCGGCCAAAAGGCCGCCAGCGCCAGGGCGGCCAGCGCGACATCGCGGCGGCCGGGAGCCAGGAGCTGGGTCAGCCGATAGGCCGCCACCACGCCCACCACGCTGATCGCCACCGAGACGAGGCGGGCCAGGTGCAGCGCCAGGTAGGTTCCCCGCCAGGGGAAGCGCTCCGCCTGCGGGTCGTGCAGCGTGGCGTTGTTGCCGCCCACGCCGCCGGACACGCTCATGTACGGGTTGACCTCGACCGTCACGCCGTCCGAGGTATCCACCAGCGCCACCGGCAGCGCCGCCAGGAGGTAATAGAGCGGCGGCTGATCGGCCTGATCGCAACACAGCTCGGCGGTCAGGGGGATACCAGGCCGCGGGAGCGCCCGTTGCCGCGCCACATGCTCGACGTATTTATAGTGTCCCCACTCGTCGTGGGCTTCCCACGGCGGCGTGGCGACGCTATAGGCAACGCCCAGCAAGAGGTGGAGCGCCAGGGCCAGGGCCACCCAGCGGCGATCAGGGCCTCGCGCGTCGTGCGCCGGTCGGGCGACGCGACCAGTTTCTACCTCGGCCAACTGCGCTCCTGACATGTCCTTCCATTCGCTCGCTGTCTGGTGCAGCATGGGCTGTCCCAGCCGAGCCCGCGCGGCCTGATCTTGGTTCGGGCGCCCCTGCATGCGGGCCGTCGGATGCGCCTACTATTCCACGAGTCAGCCACAATGTCAAACGAACAAGTCGCGCCCGACTTGCGCGCGTCACGGATTTGCATTGACAAATCAGGTTTTGCAACTTATAATGTCATCAGATGTGTTGTGCGCCCAGACGATGGAGATCTGCCCAATGGCGACGGAAAACGCTCCCCTGCCGCAGCGTCCCATTCACCGGAGCACCGCCCGCGATCAGGTGGCGAGGGACTTGCGCGGCCGGATCATGGCCGGCGATTGGAGGGTTGGCGAGATGCTGCCTTCCCAGAGCCAGCTCTCGGCCATGTTTTCCGTCAGCGTGCCCATCATCCGCGAAGCGCTGCAGACGCTGAAAGGCGAGGGGCTGGTCCGCGTCGTCCACGGCAAGGGGGCGATCATCGCCCCGCTGGATAGCTCCAATGTCATCCGCGCGCTGGGCCTGCTGGCGCAGCGCGAGTACGTGACCCTGCACAACCTATGGGAGATCCGCTCGCTGCTGGAGCCAGAGATCGCCGAATTGGCCGCGATCCGCGCCACGGAGGCGCAGATCGCCGAGCTGGAGGCAACGATCCAACCGACCGCCGATCCGCAGATGGATGTGGCGGCCTGGGTGGCAGCAGATATTCGCTTTCACACGCTGCTGGCCGAGGCCGCGGGCAACCCCATCTTGCCGCTGATCATGGAGGTCTTTGTCAGCCTCCTGGCCGAGTCCATGCGCCTGATCCGCAGCCGCAAACCCACCAACGCCCCTGCCGAGCATGCAGCCATCATTGCCGCGCTCCGCGCGCGCGATCCTGTTGCAGCGCGACAGGCTATGCTGGTGCAGATCGAATCCAACCGGCGGGACATCGACGAGCTGGAGCCTTTGGCCGCGACCGTCGAACTCCCCGCCGCTATCCAGGAAAGGGGGTGATCCGCCCTCCAGGCCAGCGCATGCGCCCCAAGCAGCGACTCGCCTGACAGGGGTCCGCCCACATCCGTTGCCAAGTAGAGTTCGCCGTTTCCGCCCTCTAGAGAGGAAAGGAGAGATCGCTCACATGGCTACCGAGCATATCAATCGCAGGACGTTCCTGAAGGCCACAGCCCTCGCCGCAGCAGCGGCGATGGTCCAGGCCTGCGCCCCCGCCGAGCCCACCTCGGCCCCCGCGCCGACCAAGGCGCCCGCCGCGCCCACCAACACGAGCGCGCCCGCCGCCACCGCCACGCCGGAAAAGATGACCTTCAAAGAGGCCCCCATGCTGGCCGATCTGGTCAAAGCTGGCAAGCTGCCGCCCGTGGAACAGCGGTTGCCGCCCAGCCCGCAAGTGCTCACGCCGCTGACCGAGGTCGGCACCTACGGCGGCACGCTGCGCACAGCCATCAACAACGTCAACAGCCTCTTCGGCGATCCGCAAGCGGTGATCGGCACCGAATTGGTGTTGCGCATCGACAAGGACTTTTCCACCATCATCGGCGGCCTGTTCGAGTCGTGGGAGTTCAACAGCAACGCCACGGAGCAGGTCCTGCACCTGCGCAAGGGCCTCAGGTGGTCGGATGGCGAGCCCTTCACCACCCAGGACTGCCTCTTCGACTATATCGACTGCAAGGGCAACAAGGAGCTCAGCCCCGCCGGCCCCAGCTCTGCCTGGAAGGTCGGCAAGGCCATGACGCCGATGACCATGGAGGCGCCGGACGACTATACGCTCAAGCTGGGCTTCGCTGAGCCGTACCCCCTGATCACCCTCCGGCAGTGCTTCTACTCGGGCTGCCAGTACGGCGGCATGTTCGCGCCCAAGCATTACGGCAAGCAGTTCCATCCCGCCTATGCCGATGCCGCCGCGTTGGACAAGCTGGTCAAGGACAACAAGTTCGAGACCTGGATGCAGCTCATGGGCGCCAAGATGCTCGTTGGCTCCACCATCCCGGCGGCGGTCGGGCTGCCCGGCATGACGGCCTTTATCCGCACCGCGGACGACCCCGACCACCACACCTACGAGCGCAACCCCTATTACTGGAAGGTGGACACCAGCGGCCAGCAACTCCCCTATTGGGACAAGGTGATCGTCTACATCATCGCCGACAAGGAGCTGCTCACCACCCGCCTCGTCTCCGGCGAGCTGGACCTGATCGGGCACAGCGCCTACCTCAAGAACATGGAGCTCTACCAGAAGAGCCTGGACGCGCAAAAGCTCAAGATCTATATGTGGAAGTCCACGCTCCCCTCGGCGGTGCTCATCTACCCGCAACACACCTGCAAGGATAAGGAGCTGCGCGAGTTCTTCCAGAAAAAGGACGTGCGCGTCGCCCTCTCCATCTCGATGAACCGCGACGAGATCAACGACGTGGTGCACTTTGGCCTGGGCGAGGTGCGGCAATGGGCCATGTGGCCGGATTCCGCCTACTATCGCCCCGGCGACGAGTCGCATTACGTCGAGTACGATCCCAAACAGGCCAACGAACTGCTGGACAAGGCCGGGTACGACAAGAAGGACGCTGAAGGCTATCGCCTGCTGCCCTCCGGCAAGCGCCTGGGCTGGCTCATCGAGTACGACCCGGAGCAGGGCGACATCCCGCCCACGCTAGAGCTGTGCATCCAGTACTGGAAGGCCATCGGCATCGAGCTGACCATCAAGCCGCTGAACCGGTCGCTGCTCAACGAGCGCTTCAACGCCAACGACTTGATCATGACCACCTGGCAAGGCGATATCTCGGATATCGTCTGGCCGCAGAACCCGCGCGCGGTCATCTGCGGCCTCTCCAACCACACCTGGGCGCGGGCCTGGGAAGCCTGGCTGTGGACCAAGGATCGTTTTCCTGACATCGAAGAGGAGCCGCCGCAATGGCTCAAGGACCAGTTCGATGACTGGATGGCTTTCCAGGTCGAGCTGAACGCCGACAAGCGGATGGAGATCGCCCGCAAGATCTGGGACCGCTACTACGAGGAACTGCCCTGCTTTGGCACCGTCGCCATCCCGCAACCGGTGGTGATGAAAGCCAACATCACCAACTTTCCCGAGATGGGTGCCTGGGGCTACTCGTGCATCCGCGCCGTGCCGGTGAACCCGGAGACCTTCTTCTTCAAGAGCTAGATTCACAAGCCAGTGGCCGTTCCCCTCCTTCAACAGGGAGGGGAACGGCCGCGCACGAAGTCACACCTCACTCCATTGCGAGGACTGACGAAGCGAGGGACCAATGCGCGGTTATATCCTAAGGCGGGTGTTGCAGTCCATCCCGATCCTGATCGGCATCTCGATCGTGGCCTTCCTGATCATCCAGTTGCCCCCGGGCGACTATCTCACCGTTTATGCCTCCAACCTGAGGTCGCAGGGCGAGTTCATCGGCGACGAAGAGCTCGAGGCGCTAAAGGCGCAATACGCGCTGGACAAGCCCGTCTATATGCAATACATCAGGTGGATCACCAATTTCTTGCAAGGGAACATGGGGCAATCGTTCTATTGGAACAAGCCGGTCTCATCCCTGATCGGCGAGCGCATTGCCCTGAGCATGGTGGTCTCGATCCTCACCCTGATCGTTACCTATGGCATCGCTATCCCGGTAGGGATTTACTCATCCATCAAGCAATACACCTGGTCCGATCATGTCATCACGCTGATCGCCTTCATCGGCGTCGGGCTCCCCTCTTTCCTGGTGGCCCTGATCGTCATGTACCTGGGGGTCAAGTACTTTAACCTGGGCGCAGGCGGGCTTTTCTCCGCCGACTATTTGGATGCGCCCTGGAGTTTTGCCCGCGTCATCGACATGCTCAAGCACATGTGGCTGCCGGTGATCGTGATCGGCATCTCGGGCACGGCGGGAACGATCCGCGTGATGCGCGCCACCACGCTGGACGAGCTGAGCAAGCCCTACGTGGAGGCCGCTCGCGCCCGCGGGCTGAGCGAGCTCAAGGCGGTGCTCAAGTACCCCGTGCGCGTGGCCCTGAACCCCATCCTGAGCACCATCGGCTGGATGCTGCCCACCATCGTCTCCGGCGAGACGCTGGTCTCGCTGGTCTTGGGTCTCCCCACCACGGGGCCGCTCCTCTACCGCGCGCTGATCACCCAAGACATGTTCCTGGCCGCCAGTTTCATCCTGATCCTCAGCTCCCTGACGGTGCTCGGCACGCTTATCTCGGATATCCTGCTCGCGTGGATGGATCCGCGCATCAGATTCGGAGGGGCAGAGTAGCATGGCAGAGCCAAACATCCCCCAGGTGCAAGATCAGACCTTGGCCGAGATCGGCGCTGACCTGGAAGACCAGGTCAGCAGCAGCGTGCAACTCCTGACCCATGGACAACTGGTGCTGGCGCGCTTCAAAAAGAACCGCCTCGCCGTCATCGGCGGCGTCATCCTGGCCATCCTGTATCTGCTGGCTATCCTGTGCGAGTTCGTCTCGCCGTATGACCCGGACCGGCGCTTTCAAGGGTTTGTCTATCTCCCGCCCACCACGGTGCACATCAGGGACGCTGAGGGCCGGTGGCGGGCGCCTTTCATCTACCCCATTAAGCGCATGACTGACCCCAAGACGTTCGAGCGCAAGTACGTCGAGGATACCAGCGTCCGTTACCCGATCAAGCTGCTGCAGAAGGGCGATGAATACGAGCTATGGGGGCTGATCCCCACGAATGTGCACCTCTTTGGGGTGGACGATGCGGCCGGCCCGCTGGCCATCATGGGGCTGGAATCCATGGGGCGCGACCTCTTTTCCCGCATCCTCTATGGCAGCCGGATCTCGCTCTCCATCGGACTGGCGGGCGTCTTTTTCAGCCTGATCATCGGCCTGGTCCTGGGCGGGCTCTCCGGCCTCTATGGCGGCGCGGTGGACAATATCGTGCAGCGGGTCATCGAGTTCATCCGCTCCATCCCCACCATCCCGCTCTGGATGGGCCTGGCCGCGGCTCTGCCCCCCAACTGGCCCCAGTTGCGAGTCTATTTCGCCATCACCATCATCCTCTCCTTCGTGGGCTGGACCACGCTGGCCCGCGTCATCCGCGGCAAGTTCCTTTCGTTGCGCGAGGAGGATTACGTACTGGCGGCGACGCAAGCCGGGGCCTCGCGCTGGTTCATCATCTGGGAGCACCTGGTCCCCTCCTTTATGAGCTATATCTTGGTGCACCTGACCCTCTCGATCCCGGGCATGATCATGGGCGAGACGGGCCTGAGCTTTTTGGGGCTGGGGCTGGCGCCGCCCGCCATCAGTTGGGGCGTGCTGCTCAAGGACGCGCAAAAAATCCAGGAGGTGGCGATCCATCCGTGGATCCTGTGGCCCTCGATCTTTGTGCTGGTCACCGTGCTGAGCTTTAACTTTTTCGGCGACGGGCTGCGGGATGCCTCCGATCCCTACAGCCAGCGGTTGTAGGCTGGGAGAGTATAGATGAGCAACGAAAACACGAACGGCCACAACATGCTGGTGCAAGTCAAGAACCTGAAGACGCATTTCTTTCTTACCGAAGGCATCGTCCGCGCGGTGGATGGCGTCAACTTTTATATCGACCGCGGGCGGACGCTGGGCGTGGTGGGCGAATCGGGCTGCGGCAAGAGCGTCACGGCCCGCTCCATCATGAACATGATCCGCCCGCCGGGACGCAACGTCGCCGGCCAGGTGATCTATCACCGGCAAAAGAAAGAGGCGCAAGGCTCCACGGTCACGGAAGAGATCGACCTGCTGACGCTGGAGCCCATGAGCGCCGAGATGCGCTCCATCCGCGGCGGCGAGTTCTCCATGATCTTTCAGGAGCCGCGGGCGTCGCTGAGTCCGCTGCACACCATCGGCACGCAGATCATGGAGGGCCTCAAGCTGCACATGGACATCGACGACGAGGAGGCCCGGCAGCGCGCCATCGAGCAGTTGCAGCGGGTCAACATCCCCAAGGCCGAGGAGCGCATCGACGCCTACGCCCACCAGCTCTCCGGCGGCATGTGCCAGCGGGCCATGATCGCCCTGGCGCTGGCCTGCCAGCCGGCCCTGCTCATCGCCGACGAGCCGACGACCTCGCTGGACGTGACCACCGAGGCGCAGATCCTGAACCTGATGCGCGAGCTGCAGGATACCTTCCACACCTCGATCATGTACATCACGCACAACATGGCCGTCATCGCCGAGATCGCGCAACGCGTGCTGGTGATGTACATGGGCAAGGATGTGGAGCTGGCGCCGGTGGATGCCCTGTTCTATGACCCGCGCCACCCGTATACCCGCGCGCTGCTCCGCTCCATCCCCCGCATCGACGATGAGCGCGAGATGCTGGCGGTGATGCGCGGCAACGTGCCTGATCCGTACGCGCTGCCCACCGGCTGCCCCTTCCATCCGCGCTGCGAATCGCGCCTGCGGGTATGCAGCCAGCCGGTCGAGGTGCCCTATGTCGAGGTGTCGCCGGGCCACTTTGTCCGTTGCCATCTCTACGCCGGAGGAGGTTGAGCCTGATGACCGAAACCACACAGCCCTATCTCGGCCCCTCGCCCGACACACTGGTCGAGGTGCGCGATCTGCAAAAGTACTTTCCCATCACCAAGGGCTTCCTGCGGCGCGTGGTCGGCCAGGTCAAGGCCGTGGATGGAGTCAGCTTTACCATCAACAGCGGCGAGGCGCTGGGCCTGGTGGGCGAGAGCGGCTGCGGCAAGACCACCACGGGCCGCCTGATCACCCGGCTCTATCGCCCCACCGGCGGGCGCATCTATTTCCGGCTGGGCGATCCCGGCGCCCCGATGGCGGATATCTCGCACCTGGAGCGCGACGAGCTGATGCCCTTCCGGCGGCAGATGCAGATCATCTTTCAAGACCCCTTCACCTCGCTGAACCCGCGCAAGACGATCCTGGAGATCGTCAGCGAGCCGCTGCGCATCAACAAGGTAGGGACCCGGCGCGAGCAAGAGGTGCGCGTGGCGGAGCTGCTGGAGCTGGTGGGGCTGCGCCCCGAATACATGATGCGCTACCCGCATGCTTTTTCCGGCGGCCAGCGCCAGCGCATCGGCGTGGCCCGCGCCCTGGCGCTGAACCCCAAGTTTGTGGTCGCGGACGAGCCCGTCTCGGCGCTGGACGTCTCGGTGCAGGCTCAGGTGCTCAACCTGATGAAGGCGCTGCAAAAGCAGCTCGGCCTCACCTACCTCTTTGTGGCCCATGACCTGAGCGTGGTCAAGCACGTCAGCGACCGGATCGCCGTGATGTACGTGGGCAAGCTCGTCGAGACGGCGCAGAGCCGCGAGCTCTTTGAAAAACCGCTGCACCCCTATACCGAGGCGCTGATGGCCTCCGTGCCCAAGCCCGACCCGCGCGCCCCCCGGGCCAAGTTCGTCCTGCCCGGCGAGGTGGCCGATCCGGCCAACCGACCCGCGGGGTGCTGCTTCCACCCGCGCTGCCGCTACGCCCAGCCGATCTGCTCCACCGAGGAGCCGCTGCTGCGCGAGATGATGGGCGGCCGGACCGTGGCTTGCCACTTTGCCGAGCAACTCGACCTGAGCGGCGCCTTGGCGCCCCGCACTGAAGCATGATTTCACCACAGAGGCGCAGAGAACACAGAGAGGATCTGGGCCAGGAGAGAAGAGCAGTTATCTGCGCCTCTGCGGCGCCCGGTGACCTGAAAGGAGCGAGAAGTGAATCCTAGGGAACGCGTGCTGACGGCGCTTTCGCGCCAGGTTCCCGACCGCGTGCCCAAGACCATGTCGCTGTGCCCCAGCCAGATGGAGCGCTTTCAGCGCGAGACGGGCAGCGCCAGCCCCGCCGACTATTTCGGCTTTGAGACGCGCGGCGTCGGCCCGCTGCCGGTGCAACAGGAGGCCGACTTTTCCCCCTACCTGGTGGACCTGCCGGAAGGGGCGCGGGTGGACGAGTGGGGCATCGGCTGGCTGCAGACGGAGGGCTTCCACTTTGAGCGGATCATCCCGCCGCTGCGCCACGCCAAGACCGTGGCCGATATCGAGCGCTACCCTTACCCCGACCTGGCCGCCGAGTACCGCTTTGCCGGCTTTCAGGCGCAGGTGGACGCCGTGCACGCCCGCAACCTGGCGGCGGTGGGCTCGGTGACGCCGGTGGGCGGGACGGTCTTTTGGCCCGCCTACAAGCTGCGCGGCATGGAAGCGCTGCTGATGGACCTGGTGATGGAGCCCGAGATGGCCGGGGCGCTGCTGGACCGCGTCACCGAGATCAGCCGGGCGCTGGCGGCCCGCCTCGCCACCTATGACCTCGACATCCTCTGGCTGGCCGACGATTTCGGCACCCAGCGCGCGCTCATGTTCCGCACGCCGATGTGGCGCGAATGGTTCAAGGAGCGGCTGCGGGTCGTCATCGACGCGGCCAAGGCCATCAACCCCAAGCTGCTGGTGGCCTTTCACTCCGACGGCAAGATCGACGAGATCATCCCCGACCTGATCGAGATCGGCGTGGACGTGCTCAACCCCTTGCAGCCCGAGGTGATGGACCCCGTCGCCATCAAGCGGGAATACGGCAAGGATCTCGCCTTCTGGGGCGGCGTGGGGACGCAGACCACCATGCCCTTCGGCACCGCCGCCGAGGTGCGGCAGGCCGTCGGCGACCTGATCGGCAATGTGGGCGGCGATGGCGGGCTGCTGGTGGCCCCCACCCACCTGGTGGAGCCGGAGGTGCCCTGGGAGAACATCCTCGCCTTTTTCGAAGCGGTGGAGGAGTACGGGACGTATAGCTGAGAGGTGGTGATCAGGTCACAGGTCACACGTCCCACTGCCAGCGGGCTCTATAGCTCGGTTACGGAAGCGACCAACACATCAAGGGCTTTGGTCACGATGCAGCGTGGAGACGCGATAGACGAATCTCATACGGTCTCCCGATCTATCTGAGTCAATTCGATCTGTCTCGATCTGCGTCCTACTCTCGGAGGAGGCGGCCACTATGAGAGTCCCGCAAAGAGAGAAGCTGCGAGGGAGCCAAAAGTGCCTCCAGATACTTGTGAACGACTATCCAAGCCTCATAAACACCCAGTTGGCATTCTGGATCGGACTGCCATCGGCAGAGGGGATCCATTGGCGATCACCGCTCAAACAAGACGAGTACGCCGAGTACCGCGATAGCGACGCCATAGACCACCTCGGCATGTCATTGCCGAAGCGCTCACTCGAGTCCTTTTGGCCCCGACAAGGTCCGCAGTGGGATGCGCTGGCCAAGACAGATCGAGGTGATGTCATCTTGGTTGAGGCAAAGGCACATATCCGCGAGATGGTGACAGATCCGTGCAAAGCCAAGAGCACGAGATCCCAGGACGTGATACGAGAGAGCCTCGATGCCACCAAGAGGTTTCTGGGCGCAAACCCGGATGTTGACTGGATGAAGAGCTTCTACCAGTACACAAATCGCCTGGCTCACTTATACTTGCTTCGCGAACTCAATAGCTTGCCCGCGTATTTGCTTCTTGTCTATTTCATCAATGACCAAGATGTCGGAGGTCCCGGCAGCGAACAGCAGTGGCAAGGCGCTATCCAGCTTCGAGATTCATACCTGCGTATTCCACCGAAGCATAGGCTGTCCGAGTACATCCTGCATGCTTTCGTTGATGTCGGGAACTTGGGCTCGGCATAGCGGTCACCACCGGACTGCAATGCATTCGATAGAAAGCGCCAGGAAGAATGCATGCTATTTGAAAGCGATGTGATCGAGATGGGCTGCGCTGAGCTGAAATCGAGAGGCTACATCGTGGAACAAAGACCCGAGCCGACACGGCGAGGCGAAGACATCATCGCCGCGCAGAAACAGCCCCGTGCCGTTCGGTTGTATCTAGGAGCCAAAGGTGAAACCAGTCGAATCGCATGGCCTGTTTGACGGCGGGTGAGTGGTGCCCTTGATAATGGCGTCCACCTGCCGCCATTCACCCGACGACAACCCGACGTACACTCGAAAGGAGATCCATGTCCACCTTACCCCCCATCCGCGCCATCACGCGCGGGCCCAAGTTCCATTGGTTCGGCTACTATGACAAGCTGCAGTTCGACCCCACCGGCCGCTACGTACTGAGCATGGAGGTGGATTTCGAGCACCGCTCCCCCACCGGCGACGACATGATCCGCGTGGGGATGATCGACTTGCAGGACGGCGACCGCTGGATCGAGTTGGGGACCAGCCGCGCCTGGTGCTGGCAGCAGGGCTGCATGTTGCAGTGGCGCCCCGGCTCGGCCAGCGAGGTGGTCTGGAACGACCGCGAGGGCGACCATTTCGTCTCGTACGTGCTGGACGTCGTGACCGGCAAGAAGCGCACCCTCCCCCACCCCATCTATGCCCTCAGCCCCGACGGGCAATGGGCGGTGCTGCCCGACTTTCGCCGCATCAACGACACCCGGCCGGGCTATGGCTACGCCGGCCTGCCCGACCCGAACAAGGCCCAGTTGGCCCCCAAGGATTCCGGCATCTGGCTGATGGACATGCGCACCGGCCAGGCCAAGCTGGTGGTCTCGCTGGCGCAGATGCTCGAGATCCCCTGGCCTCACGGCGACATGACCACCTGCAAGCACTGGTTCAACCACCTGCTCTGGAACACCGACGGCACCCGCTTCGAGTTCCTCAACCGGTGGCGCGGCGAGGGGACGCGCGGCTTGCCCACCCGCATGATGACCGCCAACCCCGACGGCAGCGACATCCAGGTGCTGGACGATTACGGGCACACCTCGCATTTCATCTGGCGCGACCCGCGCAGCATCCTGGCCTGGTCCTGGCACCCCTCCCACGAGGGCGCCTTCTACCTCTACACCGAGGGCGCTAGCGAGGTCGAGGCGGTGGGCCTGGGCGTGATGGTGGTCAACGGGCATTGCACCTACCTGCCCGGCGGCGAGTGGATCCTCAACGACACCTACCCCGACGCGGAGCGCCTGCAGAACCCCTACCTGTACCGCATCGCCACGGGAAAGCGTTACCCCCTGGCGCACCTGCACGCGCCCGAGGTCTACACCGGGGAGTGGCGCTGCGACCTGCACCCGCGCTACAGCCCCGACGGGCAGTGGGTCACCGTGGACGCCGCCCATGAGGGCGGGCGGCAGATCTATCTCATCGACGTCCGCGACATCGTGAACAAGTAGACCAAAAGGAGAGGGCCAAATGCCTACCGAAGAAAAGTTCTTGCCCGTTCAGCGGCTCACCGAAGGTCCGTTCTACCACTTTTTTGGTTATTATGACAAATTCCCTTGGGACATCACCGGGCGCTACATCCTGGGGATGCAGGTCTCCTTCATGAACCGCCCGCCCACCCCGGAGGACGTGCTGGTCATCGGCCTGACCGACACCAAGGAAGGCAACCGCTGGCGCCCGCTGGCCTCCACGGTGGCCTGGTATTGGCAGCAGGGGACGATGCTGCACTGGCTCCCCTCCGCGCCGGACCGCAAGATCATCTTTAACTGCCGGACGCGCCAGGGCTACGGCTCGACCATCCTTGATATCGTCACCGGCGAGACGCGCATCCTGCCCCGCCCGATCTATGCCCTCTCGCCGGACGGCAAGGCGGCGATCTGCCTGAACTTTTCGCGGGTGCACCGCACCCGGCGCGGCTATGGCTACACCGGCGTCCCCGACGCCTGGGCCGACGACCTGGCCCCGGAGCAGGACGGCATCTATCACATGAACCTGGAGACCGGCGAATCGCGCCTGATCGTCTCCCTGGCGCAGGCCCGGCGCTACCGCCCGCTCCCCTCCATGGAAGGGGCCACGCTCTGGTTCAACCACCTGCAGTTCAACACCGCCGGCACGCGCATCGAGTTCCTGAACCGCTGGCGCAACCTGGAGACGGCGCGCTCCCACGTGACCCGCTGCTACACCGCCAACCCGGACGGCAGCGACCTCTACCTGCTCAGCGACGAGGGCATGGTCTCGCATTTCGACTGGCGCGACGACAAACACTTCCTGGCCTGGTCCACCGCCCGGGGCGAGAACCACTATCACCTCTACACCGACCGCACCGACCAGGTCGAGATTATCGGCAAGGACGTCTTTAGCATGGACGGCCACTGCTCCTACAGCCCGGATCGCCAGTGGATCCTGACGGACACCTACCCCGATCCGGTGGATTCCAAGCGGACGCTGATCCTCTACCACGTGGCCACCAACCGGCGCATCGACATCGGGCGCTTTTACTCCGCGCCCGAGATCACCGGCGAGATTCGCTGCGACCTGCACCCGCGCTGGAGCCGCGACGGCAAGCAAGTCTGCTTCGACTCGATCCACGAGGGCGAGCGGCAGATGTACTTGATCGACGTCTCGTCCATCACGGGC
>JAAYEA010000255.1 GCA_012689325.1 Chloroflexota bacterium
ACGATATTGCCATCGAGGCGCCCGCGCACGCTGCCGCCTTCCACGCGGGCCATGCGGTGCTGCCACTCCTCGGTCCCGGCGACCTGGCCGCTCTTGGCGTTGCCCAGCGCCTCGTTGGAGGGCTCGGCGTCCTTGACGTCGCGGTTGTACCAGCCGCGGATGGTGCAGCGCAGCAGGTTCTCCATGTCGATCTGGTCCGAGTTGTGCGGCTCGTCCTCGCCGCGGCCTCCATAGACGTGACGAAAGTGCACGATGCGGGTATCGTCCTCGGCGCGCGCCCAGGCGCCATCGGCGGCGCAGTTGGTCTCGTTGCCCATGCTCCACATGATGATGCTGGGGTGGTTGCGGTCGCGGCGGATCATCTCGATGACGTGGCGGCGCTGGATCTCGTCAGAGAAGCGGATGTTCTTGATGTTGGGGACCTCCTCGCAGCAGAGGATCCCGTAGCGGTCGCAGAGGTCATAAAAGAGCGGGTCCTGCGAGTAGTGACAGCCCCGGATAAAGTTGTGCCCCAGGTTGAAGCGGATGTCGTGCAGGTCAGAGACGTGCATCCACTTGGGGATGGCGTCGCCCAGCCAGGGGTACTCCTGATGGCGGTTGGTGCCGTGGATGTGCACCGGTTGGTCGTTGAGGTAGAGGCGCTTCTGGTCATAGTCCCAGTGGAACCAGCGAAAGCCCAGGGGGCTGGTCCAGTGGTCCACGCGCTGGCTGATGCCCCCCTCGGTGGCGGCGATAACCAACGTCTGCGCCTGGTAGAGATAGGGCGACTCGGGCGACCAGAGGTGCGGCTCGATGATGGGCTCGCTGAGCTGGTCAAAGAGGGCCAGCTCGCCCGGCGACACCTGCTGCATCGTCTTCATGTCCACGACGATCTCGTCGGCGGCGTCCAGGATGGTGGTACGCAACGTGACCACCGCGGCGCGGTCGCGCTCGTTGCGGACATAAGTGCGGACGCGGACCTTGGCCATCTCGGCGCTGACCACTGGCGTGGTGACAAAGGTGCCGCCTTCGCTGTCGGCGGAGCCCTGGAAGGGGATATGCAGCCGGTCGGTGATGACGAGGCGGGCGTCGCGATAGATGCCGCCATACATGTCCCAGTTGCCGGCGGTCATGGGCGGGATGCGGCGGGGATCGTCGCGCCGGTTGGAGACGGCCACCGCCAAGACGTTCGGCGAGCCCCAGACGACGTGATCGGTCAGGTCCACCGAGAAGGAGGTAAAGCTGCCGGCGTGCTCGCCGACGAAATCGCCGTTGAGATAGACGCGGCAGTACTTGCCGACGCCGTCGAACTCGCAAAAGAGCTTGCGGCCCGCGTAGGCGCGGTCGACGACGAAGGTCTTGCGGTAATAGCCCCAGCCGTGCCACCAGGTGGGGTCGTCGCTCTCGGAGGCGTCGCGGATGAACGGGTGCAGGTCGCCAGTGGTCTCGTAAGTTGACCAGGTATGGGGGAGCGCGATGGGCCGCCAGGCCGCGTTCGCGAGCTTGGGCTGGAGGTACCCCTGGTTCAGCTCCGGGCTGGGGTCGTAACGAAAGCTCCAGTCGCGGTTGATGGTCTTGGTCAGGCGGTGGGTGTGGGTGATCACGGGCGGCTCCTCAATCGTTGGTGTCCGTCATGATACCCCACCTGGGGCGCGATGTCAAGGCTGAGCGGGGGCGGGTTCCTCGGCGCGCACCGGCCACAGCGTGAAGGCGAGCCCGCCGAGCAGGCGCAGCCCGGCGGCGATGAGGAACATGGTGGGAATGCCGATGAGGTCCGCGAGCTGGACGCCCACCAGCGGCAAGATAAAAGCGCCGACGTTCATGATCGTGCTGTAGAGGCTGGTGAAGGTGGGCCGGCGGTCCGC
>JAAYEA010000256.1 GCA_012689325.1 Chloroflexota bacterium
AGCGGGTATGGGGCAGGGAGACCGGCCCGATCTCGGCGCCCAGCCCCTTCAGCACGGCCAGCGCCTCGCGGATGGTCTCGGCCATCCCCGGCTGCATCCCCTCGCAGAGGTACTCCTCCGGCACGCCGAGCCGCAGCCCCTTGACGCCCCCGGCCAGTTGCTCGACATAATCGGGGACGGGCAACGGCGCGGAGGTGGCGTCCAGCGGGTCGTGCCCGGCGATGGCGCGCAGCAAGAGCGCCGCGTCGCGGGTATCCCGGGCCAAGCAGCCGATCTGGTCCAGCGAGGAGGCAAAGGCCACCAGCCCATAGCGCGAGACGCGCCCATAGGTGGGCTTGATCCCGACCACGCCGCAGAAAGCGGCGGGCTGGCGGATGCTCCCGCCGGTATCGGAGCCGAGGGCGCCCAGCGCCTCGCCTGCGGCCACCGCCGCGGCGCTGCCGCCGCTGGAGCCGCCGGGGACGCGCTCCAGGTCCCAGGGGTTGCGGGTGGGGCCAAAGGCCGAGCCCTCCGTGGAGGAGCCCATGGCGAACTCGTCGGTGTTGGTCTTGCCCAAGATCACCGCGCCCGCCTCGCGCAGCTTGGCCACCACCGTGGCGTCATAGGGGGAGCGGTAGCCTTGCAGAATCCTGGAGCCGCAGGTGGTGGGCAGGTCGCGGGTGCAGATCACGTCCTTGATCGCCAGGGGGACGCCCAGGAGCGGCGCGTCGTCGCCGGCGGCGCGGCGGCGGTCGGCCTCGCGGGCCTGGGCCAGCGCCCCCGCGGCGTCCAGCGTCAGGTAGGCGTGCAGGCGCGGGTCCACCGCCTCGGCGCGTGCCAGCAGCGCCTGGGTCAGCTCCACGGCGGAGATCGCGCCGCGCCGCAGCGCCAGCAGCGCCTCGTGAATGGTCAGGTGGGTCAAGTCGCTCGGCAGGGATGGCCGCATGGTGGTCCTTTCTGGTCGCCGGCGCGGGGCGATTACTCGTCGAGGATGGGATGAACCTTGAACTGCCCGTCTTGCTGGGCCGGCGCGTTGGCCAGGGCTTGCGCCTGGGCCAGCGAAGGGGCGACGCGGTCCTCGCGCATGCCGGGGCGCTCGGCCTCGCCGCTATCCAGCCCCTGCGCGGTGGGGAGGACGCCCTCCGTGTCCACTTGTTGCAGCATCGCGGCATAGTCCAGGATGGCGGAGAGCTGCTCCTGGAACATCTGGGCCTCCTGGGGGGTCAGCCCCAGCTTGGCCAGCTCGGCGATATGCTCCACTTCCGCCAGGGTGAGCGTATTGGACATGGTTCCTCCGCATGACGAGATTGCCTTCTAAATGTACGCAGAATGGCCGGGTTGCGCAAATGTAGCGGCCAGGGCAGCAAAGGGCCACGAATCGCCTGGGCGGCGCGGGAAGGGCCTCCCCCGCCCCGCGCCCTTCGATTCGTGGCCTGGCCGTGTTCGCACAGGTTGTTGCGTCAGCGTGAGCTGGCGCGGCTCATCCCGCTGGATCCTCTTGGATCAGGTCCAGGTTGGTGAGGGGGACCGCCAGCTTGCGCCCGTCGTCCAGCAGCACGCGCACGCCCCAGAAAGCGATGCCGGTGTCCGGGTCCTGCAACCGCTGGGCTGCGTCGGCCACCTGCCCGGCGAGGCCGGCATAGGGCGCCCGGGTCAAGAGCACGCGGGTGCCCGCCGTCGCCTCGCCCCATTGGGCGGCGGCGCGGGTGGCCTCCTGGTCGCTGGGCAGCGCGATCATGATCTCGGGCCGGGCCGAGGCGCGCGCGGCCTGGCGCGGCGCCACCATCGCCTCGCGGCCCTGGTGCTTTTCGAAAAGCGCATGGGCGGCCTGCGACATGGGCATCTCGCCAAAGCCCTGCATCGCCACCACCGGATAGTCCAGCCCCGCGGCGTGCTCGCGCAGGTTGGCATCGATGCCGCCCACCACGATCGCCCGGACCTTGGCCTCTTGCGCCTTGTCCAGCGCCTCCCGGGTCACGGACGCGCCGCCCACCACCAGCGCGCCATGGCAACTGGAATCGATCAGGTCGGCGGTCAGCGGCTGCTCCCGCTCGCCGATGACGCGCACGATGCCATAGCCCTCTTTCCCCGAGCTCCAGGCGCCGCGCACCAGCGCGCCGGTGGAGGCGATCACCGCGCCCCGGTCGGGGATGACGTTGATGACCTCGCCGCGGACGTTGGCGCGCAGCTCGAGCGTGACCGGCTCGCGCTCCAAGAGGATGCGCCCCTGCGCCACGGAGGCGATGCTCCCGGACACCGGGGCCACGCACTTTTTGCGGAATAGCCCGAAAACGCCGCCCTTGGCCGCCAGCACCTGGCGCTCCTGGACATCCTCGCCCTCGGCCTTGACCATGTAGCGGGGCAGCGCCGAGTTGCCGACGCCCAGGGCCCGCGCGGCGTTCAGGGCATAAAGCGCGCCCGGTTGCAGCGCCCGCGCCACCACGTCCGTCGCCTCGAGCTTGTCGCCCACGCGCACCAGAACCTGGCCGGGGATCGGCAGCAGGCGCTCCCATTCGAGCCTCGCGAACGCGACCACGCCAACCGGCGGGCGATATCCTGTCATGTGGCTAACCTCCCATGCTCCACAGCCATTCCTGGACCCTGGCCTGCTGGTTGGTCGGCTGCGCCGCCAGTTGCAGCGGCCGGCCGCGGGCGTCGATGATGAGGCCGACGGCGCCGCCCTTGACCTCGATCTTGCCGCCGCGCCCCTTGGAGCCCCAGCCGATGTCAAAGCGCCGCGTGGGGCGCAGCTCCAGCGTCGCCGTCTGGCCCTGCGGCAGCGGGACCACCTCCAAGGAGCCAAACGGGACATCCACCTGGACGGTGCTGCCGTCGGCGTAGGTCATCTTGCACTTGAGGGCGATATCGCCGAGGCGGGCCGCGCCCACCGGCGCCACCACCGTGCCGAGCTCCAGGAAGCCGTCCTGCTCCAGCACCTGCGCGGCGGCCAGCGGCTGCACCGCCGCCACGGCGCCCAGCGCGGGCAGGATGCCCAGGGGGTCGAGCACCAGTTGCAGCAGCCCCACCGGCTGCAGCGCGTCGAGCAAGAGGAGCGCCGCCTGCCCCGGGTTGGCCGCGTGCGAAAGCGCGCCCCCGCTGGCGATGATCATGTCCAGCGGCGGCAAGAGCCCCTTGGCGCCCGCCTGGCGCTGCTCGCTCGCCGCCAGCCCGGCCAGGGCCAAGCGCAGCGCCTCGCGCGCCGCGGCTTGCTCCAGGAACAGGTCCTCTCGCGATTGCGGGAGGCTGGCCGGGTAGAGCTCGCGGGTGAGCAAGCGGTTGCGCGCCTCGTCGGCGGACATGTCAAAGGGGAGCCAGCGCAGGATCTCCTCGATGGACACCTGGCTCAGGAGTTGCTGCAAGCCATAGCTGGTGCCCAAATCGCTGCGCAGCAGGCTGCGGGTTCCGCCGCGGGTGGCGGCCACCAGGTGCGCGTTGGCCCCGCCGAGATCGACGCCCAACACGCCGTGCGCCAGGTTATACCGGCGCTCCACAAAGCGGATCAGCGTCCCAAAGGCCTGGGCCGCCGAGACCAGTGGCGCGGAGCCCTGCGCCGCGGTACCCAGCGCCTGGAGCTCGGCGATCTCGGGGACGCGCGTGGCGCCCCGCTCGATATAGAGCCGCTCCAGCTCGCGCTGGACGCCGCCCAGTGCCTGGGTCTCCAGGTCGGGCATGACGTTGTCCACCGCGCGGAAGGGGTAGAGGTCGGCCAGCAACTCGGCCACCGGCGTGCGGGCCTCTTCGTTCCCCGCCAATATCACCATGGGGCGCTGCAGCGGCTCCAACACGGAGGCCAGCGCCACGAGGATTTGGGCCACGTCCAATAGCGGCGAGACGGCGCCGCCGTTCACGCCGCCCGCCAGCAGGATCACGTCGGGGGGGGTCTGGCAGAGCGCCTCCAGCTTGGCCTCGATGCCGCGCGAGGCGCCCCAGCGCTGCTCGCCCTCGTCCAGGGCGACCACGTCCTGCACCACGGCGTAGGCGCCCTCCACCGCCTGGCGGGCCTGCTCCACGCTCAGCGACTGGATCAGCCCCGCGATGACGACGCGCAGCGGCGGCAGCGCGCTGGTGGCGACCGCCAGCGCATCCACGCCTTGGCCGTCCTCGCGCTCGGGCATGATCAGCCCATCGTTCGGATCCCAGAGCTGGCGCCCGGTGGCGGCTTCCATCTGCTGCACGATGCCCTCGACCCCTGCCAGGAGCTGCTCGCGGGAGTCGGAGGTTCCTGCCGTTTCCTCGCCCCTGGCGACGAGCCGATAGACGCCATCCACCAGGTCAACCAGCATGGCCTTGGTCGTCACGCTTCCCGCGTCGACGGCCAGGATGGACTCGATCTCTTGCCCAGTGGTCATGCTCTATCCCCCTCGTAAAATGCCGCCTCGATCCCGCGAACCTAGGGGATCAGGCCCAGCCAATCGCCCGCCAGGAACTGCAGCCGCCCCAGCAGCAACGAGATGCGCGACATCACCGTGCCGCCAAAGAGCGCTCCCAGGGTGATCAGGATGACCCATTTGCCCAGCCTGCCCCAGCCGCGCGCGAATCCGTTCCAAAAGCGGGACCAGGACACCCGGCCGCCGCTGGTGAAGTAGAAATAGAGAAGCGTCCCCAGGGTGCCCACGGCCAGCAGCCCCTGGGAGATGGCCCGCTCGATGCCCAGTTGCCCGCCGCCATAGTCGCGGGGCGAGAGCGAGACGAACAGGGCGCTCACCTGCGGGAGGATGGCGCCAACGAGGGCGCCGCCCAAGGCCAGCGCCGCGCCCACGCCGATCAGGTAGGCCACGGGGATCTTGCTGAACCAGCGCAGCGCCGGGACCTTGCGCACAAAGAGCAAGAGCCCCAGCACCAGCCAGATGATCAGGGTCCAGTGCTCTTGCGGCGCGGCGATGAAGGCCTGGATGCGCGGCAGCAGCGCGCCGTGCCAGGCCTGGATGACGGCATAGCCGGCGGCGACGCCCACGAACAGGTATTGCGCCAGCCGAAAGAGCCCCGAGTCGGCAAATAGATAGCTATAGACGATCAGCGTCAGGATCGCGGCCACCCAGAGGCCGATGGCATCGGCGGCCGAGCTCTGCAGCCAGTTCGCGAGGACCTGTAGTGGATTTCCCATCTCTATTTCCTTTGCCGAACGCGCGTGATCAGCGCCGCGATATTCCCCAACACGATCACCAGGATGATGGCCAGGTGCGCCAGCGATTGCGCCGCCAGGCTCGAGACCGCCGTGGCGGTGCGGCCCGTGGCCATCTCGTATTCCGCCGCGCCGGTCATGCCGATAAGCAGCCCCGATAGCTGGTGGGTCGGATAGTAGCGCATGGCCTCCACCCCGGCCGAGGCCGCCACCCCCGCCACCGTCTTGATCGGGTAGGCGCTTTGGGCCTGCTCCAGCCAGCGCTGCACCGAGCCCGCGTCCGCCGCCAGGACGATGGCCAGGTCGGCGTCGGAGAGCTTGGCGACCTCGCGCATGGTCGGGAGGTCGTCGAGCTCGCGCTGCTCCACAAAGTCCTTCTTGAAGGCCGCGTCAAAGCCCTGCGCCAGCGCCCGCAATCCCGCCGTAGCGTCGGCCAGGTAGCCGAGGTTCACGAACTGCTCGCCGTAGCGGTAGCCCTTGCCCTTGGCCACCTGGTCCCAGGCGGTCTGGGCCATGGCGGGTCCTTCCGGCGCCGTGCTTAGCGCGATGAGCCGGGCGTTCTTTTCCAGCAGGTGTCCCATCAGCGCTCGGGCTTGCAGCTCCAGCTCGGCGGCCGTGGACGGGCCATAATCAAAGACCACCAGGACGGCGGCGCCATCGGGCAGCGCCTCCACGGCATCGGCCAAACCCTGGGCCGGCTCGGTGACGTGGATGCTGTCGCGGAACCAGCCCACGCCAAAGAGCAGCGGCACCAGCAGGGCGGCGGCCAGCAGCGCATAGATCAGGGTGCGCACGATGCCGCCCCCCGCGACCCGCCGGGCGCCCTTGCCGAGCTTGGCGGCGGGCTGCCCGGC
>JAAYEA010000030.1 GCA_012689325.1 Chloroflexota bacterium
CCAGGTTGCGGGCTGTGATCCGCTCGCGGGCGCGCAGGGCGATGATCCCCAGCACCTCGCTGGGGGCGCTGTGGCAGATGGTGGTATAGTCCTTGTAGGCGGCCAGCTCCCGCATGAGCGCCGCGTCCCGCGCCGTCAGCCAGCCGAGGCGCAGCCCGGCCAGGGCGAAGGCCTTGGAGAGCCCCGACAGCGCGATGGCCCGCTCGTAGAGGTCGCTGGCCGAGGGGAGCCGGTCGGCGGGGTCCAATTCCAGCAGGCGGTACATCTCGTCGCTGAAAAGCCAGAGCCCGCGCTCCCGCGCCAGCTCCACCAGCGCCAGCCACTCCTCCCGCGGCAAGGTGGCGCCGGTGGGGTTATGCGGGAAATTGACCACCAGGAGCCGGGTCTCCTCGCGCACGAGCTCCCGCAACTGGCCCAGGTCGAAGCGCCAGCCGCCCTCCAGCCGCTGCGGCTCCCAGCGGGTCACCTGGCAGCCGATGGCCTGGGCGACCTCGTAGAGCGATTGGTAGCCGGGGAAGGTGGCCACCACGTGGTCGCCCGGCCGCAAGAGGACGTTCATGGCGATGAAAATCCCCTCCTCTGGCGTCAGCGCCAGCACCTGATCGGGGGCGATGCGCTGGTAGAGCCCGGCGATCTCAGCGCGGAGCAGGGGGTGGCCCTGCGAGTCGGTGTAACCCAGCTTGAGCCCCTGCCAGAGGGCCGCCGTCTCGTCGTCGGCCATCTCCAGCAGCTCGGCCAGCGCCAGCCCCTCGCAGTCGGAGACGCTGAGGAGGTGGGGGGTACTGAACTCGTGGCGGGCAAAGTAGCGTTCCAGGTCAAAAGGCGCGATCCTCAAGGTGTTTGCTCCAGATAGGGTTGCAGCGCCGGGCCCAACAGCCGCTCCAGCGCCACGTCGGCGAGGCCCCAATAGCCCTTGAGCGCCCGGTACTCGGCCACGGCCTGGGGGTCGCCGGGGGGCAGGCCGCACTGGGCGCGAATCAACAGGTTCTTGGCGGTGTGCTCCGGCGAGACGAACTCGAAGACGTCGGCGCGGTAGCCCATGATGCGCAGGAGCTGGGCGCGGAAGGCGTCGGTGAGAAGGTCGGCCAGCCGCTCGCGGAGGATGCCGTGGCGCAACACGGGGCGATAGAGCGGCTCGCGGAGCTGGTGGTGCAGCTCGTGCTGGCAACAGGGCGCCGCCAGGATGGCCGGGCTGCCCCACAGGATGCCGCGGGCGATGGCCTCGTCGGTGGCCGTGTCGCAGGCGTGGAGGCTGAGCACCAGGTCCGGCGGCTCGTCCAGCTCGAGCGCGGCGATGGTGGAAACCTGGAACGCGATATCGGCCCAGCCGAGCCGGTCGGCCAGCTCGCGCAGGGGGGCGGTGGTGGCGGGGTTCACGTCCACGCCGACGAGGCGGGCCTCCCGCCCCAGGGTGTGGTTCAGGTGGTGATAGGCGGCGAAGGTGAGATAGGCGCTGCCGCAGCCGCAATCCAGCAGGCGCAACGGGCCCTGGGCCAGCGGGCCTTCCCCCACCACCTGCTCGATGACCCCCAGAAACTGGTTGACCTGTCGGTACTTGGCGCCCATGGAGGGGCGGATGCGCCCCTGCGCGTCGGCGAGGCCGATGGCCTGGAGGAACTCGTCGCGCGCGCCGCTGGGGAGAGGGCGGGCCTTGGCGTGGTCATGGGCCA
>JAAYEA010000257.1 GCA_012689325.1 Chloroflexota bacterium
GACGACGCCACCTTTCGGGAGCGGCTGGGGCTGCTCAGCGAGCTGCTGGAGCTGGACGGCCTGCTCAAGGTGCAGGTGCGCCAGCTATCGTTGGGCGAGCGGATGAAGTGCGAGCTGGCGGGTTCGCTCCTGCACGCGCCGCGGGTGCTCTTTTTGGACGAGCCGACCATCGGCCTGGACGTGACGATGCAAAAGCGGCTGCGCGACTTTATCCGCGCCTACAACCAGCGCACCGGCGCCACGATCCTGCTGACCAGCCACTACATGGACGACATCGAGGCCCTCTGCCAGCGCGTGCTGATCATCCACCATGGCCACCTGCTCTACGATGGGCCGCTGGCCCAGATCGCCCAGCGCTATGGGGGGGAGCGGCTGCTGCGCGTGGCCTTTGCCGAGGCGGTGACAGAAGCGGACCTGGCCGCGATCGGCGAGGTGGCCGAGTGGCAGGCGCTGCGGGCCACCGTGCGCGTCAAGCGCGCCGAGACCAAGGACCGCGCCGCCCAGTTATTGAACCGCTTTCCCGTGGCCGACCTGACCATCGAGGAGATCCCCATCGATGAGGTTATCCGGCGCATTTTCCAAGATGAGGCGGTTGATCCGCATCTATAGAGCGGGGCTGAGCCGCGAGCTGTCCGCCACCGCCGCCTATCGCGGCAGCCTGGCCATCTGGATGTTCGGGGTGGTGGTGGCCCCCTATGTCTCGCTCACCGTCTGGCTGGCCGTGCTGGGCGACCGGGCGGCCATCGGGCCCTATGGCCGCGCCCAGTTCGTGCAGTATTACCTCGGCGTCTCCCTGGTGGCCATGCTCACCGGCGCGTGGGCCGCGCACTTTATTCCGGAGGACATCTGGCGCGGTGGCCTCAACCAGCACCTGCTCCGGCCCTGGTCGTATCTCCACCATTATATCATCAACAATATTGGCGAAAAGCTCTCCAAGCTGGTGATCCTGGGGCCCATGATCCTGATCGTGGCCCTGGGCTTCCGGCAGGACCTGCGCTTGGGCCTGTCTTGGGCGGGGGCGCTGCTCTTGCCGTGCAGCATCCTGATGGGCGCGGCCATCGCGCTGCTGATCAATGTGTGCGTGGGCCTGATCGCCTTTTGGACCAGCGACACCACGGGCATCAAGGCCTTTTACCTGTTCCTGGAGGCGCTGCTCTCCGGCCAGACGATCCCGCTGAACCTCTTTCCGGCGGACTGGCAGGGGCCATTGCGGCTCGCGCCCTTTCGGTACACCCTCTCGCTGCCGGTGGAGATCATCACCGGGACGCTGGAGGGGCGCGAATTGGCCTTCGGCCTGGGGATGCAGGTCGTGTGGCTCGCGCTCGCCTACGTGGCCTATCGGGCCATGTGGCGCGCGGGCATCCGCACCTATGGCGCGGTGGGGGGCTAGATTGGGGCGCTATTGGCGGGTCTGGCGGGCCTTTGCGAAGAGCTGCCTGGAGAGGGAAGCCCAGTTCCGCGCCAGCCTGGCCGCAGGCTTGCTGCGCAGCGTGGTCTGGCTGGCCCTGGGGCTGATCAACATCGAGATCCTCTTTTCCTACACCGACGCCATCGCGGGCTGGAGCCGGGGGCAGATGTGGCTGCTCTTGGGCATCGCCCGGCTGGGGGAGAGCGCGTTAAGCTTTGCCTTTCGCGGCAACATGGAGCGCATCTCATCCTATATCACCTATGGCGACATGGATTTCATCTTGCTCAAGCCGATCTCGTCCCAGTTCGCGGCCACGCTGCGCTACATCGACATCTATCAGGCCCCGCAGATGCTCATCAACCTGGGGCTGATCGGATACGCCTTTCGGCTGATGGGACGCTGGCCGTCGGCGGGCGGGCTGGCGACCTTTGCCGTGATGTTTCCCTGCGGTATCGCCATGCTCTATGCCCTCTGGACCGCCGTCTCGACTTGCACCTTCTGGCTTGTCCGGCAGGCGCCCAATATCGTCGAGATCTTGGACTCGCTCTACGGGGCAGCCCGATACCCCACGCGCGTCTTCCCCGAGTTCCTGCAGTTCATCCTGACCTTTCTTGTGCCGCTGGCCTTCGTCACGGTCCTGCCGGCGCAAGCCCTTGCCCTGGGCATCAATCCTCTCTACCCGCTGGGCTCCCTCGCCTTTGCGGCGGCGAGCCTGTACCTTTCGCACCGCTTCTGGACCTTTGCCACGCGCTATTATACCAGCGCCAGCAGCTAGCAAACCGGCAGGCGAGCGCGGGTTTGCCTAAAATGCCCTATATCGTTATAATACCCTTTTGGCAGCGCAAACGATCAATCACAATGATCGTTTCTCTCGATAGTCCAGACACCCAATGCCGGGGTAATCGGCAATGACGAGGAGGAAAGGCCAGATGGCAACCAAGTGGGTTTATATGTTCGAGGAAGGCGACCGCTCCATGCGCAACCTGTTGGGCGGCAAGGGCGCGGGGTTGGCCGAGATGACCAATGCGGGGCTGCCCGTGCCCCCGGGGTTCACCATCACCACCGAGGCGTGCAACGCCTATTTCGCGGCGGGCAAGAAATTCCCGGAAGGCATGTGGCAACAGGCCCTGGACGCGATGAAGACCGTCGAGGACAAGACGGGCAAAAAGTTCGGCGATCCCAAGAACCCGCTGCTGGTCTCGGTTCGCTCGGGTTCGCGCGCCTCGATGCCTGGCATGATGGACACCGTGCTCAACGTCGGCCTGAACCCGGCGACGATGCAAGGCCTGGCCAAACTGACCGGCGATGAGCGTTTCGCTTGGGATGCCTACCGTCGTTTCATCCAGATGTTCAGCAGCATCGTCAAAGAGATGGATCGCTCCAAGTTCGAGGAGATCCTGAACGCCTACAAGGCCAAGACCGCGGGCAAGAAGGACCTCGACCTCACCACCGACATGCTCAAGCAGATCGTGGGCGAGTTCAAGGCCCTCTACAAGAAAGAGATGGGCGAGGACTTTCCCGAAGACCCCTACCAGCAGATGGAAGAGGCCACCCGCGCCGTGTTCAACTCCTGGTTCGGCGCCCGCGCGGTCACCTATCGCAACCGCGAAAAGCTGCCGCATGATTGGGGCACCGCCGTCAATATCGTGACCATGGTCTTTGGCAACATGGGCAGCACCTCCGGCACCGGCGTGGCCTTCACCCGTAACCCCTCTACCGGCGAGCGCAAGCTGTGGGGTGAGTACCTGACCAACGCCCAGGGCGAGGACGTGGTGGCGGGCATCCGCACCCCCAGCGAGCTGCAGCACCTGTCCGACGAGATGCCCGAGGTCTACCAGCAGTTCGTGCAGATCGCGCAGCGGCTGGAAAAGCACTATCGCGATATGCAGGATATGGAGTTCACCTTTGAGCGCGGCAAGCTGTGGATGCTGCAGACCCGCAACGGCAAGCGCACCGCCCGCGCCGCGGTCAAGGTGGCGATCGATATGGTGAACGAGGGCCTGATCACCAAGGAAGAGGCCCTGGCACGCGTGGAGCCGGAGCAGGTGGACCAGTTGCTGCACCGCGCCTTCGACCCTGCGGCCATCAAGAAGGCCAAGGTGAACGGCGATTTCCTGGCGCAGGGCCTGAACGCTTCCCCCGGCGCGGCCACCGGCGCGGCGGTCTTTGACGCCGAGCTGGCCATGGAGATGGCCAAGACCAAGCCGGTGGTGCTGGTGCGCCCCGAGACCAGCCCGGAAGACATCCATGGCATGAGCGTCTCGCAAGGTATCCTCACCCAGCACGGCGGCATGACCTCGCACGCCGCGGTGGTGGCCCGTAGTTGGGGCATCCCCTGCGTGGCCGGGTGCGAATCGCTGAACATCAACCTGGTGAAGCGCACGCTCACCGTCAACGGCAAGGTGATCAAGGAAGGCGACTTTATCTCGTTGGATGGCTCCACCGGCGAAGTGTTCGTGGGCAAGGTCCCGACCGTTGAGCCGGACCTGGAGCGCGATACCGACCTGGTGACGCTGCTCTCTTGGGCGGATGAGGTCCGCCGCCTCGGCATCTATACCAACGCCGACTATCCGCGCGACGCGATCACCGCCCGCAAGTTTGGCGCCCAGGGCATCGGCCTTTGCCGCACGGAGCACATGTTCTTTGAGGAAGAGCGCCGTCCCATCGTGCAGGCCATGATCCTGGCCTCCCAGGTGGCCGCGCCCATCGAGCGCCGTTTGGCCAAGCTGCGCGGCCTGGCCGCCGCCGAGCCCGAGAACAAGAACCTGCAGCGCGAGCTGGCCGAGGCCGAAAAGGCAGCGGACGAGAATCCGATGGTGCAAGAATATCGCCAGAACCTGGCCGCCCTGCTCCCGATGCAGCGCAGCGATTTTGAGGGCATTTTCAAGGCGATGGACGGCCTGCCGGTGATCGTTCGTCTGATCGACCCGCCGATGCACGAGTTTCTGCCGCCGCGAGAGGAGCTGGTCGCCGACGTCGCGCGGCTGCGCGTTACCGGCGAGAACCCGCAAGAGCTGGAAGAGAAGGAACATGTCCTGCGCATCGTCAACGACATGTGGGAAGTGAACCCCATGCTCGGCCTCCGCGGCTGCCGCGTGGGCATCATGTACCCCGGCATGACCGAGATGCAGGTGAGCGCCCTCTTCCAGGCCGCTTGCCGCCAGACCAAAAAGGGCGTCAAGGTGATCCCCGAGATCATGATCCCGCTGGTGGGCCACATCAATGAGCTGCAACTGGAGCGCACCAAGCTGGAAAAGATCGCCAAGCAGGTGATGGCCGAGGAGGGCGTCGAGCTGGAGTACAAGTTTGGCACCATGATCGAGGTTCCGCGCGCGGCCCTGACCGCCGACGAGATCGCCAAGCATGCCCAGTTCTTCTCCTTCGGCACCAACGACCTGACGCAGATGACCTTTGGCATCTCGCGTGACGACGCCGAGGGCAAGTTCCTACTGTACTACAAGGACGAAAAGATCCTGCCCGATAACCCCTTCCAGGTCCTGGACCAGGGCGGCGTGGGCAAGCTGGTGCAGATGGCCGTCCAGCTGGGCCGCCAGACCCGGCCCGATATCGAGATTGGCATCTGCGGCGAGCATGGCGGCGAGCCCAGCTCGATCAAGTTCTGCCACCGCACCGGGCTCAAGTATGTGAGCTGCAGCCCGTACCGCGTTGCCGGCGCTCGCCTGGCCGCGGCGCAGGCCGTGTTGGAAGAGAAAAAGTAACTCGCCGGATTGCGGCGACGCATCGACACGAGGGGCAGCTTGCGGCATCTCCTGTCGCAAGCTGCCCCTTGACTATACCGAGGCTGGTGGGATGAACCGCGATGGTTGACCCCAGACGGGGCGGGCTGCCCCTTCTGCTGCGGTGCTGGTTGCTGGCCGCCTTGCTGGTGGCGGGCGGCATGTCCTGGCGCTGGACGGCCAGGGCCTCTGCCCCCGCGCCCGGCGCCGCCGCGGTGACCCTGAGCAAGAGCGTGCAACCGGCCCAAGCCAACGCTGGCGCGCGGGTCACCTATACCATCTCGGCCATCAACGCCGGCGCCGAGGCGGCCCGCGACCTGCGCCTCACCGATACGCTGCCGGCGGGCTTTCGCTACGTCAAGGGCACGAGCCGCGTCTACCTCAACGGCGCGCTGATCTCGGCCAGCGACCCCGCCAGCAGCGGCCAGTCGCTGACCTGGGGGCCGCTCACTCTCCCCGGAGCCCGACAGGGCAGCTATTACGGCATGCACACCTTTTTGCAGGACCGCTGCCAGTCGGACCAGATCACTCACCAGTTGGACCGCACCCGCGAGCTGATGGGCCCCGGCGCCTACGTCAAGCAACTCTTTTACTGGATCACGCCCCAGACGTCCGGCCCGCAATCGTGCTGGGTGGATTTCGTCAACGCCGCCTATGACCGCGACCTGATCCCGGTGGTGCGCCTGCAAGGAGTCCATGGCGGGCCCTACTGGCTCAAGCCCGAGCCGGACGCCCCAGGCGACTATACCACCATCGCCCAGGCCTACCGGCGCGTGGTGCAGGGGCTCCCCCGCCGCGATGATCGGCCGCTCTATGTGGAGATCTGGAACGAGCCCAACCTCAACATCGAATGGAGCGGCGCGGCCAACCCCGTCGAGTACGGCCACTTTATGGTGGACGTGGCCGCGGCGATCCGCTCCATCGGCGACCCGCGCATCCGCATCCTCAATGGCGCCCTATCTCCGGGCGGGAACTATTATTATCTCTCGTACCTGGACGCCATGGCCACGGTCCCCGGCGCGCTGCAATCGTTCGATGTCTGGGCCTCTCACCCCTATCCTGGCAATCACCCGCCCGAGTACAACATCCACGACGGCTCGGCGTCCTATAAAGACGCCACCATCGATAGCTACCTCCTGGAGCTGGAGCGACTGGCCGCCCACGGACGGTCTGGTGTCCAAGTGCTGCTCACCGAGACCGGCTATGCGCTGGGGCAGAACACCTTTGTCTTTGAGGGCTATCCCGAGATGAACGAAGGGAACCGCGCCGACTATATCTCGCGGGCCTTTCGCGATTACTGGCGCTATTGGCCCGAGATACTGGGCGTGTGTCCCTACGAGCTGGTGGACCCCAGCGGCGATTGGTGGGTGTGGGATTGGATCTATCCCAATGGCGAGCACCATTGGCAATACGACTCGGTGCGCGACCTGGCCAAGGATACGCCCGTCGTGCCCAGCCAGCTCAGGATCGTGTTCGCGGCGCAGGCGGCCGGGGTGGGGGGCACCTATTATAACCAGGTGAGCGCCACGGCTAGCAATGCCGCCATCCCAGGCCTGCTGGAGGCGGCGCCGGTGCGCGTGGCCCCGCCGACGCCGACCCGGACCCCCACCCGCACGCCGACGGCCATCGGCACGCCGCCGACGCCCACCCCCACGCTCCCCTGCGTCGAGCAGGTGGAGAACGGCGGCTTCGAGCTGGCGGCGGGCTGGCAGCTCAGCCGCGCGGCCTATTCCGTCGAGCAGGCCCAGGAGGGCGGCCAGGGCCTGCGCCTGGGCATCGTGGATGGGGCCAATGCCGCTATCTATTCCTCCGCCTGGCAGTCGCTCTGGATCCCCGCCGAGGCGGAGCGGGCGAGCCTGGGCTTTTGGATCTACCCGCGCTCCGATGATTTGGCCGACGACCTGCAGATCGCGCGGCTCTATGACGCCAACTGGGGCGCGCTGCGCAGCCTGGTGCGCGAGATCACCGATGCCCAAGCCTGGCAATACCGCGAGTTCGACCTGCTGCCCTATCGCGGGCAAGAGGTCCGGCTGTATTTCGGCGTGATCAACGATGGGCAGGGCGGCACTACATCCATGTATGTGGACGGCGTCTCGCTGCGGACCTGCGGCCTGGGGCAGACCTCGCCCACGCCCACAGCGACGCGCTCCAGCACGCCCACGCCCACCGAGACGGCCACCCTGACCCCCTCGCCGACGCCCACCGGGGTGATGACCGCCACGCCGAGCATGACGCCGACGGTGACGCCCACGCCGATCTGCGTCGAACTGGCAAGCAACCGCGGCTTTGAAGAGACCGCGGATTGGGTGTTCCCCGATGACGCCTATCCGGCGCGCTATAGCACGGCGCTGGCCCACGGGGAAGCGCGGTCGCTGCTCCTGGGCATCGTGGACGAGCCCAACCAGATGAGCTATTCGCAGTCCTGGCAATGGGTGCCGCTGCCCATCCAGGCGCAGCAGATCACCCTCTCCTTCTGGTATTACCCCCTCTCGGCGGATGCGCAGGGCGACCGCCAGTACGCCCAGGTGCTCGATACGGGGGGCGGGCCTCTGGAGAGCGTGATGTGGGTGGGGGCGGATGATCGGCAGTGGCTCCGTCGCGAGTATGCCCTGGATGGCTATCGCGGGCAGGCGGTCAGGCTCCATTTCGGCGTCTATAACGACGGGGAGGGCGGCGTCACGGCCATGTATGTGGACGACGTCTCGGTGCGGGCCTGCTGGGGGCTGGGGCTGGCCACGCCTACGCCCGAGCCCACGCTGACCGCCACCCCCACGGCGACGCCGCAGCGCCGGTACCTGCCGCTGATCCTGCGCGACTATCTGAACATGGTGGCCGCCGCAGGCGAGGCCAGCCCGGAGCGGGCCTGGACATCCGGCGCGCGCGCCGTCGTGGATGCCCGCGCCGGGCGCGTGTACGTGGCGGCGCAAGGCGAGCTAGCGACGCTGGACCTGCAAGACGGCGCCGTGATCGCCGTCAGCGCCTCGGAGGCCCATGTGCACGGCTTGGCCGTGGATCCGGCGACGGGGCTGCTCTACCTCTCCGACCGCGCGCGCGGCCGGGTCGCTATCTGGGACGGGGAGCGGGTCGTCGGCGAGATCGTGGGGCTGGACGCCCCGGCGGGCCTGGCGCTGGTGGACGGGCGGCTCTATATCGCCGATACGGGGCGCCACGAGCTGGCGGTATGGGACGTCGGCCAGGGGCGATGGGCGGGGCGGATCGCCGTCGGCCAGGCGCCCTACGCCGTCGCCTATAGCGCCATGGCCGAGCGGCTGGTCGTCGCCAACGCTGGCGATGGCACCCTGACCCTCCTTTCGCCATTTGACAGCGGGTACCAAAGTGTAGTATCCTTGGGCGGGCTGGGGTTCCCTCTGGAGCTCGCGGTGGACGAGCGCGGCGGCCGCTGCTACGTGGCCTATGCGCTCTCGGCCAAATATGGGGCCATCGCCGCGGTGGACCTCGCCACCGGCCGCGTCCAGGACATCCGCCAGGGGGATGCCGGATGGCCCCTGATCGGGGTGCGCGGCCTGGCGTGGGATGCCGAGGCGCAGGGGCTCTACGTGCTGGACGTGGGCGGCGTGCGCCGTTTGGACATCGAGGAAGGCGGCGAGCCGGCCAGGGTGGAGCGAGCGGCGCCGGTTCGGGGGATCCTGGCCGATCCGGCAGCGAACCGGGCCTATGCGGTTGAGGTACAGTGGCGATTGAGTGGGTTGGATTAGCGCGTGCTGACGAGAACAAGGGATCATGAGCGTCGTTGACGAGATCAAAGACCGCCTGGACATCATCGAGTTCATCGGTCAATACGTCCCTCTGAAAAAGGCCGGGCGCAACTATAAGGGCCTGTGTCCCTTTCACAGCGAAAAGACCCCTTCTTTTATCGTCTTTCCCGACTCGAAGACCTGGCATTGCTTCGGGGCTTGTGGCATCGGCGGCGATATCCTCACCTTTGTCATGCGCCGGGAGAACCTGGAGTTCCGAGAGGCGCTGGAGGAGCTGGCGCGGCGCGCGGGCATCTCGCTCAGGCCCCAGACCCCCCAGGAGGCCACCGCCCACAAGGCCATGACGCTGCTGGCCGAGATCAACGATGCGGCGGCGGCGCAATTCAACCATTGGCTGACCCAATCGAACGCTGGCGCGCAGGCCCGCCGCTACCTGGAAAAGCGAGGCCTCAACCAGGAGAGCTGGGGCGCCTTCCAGTTGGGCTATGCCCCCGACGAGTGGCACGCCCTGGAGCAAGCCCTGACGGCCAAGGGGTATCGCATCCCCGATATCATTTCCGCGGGGCTGCTGAGCGAGCGCGAAGATGGGGGCCACCATGACCGTTTCCGCGGCCGGCTGACCTTTCCCATCCGCGATATCCGCGGGCAGGTGGTGGGCTTTGGCGGGCGAGTGCTGGATGATGCGCTGCCCAAGTACCTGAACTCGCCCCAAACGCCGCTATTTGACAAGAGCAGCATTTTGTATGGAATAGACCTAGCAAAAGATGCGATCCGCGAGCAAGGCCTGGCCGTGATCGTGGAAGGGTACATGGACGTGCTCATGGCGCATCAGCACGGCATCCGCAACGTCGTGGCCTCCATGGGCACCGCCCTGACGGAACCGCAGCTCAAGATCCTGAAGCGCTTGACCAAAAAGATCGCCCTGGCGCTGGATTCGGATGCTGCGGGAGACCGGGGCACCCTGCGCGGCCTGGAGACGGCCAAGCAGGTTTTAGACTATCAGGCGGTCCCCGTGCCCACCAGCAGGGGCTTGGTCGATTACGAGGCCCGCCTGGATACCGAGATCAAGATCATCACCTTGCCGACCGGCCTCGACCCCGATGAGATCATCCGCAGCGACGCCGCCGAGTGGGCCAGGCTGGTCGAGTCGTCGCTGCCGGTGGTGGATTACTATTTCCAGGCCCTGACCCGCGATCTTGATCTGAGTTCATCCCAAGGCAAGGCGGAAGCGGTTCATCGCCTCGTTCCGGTCATCACCGAAAGCGGCGGCGCCATCGAGCAGGCCCATTATGTGCAAAAGCTGGCGCGCCTGGTCAAAATGGACGAGCGCGCGCTGGAAAAAGAGCTGGGCAGAACCCCCCGTCTGCGGGTGACCAAGCCGGCCAGGAAAGAGGGACGCTTTTCCGGCTTCCCCGGCATGGCGATCGGGGTGGAAAAGTATTGCATCTTTGTGCTGCTGCAGAACCCCAAGCTGCTAGGGGTGATGGACGGCGTGCTGGAGCGAGCGAACCTGGCCCCTTTGGGCGCGGAGGATTTCCAGGATGCCTGGCATCGCGAGCTTTTGGCCCGCCTGCAGAGCCTGGGGCCGGATGAGGAGTTGCTCGACCTGGACAGCGTGGAAGCTGGCTCGGCTTTGGACACGCTGCGGGCCGAGTTTTCCAGTTTCCTGCAATACACGGCCTCTTTGCCGGAGGCTGATCTCACCCTGGCGGCCAGCCGTTGCGCGCTGCAACTGCGCAAGGCCCATCTGGAGCATCGCTTGTTGGAGCTGCGCTACCTGAACGAGGAGGCGCAGCGCGATCAGGTCGCCGAAGATCGGCAGCGCTGGATGGCGCTGGTGATGCAATACACCCGAGACAAGGGACGTCTCGATGAGGCCTTGAGCAAGGTCACCGTCCTGGGCTACAGGGCGGAAACCCCAGCGGTATAGGGGAAGTATGGCGGGCGACGCGGCAGCACAGACCAGCAAAAAAGGGCGAAACATGGACAGCAGCGGAGCTATGGGTCTCGACGATCTCTATCTGCCGGAGGGCCAAGTCCCGGATGTGGAGGACCCCTTCGGCGGCTCCGGCGTTTCTGCGGAGCGGTTGAAACGCCTGGTCCTGCAAGGGGCTCGCCAGCGGTTTCTGAGCCAGCGCGAGATCGAGTCTGCCCTGGCGGATTCCGAGGCGGCTGCGTCGCAGATCGATGTCATCTGCAGCACTCTGATGGAGATGGGCATCGCCCTGCTGGATTCCGGCGATACGGACAGGCCGGCTGGCTTGGAGGGCCGGGAAGCGTTGGAGGGCCGCGGCGAGGCAGCCTATCGCGCTCGCCCAGGCGCCCAGGCCGCGCGCGTGCGCGCGGAGCCGACGGCGGATGACGAGCTGCTGCCCGCCTGGAGCCAGGCCAACGTCTTTGATAACTCGGTGCAGATGTACCTGCGCGAGATCGGGCGCGTGCCCCTGCTGCGGGCTGCCGAGGAAAGGCGCCTGGCCGAGCTGGTGATGCGTGGGCTCGCCGCCAGGGAGCGGCTGCGGCATGACGGCCTGGATGCGGAGCAGCGTTTCATCCTGGAAGACGAGACGCGCAGCGGCGATCTGGCCCAGCGTCGGCTGGCCGAGGCCAACCTCCGCTTGGTGGTCAGCGTGGCCAAGCGGTATGCCCGTCGCGGCATGAGTTTCCTGGACCTGATCCAAGAGGGCAACGTGGGCCTGTTGCGGGCCGTCAAGAAATTCGACTACCGCAAGGGCTTCAAGTTCAGCACCTATGCTACCTGGTGGATTCGCCAGGCCATCAGCCGGGCCATCGCCGACCAGGCGCGCACCATTCGCATCCCGGTGCACATGGTCGAGTCGGTGAATCGCCTGATGGAGGTTTCGCGCGACCTGTGCCAAAAGCTGGGCCGCGAGCCCTCGCCGGAAGAGCTGGCCGCGCACCTGGGGATGCTCTCCCTGCCGGACCGGGAGGCCCTGACGCGGGCGCAAGAGACCGGCCAGCCGCTGGACCTCGCGGTGCAGAACCGGGTGCGCAAGGCGGTCAAGAAGGTCCGCCGGCTGATGCGCGTGGCCCAGGAGCCGATCTCGCTCGAGATGCCCGTGGGCGTGGAAGAAGATAGCCCCTTGGGGGACTTTATCGAGGACGATGCGCTCCCCGAGCCGGCCGAGGCGGCTTCGCGCAACCTGCTCAAACAAGAGATGGGCGAGATTCTCGACGCGCTGACCCTGCGAGAGCGGCTCTGCCTCAAGATGCGCTACGGGCTGGATGGCGGCACGATCCTGACGCTGGAGGAGGTGGGCGCCAAGTTCGGCGTGACCCGCGAGCGGGTGCGCCAGATCGAGGCCAGCGCCATGCGCAAGCTGCGCCATCCCCGGCTGAGCCGCAAGCTGAAGCAGTACCTATAGCGTTCCACCTATCGAAGGGAGCCTAGCTTGGCCAACGGCAGATCACTCGTCATGCGCCTCCGGCAGAACCACGCCCTGGAGCACGCGACCATCCATGTGCTCAGCGAGCGCCATCGTGGCGTGCAGATCCTGGGCCGCAGCGATTTCTGGGGCTTTACCTTGTTGGGGGCGCTCTCCACGGAGGAAATCGCCTCGGCCTCGCTGGAGGCGCTGGCCAGGTTGCAGCGCGGCGAAAGCGATCTGGCCGTGCACCCGCGCTGCGGCACCAACATGGCGACCAGCGCCCTACTGGTGGCCACGTTTTCCTTGGCGGCCTTGGGCGGCAAGGCGCGCTCGCGCCAGGAGAGGTTTCCTCGCCTCATCACCGCTGCCCTGGCCGCGCTGATGCTCGCCCAGCCGCTGGGCCTGTGGATGCAGGAGAACATCACCACCACGCCCATGATGGCCGGGGCGCGCATCGAGAGCGTGATGCGCCAGGGCAATGGCCGGCTGGTCAGCCATCGCGTCAACATGGTCTAGGGCATCCAGATGTACTACCTCTTGCACGGGCCCGACACCTTCTCCAGCGCCGAGGAGATCGCCGCCCTCAAACGGCAGGTCGGCGCCCCCGAGGTGGTGGACCTGAACACCAACACGCTGGACGGGCGCACCCTCACCATGGCGGACCTCTCCCACGCTTGCGACGCCCTGCCCTTTCTATCCGATAGGCGGCTGGTGATCGTCGAGGGGTTGGTTGCCCGCCTATCGACTGGGGAAAAGGGGCGGGCGGTCTCGGCGTCTGACAAGGATCTGCTGACCCAGATCGTCGCCTACATCCCCAAGCTCCCCGAGACCACCGATCTGGTCCTGCTGGAGAGCGACCTGGTGGCCCCGAAGCATCCCCTGTATGAATTGGCCGCGCAGAAAGGCGCTGGGCGGCTGAAGACCTTTCCGCTGTTGCGGGATCCCGATCTGGAGCGGTGGATCGCCGAGCGCGCCCGCGCCAAAGGCGTCAAGATCGACGCGCAAGCGGTCCACGAGCTGGCCCTCTCCACGGGCAACGACTTGCGGTTGCTGGATAACGAGCTAGCCAAGCTGGCCGCCTATGCCGGAGCAGAGCAGCGGGTGCGGGTCGAGGATGTGCATCGCCTGGTGAGCGCCGTGCGGGAGGAGAGCATCTTTGAGATGGTGGACGCGCTGGGCCAGCGGAATGGCAGCGCGGCCATGCGTCTATTCCACGGGCTTTTGGGCGAGGGCAAAGAGCCGCTTTACGTCTTTTCCATGATCGCGCGGCAATTCCGCCTGCTTTTGCAGGCCAAGTCGCTGGCGGAGCAACAGGCTGCGCTGCCCCAGCTTATGAAGGAGCTGGGCTTGCGGCACGAGTTCGTCGCCACCAAGCTGTTGGCGCAGGCGCGCAACTTTTCCCTGGGCCGGCTGCAGGGCATCTATCGCGAGCTGCAACGCATCGATGTGGCGATCAAGACGGGCCGGGTGGAGCCCGAGCTGGCCCTGGATGTGTTCATCACCGAGGTTTGCGGCGATGAGCGGGCGCGCCCCAGCGTGCCGCGCCGTGGGGGCGGGGCCCCATGATCCGCTTCCTGGCCCCGGTGACGGCGCGCCTGGAGGTGATGCCTGGCGTGTGGCAGGTCCACGCGCGCGCCCCCGAGGTCGCGCGCGCCGCGCAGCCGGGGCAGTTCGTCATGGCCCTGCGTGGCGCGTCTTTCGACCCCTACCTGCGCGCGGCGGTTCCTTTGCACAAGATCGGCGCCGAGCATGTGGCGTTCCTGCTGGATGAGCAGGACCAGGCCGGCCTGGCGGTCCCCGCGCTGGACGCGACGCTGGACCTCCTCGGCCCCTTGGGGCATGGGTTCACCCTGGACCCCGCTGCGCAACACCTGTTGTTGGTGGCCCAGGAGATGGGCATCGCCCCGCTCTTGGCCCTCGCCGAGCAGGCGCTGGCGCGGAATGTCAAGGTGACGCTCTTTGCCCTGTCCGCCCGGCAGGAACGGCTCTATCCCCCCGAGCTGCTGCCGGTGGAGATCGAGTATCGGGCCTTTTTGGTGCGGGAGGAAGCGGAAAGCGCCGCGTTCGACCGCGTGCTGCTGGAAGCGCTGCCGCTGACCGATGGGGTGTGCCTGGCCAGCGCGGAGGCGTTGTATCGGAGGTTGGGCGCGCGGATCATGGCCGATCCGGTGCGGCGGCGCGCTGGCCTGGTGCAGGTGTGGAATCCGGAGCGGATCGGGTGCGGCATGGGCCTCTGCCTGACCTGCGTCACGCAGACGCGTCAGGGGCCGCGGCGCACTTGCACCGATGGCCCAGTCCTGGATCTCTATGACCTCGTCTGAGCTGGGCTGCGTTCAGTCGCGCTGGGCCGTTTTCACCGTCGCGAGCTTTTTGTTGACCAGGGCCAGCTCCAGCTCGGCGAAACGTCCTTGGTCCACCAGCCGCTGTCTGTTCTCCAGGGCGTGCTCCAGCATGACCTTGGCCTCGGCGTAATCGCCCTTTCGGAGGAGCAAACGGGCGAGCCCCAATGCCGTCACGGCATCGTGAGGCTTTTTGCGCAGGGCCTCTCGGTACTTGCGCTCCTGGTCATCCTCATCGTCGGACCATCGCCGCGCCATGCCGATCTCGCCGAAAACCCGGTTGGGGTCGTAGCGCTCGGCTTTGTGGCGCACCAAAGCGTGCTCTCGCGGCACGATCATGTCCAGCACCCGGATGACCCGAAAGTCGAACTGGATCGCTTTGGGGTCCACTGTGTCGCAGGCCAGGTTCTCCAGGACATCCAGGAGGCGGGTCTGGGCCTGCGGCGAGCGCTCCATTTCGTCCTCTTCCTGTTCGGATAGCCCCTCGAAAAAGACCGAGACTTGGGCTCTTTCCGACGTGCGCGCATTCTCCATTTCGAGCGCCTGGAGCTTGATCTCGTCGCCTGGGCCAATCACCGCGTTGATTTCCCCCTGGCGCTCCCCACAGCGGATACTGTGCAAGAGGAGGGGGTAGGCGCTGTTATTCACCACGTGAAAGGCGCCATTCTGAAAGCCGACCTCGATATCCTTGGCCACAGCCTGCCGCGCCTCGGAGGACTCGATGTCCAGGGAAAGGACCTGGGGATAGAGGACGTCGAGCATCTCGATGAATTGGGCCGAGTACTCTTTGAGGATGCCGACATGCTCGCGAGCGACGCCAGCTTCCAATACCTCGACCACCACCTTGGCGCCCACATAGTGCTCTAGCAGGGGATCGAAGCTGGTGCCCACATAGCCGATCAGGTCTTTGCCTAAGCGCTTGAGATAAGCTTCGCCCGTGTCCGAGATGTACTGCGCCGCAGGCTTTTTGGCCCGGCCGGCGATGACGCCCACGGCCTCGGAAAGCGAATCGGTGGTGGTGTTGATAAAGTTGCGCAGCTTGCGCCTTAGCACGCGTGCCGGCCCGGGATGAAAGCTCCGCGCCAGGTCGCGCTCCCGGCGGCGCACGCCGCTGGGGGTCAGCTCATCCGCATAGCGATAGATCGCCTGGAGGTCCTTGTACTCGTCCTTATAGAGCAGGTAACTGGTCTCGATATGCGCCGTGTCCGCGACGTTGCTGGTATATTCGAGCTCCATGCCCGTGGATTCCAGGTGCAGGATGCCCCAGATGATCCGCCCGTTCTTTTTCTCCACCGTGATCTGGAACTCGTCAAAATCCTTCAGGCAGCGGTCTGTGACCGAGCTGCGCACGAACGATCCGAACAGCGCCACCAAAAAGATGATGCCCAGGGTGACCAGTAGATCCGAGCCAAGCACCGGGACCCCCTTTCGTCAGCGAGAGGCTGCGCAGAGCTGGGTGGATGAGCTAGTTTCCTGCCTTGAGCTCGGCGAGGAGGCCTTCGGCCATGGCCCGCCATTGCGAGTTGGGGTCCAGCTCCAGGAACTTGTTCAGGGCCTCGATGGCCTCGGTTTTCTTGCCCTGAAGCTTGTACACGTTGCCCAGCCCAAAGTAGGGCTCGGGCTGGCCGGGGTTGACCTCGATGCCCTTCTTGAACTGAGCGATGGCTTCATCCAGCTTTTCCTGCTGCACATAGACGCCGCCCAAGTTGTAGAGGATCTCGGGGTCATCGGGCTTGAGCGCCAGGGCGCGCCTGAACTGGTCAGCCGCTTCGTCGAAACGGTTTTGCTCGTAATAGACCACGCCCAGATTGGAGAGGGCATCCGCCGAGTTGGGGTCGAGCCGCAGGGCCTCCTTGAAATGCTTCTCGGCATCCTCCAGGCGGCCCAATTGGGTGTAGGCGTTGGCCAGGCGGAAGTGCGCCTCCACCATCTCGGGGGCCAGTTTGACGGCTTCCTCGAATTCTTGGGCGGCCTCGGTCAGCTTGCTTTGGTCCATATACGCCCGCCCCTGATCCACATGCGATTGAGCGTCCGCGGCCGATGATGCGGGCAGAGTCGGCGTGGAGTCCTGGCACGCGGCAATTCCTGAAAGCACCAACAAGAGCACGGCCAGGATCCAGGTGCGATGCACTCGCTTCATGCCTTGCCTCCTATTGCTTGTACTCCAACAAGACGACTTGGGTCTCCTCGCCCAGCTCGGCGCTGCTGGCGCGGAAGAGCTCCTGGGGCTTGACGGACTCGACGCCCATGGCTTTGAGGAACTTGTCCACCGGATCGAGCTCGAATTTGACCAGGTCAGTTTTGTAGTGCATGGGGATCACGACCTTGGGCTCGATCAGGCTCACCACCTCGGCCGCTTGCGCGGCGTTGATGGTGGGGCCGCCGCCAACGGGGACAAAGAGCACGTCCACGGTGCCCAGGTCGCCCACCTGCGCCTGGGCGGGAACGTGGCCCAGATCGCCCAGGTGCAGCACCTTCAGGTCGCTGAACTCGAGCAGATAGATGGTGTTCTTGCCGCGTTCGCCGCCTTGGGCGCGATCGTGGTAGGTCGAGATGCCGGTGATGAACACGCCGCCGATCTCGTATTCGCCCGGCCCAGAGATCACGTGGGGCCGCCCGCGCACTGCCTTGTGGTTGTTGTGGTCGCGGTGGTCGTGGCTGACGGTGACGATATCAGCGCGCAGGCTGGGCAGCGTGTAGCCGACGGTATCCTCATACGGGTCGGTGACCACCGCAGGCTCGCCGCGGCTCATCATGCGAAAGCAGGAATGTCCATACCAGGTGATTTCGACAGGCATGCAGGATAGCTCCTCTTTATGTCCAAGGCCGCGCCCGCTTGGGCGGGGCTTGCTGGTCGGTTGGTGATCTCACCGATCATTATACACGGGCTCGGCCGAAAGGTAAAGCCCTGCTCGGGCCAGGCAGCGCAAGGGTGGACAGATCGCCGGGGCCATGCTATAATCAGCGCAACAGGATGGAATCATGGGGAGCGGAGCATGGTGCTGGATATTCGCATGGATGATGTCGTCAAGCTGCGCAAGCAACACCCCTGCGGCAGCGACGAATGGCGCGTGGTCCGCTTGGGCGCCGATATCGGCCTGAAGTGCTTGGGGTGCGGGCGCCGCATCCTGGTGCCACGCAGCCAGCTCCAGCGCCAGATCAAGGCGTTCATCTCTCGCGGGGAGCCAACTCAGTTCCCCTGGGCTCCGGAGGATAAAGAAAGCGGGGGATGATCTCCCCCGCTTTTGCTTGACGCCCCGCTCTACTTGGGCATCGCCTTGAGCGCGTTATAGGCCGGTCGCGGCTTGAGTTCCGGATAGCCTGGCTCGGTGACGGCCCACCAGTATTCCTCGTTCTGCTCGGTCCAGTCGGGGTTGGCAAAAAAGATGAGGTTCATCAGCCCGATCCACGGCGACCAGTTCTCCTTGGCCCACTTGTAGGCGCGCACCAGGTAATCGGCTTTTTCCTCCTCCGACACGCGATGCCAGGCGTAGGCTTCGTGAATCGGGTCGCTGGTCCAGCCGAACTCGAGCAGCGCCACTTGCTTGTTGCCGTCGCCATACTTGACCATGATGTTGCGCAGGTCCTCCACGCGGCGGAAGCAAAAGATGCGATGCCCGCCATAGGCGGGGTTGCTGGCCACCTCGTCCGGGCTCATCTCGGGGGGCGCCTTGTAGCCCGCCCCGTGCGCGCCCAGCACGTCAAAGTAGCCGTTGCTATTGCCGCCCATGGCCTGGTACATGTTGTCCAGGTAGACGTCATCGGGCATGGCTTCGTTGGACCAGGTGCCGGTGGGGGTCAGCCCCGCGCTGATGACCATGGCGTTGGGGTCGGCGCGCTTGATGGCGGCATAGGCTGTCTTGAGCAGCTTGACGTAGGCGCCCGGGTCGGGGGGCTGGCCGCCCCATTCGCGGGCCAGGTTGGGCTCGTTCCAGATCTCGTAGGCGCGGATGCGGCCCTGATAGCGGCTGGCCAGCGCGAAGCAAAAGTCGGCCAGGTCCTGATACTTGTCCGGCGGGCCGTTCTCGGCCTCGCTGGCGCGCGCCCAATAGGGCTGCCGATCCACCCGCACCATGAGGTCGATCCCCAGCTTGTTGGCTTCGGAGACGATCCAGTCGGTGCGGCTCCAGTCGAATTGCCCCTTGCCCGTGCCTTCGATCTCGCGCCAGGCAAAGTCCTGCTTGATCCAGGTGAACCCGGCGTCGTGAATGGCCCCCATGTCGCGGCTGGCGACCTCGGGCCGCCACCAGAGGAAGGCCTGCATCCCATACTCGGGCGAGTTCATACGCAAGGACTTGGCCGGGGGCGGGGACGGCGTGGCGGTCGGCGCTGGCGTGTCCGTGGCGGGCACCGGCGTCGACGTGGGCGGGACGGGTGTGTTGGTCACGGTGGGCGGCACGGCCGTGTCGGTCGGCGGCAGCGCGGTCGCCGTCGACGTCGCCGTATTGGCGATAACTATTGTGTTCGTGGCCTGCTCCGCCGCGCGAACGATCGTTGCGGTGGGCAGCGGCAGCGTGGCCGTCGGCGCTTGAGCCGCCACGGTTGGCGTGAAGGATGGCTTGGGCGTCCGGGTAGCGACCTCCACGGCGACCTCGGGCGAGGGGGCGCAGGCCCAGAGCAGGCCCCCGGCACCCACCAGGAGCAGCAGGGCTGCCAGGGCGAGCATCCAGGGCTTGGAGCTTGCCAGACCTTTGTTTGGCATGGATATCCTCCTTGGTTCTACGTCGTGTTTCGAAAAGTCATCGAGCACGGGCAACCGCAGCCCGTGCTCGATGGTGAGGAGATGCGGAGAGCCGGGGCGCCTATTTGGGCATGTTCGCCAGCGCGGCGAAGGCCGGCCGCGCGCCCCAGTCGGGCCGGACGATGCCGAAGGCGGCCTTTTCGTCGCTCGCGCCCGAGACGGGGCCAAAGTTCAGGTTCCAGAGGAACATGACCCCGACGAAGCCATAGTTGCGGCCCATCTGGTAGGCGCGGACGATATACTGCGCCTGCTCGTCTTCGGTATTGTCGGCGGCGTACTCGTAGCCCCGGGCGGGAGGCACGCCGAGCCCCTGAACCGAGGCCCAGCCGAACTCGGTGATCCAGATCTTTTTCCCGCCGTCGCCATACTTGGACATGATGTTGTAGTAGCTTTCCACCGTGCCGCGGAAGAACCAGCTTGGGTGTCCCCTGGCGCCAAAGGCGGCGGTGGGGTCCGAATAGGTGCGCCAATCCGCGTCGGGCGGGTTATTGTAGCCGCTGGGATGCGCGCCAACGGCGTCGCAATAGTTCCTCATCCCCGCCTGGTACATCTGCTCCAGGTAGGTCCGGTCGTCGATGGCGATATTGCCGTCGCTGACGCCGGTGGGCGTGAGCGCGCCCGAGATGACGATGGCGCCCGGGTCCCCGTCCTTGACCCCGCGATAGGCGGCCTTGAGCAGCTCGACGTAGCGTCCGGCGTTCAGCTTGCCGCCGAGCCCGCCCCACTCGTAGTAGAGGTTCTGCTCGTTCCAGATCTCGTAGGCCTTGACGCGGCCCTTGTAGCGGGCGGCCAGCTCGCGCATGAAGGTGCCATAGGTGTTGGGGTCGGAAGGCGGCCCCTCGTCCGTATCCCCCGCAGGACGGGCCCAGCGGGGAGCCTTCACGACGCTGAACATGACGTTAATGCCCGCCGCGTTGCAGCTATCCACGATGCGGTCCAGCGCGCCCCAGTCGTATTGTCCAGGGCCGGGGTTATAGCGGAACCATTCCACTTGCTGCTTGACCCAGCGGAAGCCGATCTGCTGCACGGCGCCGAGGATGCGTCCATGATCGCCATCGGTGATCATGTCGGCCTGGATGCCATAGCCAAAGCCCGTGCCGGAAACCGAGCGCGCCACTGGCTTGGGCGTGGGCGTCACCGGCAGCGGCGTATTGGTCACCGTCGGCGTGTGGGTCGGCGTAAAGGTCGCCGTATCCGTGGGCGTGGGTGTATAGGTGGGCGTGTGGGTAGGCGTGTTGGTGGGCGTGTTGGTGGGCGTGGGCGTCGGCGAGGGCACCTCGAAGACCACCTGGATGCCGGGCACCGGCGTGCTCTGCCCATCGGCAGGGCCGATCGCGGCGGCCAGGATGTACTTGCCCGGCGCTTCGGGGGCTTCGATCACGACCCCGACCGCGGACCCTTCGCCTTGCGCCTGCGCCGAGCTAAGGCCAGGAGCGCCCGAGATCTGCGGCGCCAGAGCCGCGGGTTGGGCGGCCTGCGGACCGCTCAGCGAGACGACCTGTTGAGCGACCTGGGCGCCCTGCTCGTTCTGCAGGGTATAAACCACAGAGAAATCGCACTGGACCTGTTCCAGACAAGCATCCTGAAAGTTGGCCAGCACGTCCCAGATGCGGGTGTCGTTCTGCTCGCCCAGCAGGTGCTCCATGGTCACGCCCTGCAACTGGAACTGGGAGATGATCTCCAGCTTGCGGGCGATGCTCGAGGCGTTCTCCAGCCAGACGGTGTGCGCCTGGCCCGCCGCGTCGCGATAGGCGAACCAGTGGCTCCGGCTGGCCTCGTCGAACTGGATGCCTGCCGAATCCAGCAGGTGGGCCAGTTGCACCGAAAGCGGCGCGCCGGCCTCCACCGTGTAGGAAGCGTTTTGCAGCATCACCTGGCTGGCGTCGGCCAGCGCCTCGACGTAGGGCCGATCCTGCACCGAGCTGCCGGCCATATCGCGGCTATAGGTGGAGATGACCACCTGGATCTTGCTGCGATCCACCTGGCGGGTGGCCCAGGTCAGCAGGCTCTCCATCTGCCCGTCCTGAATATAGGCGGCGGGGTCGAGGAGCGTGGGGACGCGGAAGGTATCCACGGCGCGCCCCAGGCGAATCCAGTCATAGGCGCCCGTGGTCCACTCGTCCTCAGAGACCTGGGTCGGGCGGTCGACCTGGATGCTCAGGAGCTTGTTCTGCGCGTGCAACTGGTCCGCGAGCGTCTCCACCAGACGGGTCAAGTCCTCGCGGAGGGCCGGGTCCACGCCGGAATAGGCCAGGTTGACGCCGTCATAGCCTCCGCCAGTGACCCAATCCACCACGGTGGCCACATGGGACTGGAGCATGGGCTCGTCGATCAGCAGGTTATCCACCCAATCGCTGCGCACGACGCCCTCATAGACGTTGCTGAGCGTGGGCAGGATCGCGCTGGTCTGCGCGGCGTTGGTGTCGGCTACCTCGGCGAGGCCGCCGAGGGCGCCGGTGTCTTGCACGTAGGCGCCATCGGGGCTGATCTCGCTCATCAGGGCCATGGTTTCGGTCGTAGGCGCGCCAAAGCGAGAGAGGTAGGCGGACACGCTGGGGCCCATCGTCTTGTCCTGGGCCAGCACGGCCACCCGCGGGAGCTCGGCCAGGTTTGCTTCCACCCGACCGTCGGCGCCCAACACGTCGCAGGGCGTCCAGGCCCACCCCTTGGGCGTCCAGGTGTAGAGGTCCAGCAGGTCGGGGTTCGCCGCCTCCGGGATGGGCAGCACCAGGATGGCCTCGTTGGGCTGCGGGCCATAGGCCTCGAAGGTATAGTAGGGGCCGACGGCGTCCACACGGGTGGGCAGCGTCTTCATGGCCTCCACGGCCTCGGTGTCCTCGGTCTGTTGTCCGGGGACCAGGGTTTGCATGCGCATCTTGAGCGTCTTGCTCAGGTTGCCCGCCGCGATGCTCAGCGCCGCCCCGTTGTCGGCCGCGATGATGCCGCCGTCCTTGCCGATCGAGGGGTAGCCCAGGCGCAGCACCCGTTTTCCGAGGGCCACGGGGGGCAGCCACAGGGCCAGGATAATGAGCAAAACGCCGATAATATCCGTCAGAATGAGTTTGGCGCCCCGTTTCTTTGGCGGGGTCGCGGTTTTGGCTGCTCGCTCTGCCAAGTCGATTGTGCTCCTTTCCACGTTACCGTTGCGAGGGGATGCTTGTATCGTAGAAACATTGATGGGCTGGAGAGCTGCGGTCGGCCTGTATCGCCGCGCAGCCTGCCAGCCCATCCTCTTGGCTTTCAGTTACATAGAAGCAGCACCGATTCTCGGGACCCGGCGGGGTCCGAGATCTGCAGCGTGTCGCTATCGCCAACCTGACGTTCTTGAGGCATCCAAGGCTGCTTCATGGTTGGCTATTCTAGCATAACACAACCGATTTTGCAAGCGCCGTTGCCGCGCCTCAAAAGATGACTTTGCTCGCCACGTCGCCGCGCAACATCTCCAGGAAGGCGTCCACCGAGATCGTGCCAGGGTTCTGCCCGTCACGGCGGCGCACCGCCAACGTGCCCTCGCCGGCCTCGCGATCCCCGGCCACCAGCATGTAGGGCACCTTTTGCATCTGCGCGTCGCGGATCTTGGCGTTCATGCGCTCGCTGCGGTCATCCACCTCGACGCGGAAGCCTTCAGCTTTGAGCCGCTTGGCCACTTCCCAGGCATAGTCGTTGTGCCGGTCGGCGATGGGGATCACCGTGGCTTGCACCGGGGCCAGCCACACCGGGAAAGCCCCGGCATAGTGCTCGATCAGCCCGGCGACAAAGCGCTCCATGGAGCCGACCACGGTGCGGTGGACCATCACCACGCGGTGAGGCTGCCCATCCTCGCCCACATAGTTGACGTCAAAGCGTTCCGGCTCGTTAAAGTCCACCTGGATGGTAGGGCCCTGCCAGCCGCGGCCCAGCGCGTCCCTGACCTTGATGTCGATGGCCGGGCCGTAGAACTTGGCCTCGCCTTCCACGCGCTTGTAGGCGAGGTTGGTGGCGTGCAGCGCGTTTACCAGCGCCGTCTCGGCCATCTCCCAACTGGCATCGTCACCGACGTATTTGGCCTTGTTGAGCGGGTCGCGCACCGATAGCTCGATGTCGTATTCCTTGTAGCCAAAGGTCTGCAACATGAACCGGGCCAGTTCGATGACGCTGACCAACTCGTTTTCCAGTTGGTCGGGACGGCAAAAGATGTGGGCGTCGTCCTGCGTAAAGCCGCGCACGCGCAACATGCCTTGCAGCACGCCGGAGCGCTCGTAGCGATAGACCGTGCCCAGTTCGCCCCACCGCATCGGCATCTCGCGATAGCTGTGCGTCCGCGTGTTGTACATCAGGATATGGAAGGGGCAGTTCATGGGCTTGAGCAAGTACTCCACATCGTCCACCACCATGGGGGCATACATGCTCTCGCGATAAAAGCCCCAGTGCCCGCTGGTCTTCCAGAGATCAAGCTTGCCGATGTGCGGCGTGTACACGAGATCATAGCCGCGCTTGCGGTGCTCCTGCCGCCAAAAGTTCTCGATGGTCTCGCGGATCAGCGCGCCCTTGGGATGCCAGTAGACCAGCCCGGGGCCGCCCAGCTCGTGCATGCTATAGAGGTCCAGCTCCTGGCCCAGGCGCCGATGGTCGCGGCGCTCCACCTCTTCCAGAAAGTGGATATAGTTGTCCAGCTCTTGGCGGTTCGGGAAGGCCGCGCCATAGATCCGTTGCAGCATGGGGCGCTTCTCGTCGCCGCGCCAGTAGGCCCCGGCGATGTTGAGCAGCTTGATCCCCTTCATGGGGACCTGTCCCGTGTGCTCCACGTGGGGGCCGCGGCACAGGTCCATAAAGTTGTGGTGCTTGTACACCGAGATAACCTCGTCCTCCGGCAGCTCGCGGATCAACTCCTGTTTGTAGGGCTGATCGGCAAAGAGCTTGAGCGCTTCCTCGCGGGTGACCTCGGTGCGCTGGAAGGGGTAACGCCCCTTGATGATCTCGGCCATGCGCTCCTCGATGGCCTTCAGATCCTCCTGAGTCAGGGGGCGCGGCAGGTCGAAATCGTAATAGAAGCCGGTGTCGATGGCCGGGCCGATGCCCAGCTTGGCGCCAGGGACGATCTCTTGCACGGCCTCGGCCATGACGTGCGATGCGGAATGGCGCATGCGCTCCAGATCGGGTGCTTGCTGATGCTCTGACATGGTGCCCTCCTCCAAATAAAAAAAGCCTCTCGGCTATCGGGCCGAGAGGCATGACCTCACGCGGTTCCACCCAACTTGTCAGGGCGGCATGGAGCCCATGCGCGGAGCCCTGACCTCGTTGTGGCCGTTAACGGGTGCCTCCGTAGCGCCATACTGGGCACTGGGTGCCGTTCCGGCGCTCGACCTAGAACAACTGCCGCCGGCGGTTGTTCCGGCACAGGTGGTTTTCGCTGCGCTTGTGCTGAAGGGGCTTGCAGTCATGACCCCTTCTCCCTGGAGCGGCCGCGCGGCTACTCGTCCTGTGCAACGTCTTTACAATCCCATTATACACCAAATTGGTCCAAGATCAAATCTGGTCAGAATCCTATTGCGCCAGCGACACAAGCACTCGGCTCAACACCGCGATGGCCCGGCGGTACTCGGCCAGGCTGATGTGCTCGTGGGGGGTATGGTCGAGGTTCGAGTCGCCGGGACCATAGGCCAGCATGGGGCAGCCCCAGGCCGGACCGACGATGTTCATGTCCGAGGTGCCGTGCTTGAGGGCAAACCGTGGTTTGCCGCCCTCCTGGCGGATCGCCTCCAAGAAGGCGCGCACCAGTGCTGTGTTCCGCTCGGCCTTGAAGGGCTCCTCCGCACTGACGATGGTGAGCTGACCCTCGTCGAACCAGGTTGGCATCGCCCCTTTCAGCTCGGCCAAGGAGCATTCCAGGGGCACGCGATAAGAGATGAGCGCCGTGGCGTGGTTGAACAGCCCGTCGTCCTCGCTCCAGATGGCGCGCAGGGCGGGGTCCAGCGTGGTGAAGGAGCGGGGCTGCCCGCCGTTCCAGCTCGCGGCATAGTCGCGGGCCCGAATCCAGAAATCCACGGCCTTTTCCGCGGCGTTGGCGTTGGGGCCGGAGGAGTGCTCCCCCGCCCGCGCCACGGTGTATTGCGCCACCAGGCTGCCCTTGTAGCCCAGCGTGATGCGGTCCCAGTCGCTGGGCTCGCCGATGATGGCCGCGGCGGGGCGGTAGCGCCCCACGATGTGCCGCGCGCCAGCCGAGCTGGGGGCCTCCTCCTCCACCGCGCCGATGATGACAAAGCGCTTGCCGGGCTGCGGCCCCGCCTGCGCCACCGCCGAGACAAAGGTGGCCAGCGGACCTTTGGCGTCCACCGCGCCGCGGCCACGGAGCAGGTCGCCCTCGCGGCGGACGGGGATGTCGCCGGGCACGGTGTCCATGTGGCCGAGCAGCACGATGTCCTCCGGCCCATCGCCCAGGACGCCCACGGCGTTGCCCGCTTCGTCCCGCCAGGCGCGCATGCCGGGGATCTCGCCCATCCGGCGCACCAGCAGCTCGGCGACCGCCCGCTCCTGGCCAGAGAGGCTGGGGGTTTCCAGCATCTCTTGGAGCAGGGCTTCGGGGTTAATGGGCATGGCCGGCTCCGTGGCATCGGGCGGGCGCGAGGAGGGCAAACACAAGGAGGGCGAACACGAGGTTCGCCCCTACCGGTGTCGGAGTAGGGGTGAACCTCGTGTTCACCCCATACGCAAGCAGCGGGATCATCGTCTGGCTCCGCCGTTCTTGGCGACCTGGAGCGCATAATCGATCATGCGGTCGGGGATGTTCACGCCGGTGGTGGCGATGCTGTTGCGGAACTCCATGGTATAGTTGACCTCGCTCACCAGGTAGCCCCGGTCGGGGTCTTCCAGCACGTCCACGGCCAGCACTCCACCGCCCACCGCCTTGGCAGAAGCCACGCAGAGCGCGTTCAGCTCGGGCGTCACCGGGCAATTGGAGGCCTGGCCGCCGCGCGCGGTGTTGGTGATCCAGTGGGACGAGTCGCGATAGATGGCGCAGATGGTCTCGTCGCCCACCACAAAGCCGCGGATGTCGCGCATTGGCTTGCGGACGTACTCTTGGATGTAAAAGATCGAATGCTGATAGCTGCCCAGGACTTCCTTGTGCTCCAGCACCGTCTCGGCGGCCTCGCGGTCGTTGATCTTGGAAAGGAGCCGCCCCCAGGAGCCCACAGCCGGCTTGAGCACCACGGGGTAGCCGAGTTGCTCGATGGCTTGCAGCGCCGATTCCGAGGTGAAGGCCACCAGGGTGCGCGGCGAGGGCACGCCGGCGCGGATCAGCGCGCTGGTGGTGAGCAGCTTGTCGCCGCAGGTCATGGCGACCTCGTGTGTATTGACGGTGGGGATGCCCCAGTCCTGGAGGATGCGCAGCGCATAGAGGGCGCGGGAATGGTTGATGCAGCGCTCCAGGATCACATCATAGCTCAGGCTGCTTTTTCCCATGTCCATGATGAGCTCGCGGTCGTCGATCAGGTCATAGCTGACGCCGCGGCTCTCCAGAGCCTCGATCAGCAGTTTCTCTTCCACGCGCGCGCGGGAATACAGGATGCCTACTTTCATCGGTGATCTCCAGTGTGTGGTTGCTCGTGCGGGGCGCGAATTATTCGCCCCAATCCTCTTCCTCTTCCGGGGCCAGCTCGAACTCGAGCGGGTCCACGCTGACGACTTCTAGCTCGACTCCGCAATCGGGGCAGACGACCAACTCGCCTTTCACCACACCTTCCAAGGTGATCTCGGCGTCGCAATCGGGACAAGTTCCGGTCATGGTATGTTCTCCTTCTATCCGTTTGTGATCTGGTTCAGGATGAAATCGCCCACCTCTGCGGTGGTGCTCGTGCCGCCCAGGTCGGGCGTGAGGTGTCCGGCTTGCAGGGCGGCGAACACGGCCGTTCGCACGCGCGCCCCCGCCTCGGCCTGGCCGAGATAGTCCAGCAGCATCCCCGCGCTGAGCATCGCCGCGCTGGGGTTGGCGATGCCCTGGCCCGCGATGTCGGGGGCGGAGCCGTGCACCGGCTCGAAAATGGCGATCCGGTCGCCGATGTTGCCCGCGGGGGCCAGCCCGAGCCCGCCCACCAGCATGGCCGCCTCATCGGTGAGGATGTCGCCAAAGAGGTTGGTGGTCACCACCACATCAAAGCTCTCCGGGTCGCGGATCAGGCGCAGCGCCATGGTGTCCACCAGCACCTCGTCGATGGCGAGGCCGGGGAAATCGGCGGCCTCGCGCCGCACCGCGTCGCGAAAGAGCCCGC
>JAAYEA010000258.1 GCA_012689325.1 Chloroflexota bacterium
CCAGGATCACCCCGGCCACGGCCAGGCCGACGTGTTTGACAGTTGGTGTCATCGGATGTACCTCCGCGTACTTGTCCCCAGGATAGGGTAACGCAGGGGGCCGCCAGCGGGTATGAGGGAGATCATGTCGCTCTTCCGCTGGAAAAGACAGAAGGCCCCACAAAATTCTGTGGGGCCTTCACCTTGGCGGAAGCGACGGGATTCGAACCCGCGATCTCAGCCTTGACAGGGCTGCATGTTAGGCCGCTACACCACGCCTCCGTAATGCGTGGTAATATTAGCATAACACAGCGTTTTTGTCAAATCGGGCGGAAAACTAGGGGATATCCTCGCCGCGACTGGCGATAAAGAGCCGATACCACTCCTCGCGGCTCATCTGCACCTCGGTCGCCTCGCAACTCGCGCGGATGCGCGCTGGGTTCATGGTGCCGATGATAGGCAGGATGCCCGCGGGATGGCGCAGCAGCCAGCCGAGGGCGATGGCCTCCTTGCTGACGCCCCGCGCCGCCGCTAGCTCGGCCACCACCTCGGCGGTTTGGACCACGTGCGGCTCCGCACTGGCGGGAAGGTTGCCGGTCACCGCGCCGCTGGAAAGGGGACTCCAGGCCTGGATGGTGACGCCGTTCAGCCAGCAATGCTCCAGCGTCCCATCGCCGCGCACATTGCGCATCACCGGCCGGCTGCTCAGCCGCACGCCCTGCTCAAAGAGCTCAGAGTGGAGCAGGCCCAGCAAGAGCTGGTTGGCTACCAGCGGCTGATCCAGCGCCTGCTGCAGCACGGCCATTTGGTGGCTGGTGTGGTTGCTCACGCCGAAATAGCGCACCTTGCCCGCGCGACGCAGCTCGTCAAAGGCGCGCGCCACCTCCGCCGGCTCCATCAGCACGTCGGGCCGGTGCAGCAAGAGGACGTCCAGATAGTCGGTTTTGAGGCGGCTCAGGCTGCCCTCCACCGAGCGGACAATGTGCTCATAGCTGAAATCGTAACGATGGGGCGAGCTGGGCTCCGGGCTCCCGGCGGAGCGGATGCCGCACTTGCTCTGCAGAATGATCCGGCTGCGCAGGCCAGGGACCTCGTCCCAGATGTTGGCAAACATGGTCTCGCGCGCGCCGCGGCCATAGATATCGGCATGGTCGAACAGGTTGATCCCCGCATCCAGCGCCGCCTTGATGGAGGCCATCGCGTCGGCCTTGTTCTCGCTCAGCCGCATGCAGCCCAGCGCGATGCGCGAGACCTTGAGGGGCGTCTTGCCCAGTTGCATCATTTCCATGGTGATCGCTCTCCTTCTATCTTGTCTTGGTGCTATCGGGTGATGGCCACGTCCACCACCACGGGCAGATGGTCATAGTAACTCGTGACGGGGTTTAGGAATACGTCGTTGGCCTGCAAGCCAGCCGCCTGCAACAGCCCCGGATCCATGGTCGTGGTGTTGAGCACAAAGGAGTTGTCCACGCGCATCACGCTATCGGCATAGATGATGCGGTCCAGCATACCAGGGTTAAAGCCCTCGGCGTCATTGCGCCAGGTGTAGGTCTCGGTGCCGGTGCCATTGTGCCGCGGCAGGGCATCGGTGGCATCCGTGCCATCCCAGTCCGGCTTGGCATCCGCGCCGTATCGGTCCTCGTTCACGATGTCGCCGGTGACCAGCGTGGTGACGTGGCGAGCGGGGTCGGTGTCGTAGGCATTCAGGTCGCCCAGGATGATCCAGGGGGTGCCCTTGGCCAGGTCGATCTTGCCGCCCGGCGCCTGCATGTCGCGCACCCACGCGACCAGGGTATCGGCCTGGTGCTGGCGGAGCCTCAGGTTGATCTCGCCGCCGCTGGATTTAAAGTGGGCGCAAACCATGTAGAGGTCGGTCGCATACTCGGCGTCGGGCAGGTCCACCAGCGCCAGAGCATGGCCGGTGGTCAGCGTGCGGTTCTGATGAATGGAGGCGTCGGCCCGCATGGTCAGGTCAAAGCGAGAGACGATGACATTGTCCTGGCCAATGTGCGCGCGCCATTTCTCTCCCCCTGCCAGCGGCAACACCTCATCCAAGATGGCGCCCACCTGCGAGGGATGGCGGTCTTGACCGATCTCTTGCAGGCAGAGCACGTCCGGCTGGACCGCTTTCAGGATGCGCCGGAACGGCTCCACGCGATCGCTATCGCGCAGTTGGTCATTGTTGGGATCGCCCGCGGGAAAGATCGAGTCCCAGTTGACGTTGTAGGTCATCACGCGGAGATGCTGAGGCGTGGGCTTGTCCAGGAAGGTGGCCGGGGTCGACGTGGATGTGGGCGTGACCCGCGGCTCGCAGCCGATCAGGGCCAAGGCAGCAACAAGCAACAAAAAGGCGCGTCTGATCACAAATCCTCCCTATGCCGAGACGACCGCCGTCGCCAGGGCGCGCTTCTCGATATCAGGCTGGCGTGAGCACCTCGACTATACTCGATTGCTGGCAATAGTCAATCGCTCCGTCGAGAGCCTGCCCGCGGTTTGCCGCAGAGGAAGCCCGGGGTATAATGCACCATATCGTTGCTTCAGGAGGGCCGATGGATTCTCAGACGTTGCTGCAGCTTGTGATCGTGTTGGTTTCGGGCTTGGTGGCGGGTTTCATCAACACCATGGCCGGCGGCGGCTCGTTCATCACGCTGGCCGCGCTCGAGTTCGTGGGGTTGCCGATCGGCATCGCCAACGGCACCAACCGCATCGCTATCCAGGCCCAGAATATCGCGGCCATCGCGGGCTTTAAGAGCAAGGGCCTCTCTGACTTTCGGCGCAGCTTGGAACTGGGCATCCCGGCGACCCTCGGGGCTATCCTCGGAGCCTACGTGGTCATCGACCTGCCGGAGGACGTCTTTCACAAGGTTCTGGGCGTCGCCATGCTGCTGATGCTGGCCACGCTGCTGTTCGACAGCAAAAAGCTCCTGCGTCCCCGGGAGATCACCATGACGCCCACCCGCCGGATATGGGGCTACCTGGTGCTATTCGCGGTGGGCTTTTATGGCGGGGCCATTCAGGCGGGGGTGGGCTTTTTGATGATGGCGGCCCTCTTGCTCGTCTTGGGGGAAAGCCTGGTGCGCACCAATATGCACAAGGTGCTTATTGTCGGCCTATATACCTTGGCAGCGCTGATCATCTTTGCCGCCAAGGGGCAGGTCGATTGGGGGATGGGCGTGACGCTAAGCGTGGGCAACGGAGCAGGCGCCTGGATCGCCAGCCGGATGTCGGTCGCCAAGGGTGACAAGCTCGTCAAGGTCGTGCTGGCGGTCATGCTGGCCGTGATGGCGGTGCGCTACCTGGGCCTGATCCCTGGCTTCTAGCCGCAGCGCATATGCAAACAGCCCCCAGCGCGCGCCGGGGGCTGTTCTTTTTATGGGGCCGGTTGGCTCACGGCACGTAGTCCGGATCAAAGATGGTCGCGATGGGCGAGATGCGCACGCCCTTCCACTCGAGCCAGAAGACGTACTTGAGGGCGTGCATATCGAACTTTAATATCCTTTTGCCCCAGGCCGAGTTGGGGTCGCTCCATCCGCCGCCCACCGTTGCGCCCGCTGGAATCTCGGGAGGCAGGATCGGCACCTGCCGCCACTGGATCGGGCCGCCGCCATTGTCCGCATAGCCGCGCACGAACATCAGGCGCTCCTCGGCGGGCAAGTCGAAATCGCAATCCAGCGACAGGTTCTGGATGGACGTGACGAACACCACGCCCGGGTCGAAATAGTACGCCGCGTGCAGCCGCCCCACCAGCACCGGCCGGCAGAAATCGCCCGGATCCGACGTCTCGATGCTGGGCGCCCGGGTGGGCGTCAGCGTCGCCGTCTCGGTGGAGGTCGGCGTGGCGGTCAGCGTCTCGGTCGGCGTGGGCGTTGACGTTTCAGTCTCCGTCGGCGTCGCCGTGCTGGTAGAGGTCTCGGTCGGCGTGCCAGTGGACGTCGGCGTGTAGGTGTGGGTTGGCGTCGGCGTGGCCGTATGCGTTGGCGTGTGGGTCGGCGTCGCCGTAAACGTTGGCGTCGCGGTAGGCGTCCACGTGGCCGTGGGCGTGAACGTGCTCGTCGGCGTTGCCGTGGGGGTAAAGGTGCGCGTTGCCGTCGGGGTAAAGGTCGCCGTCGGCGTATGGGTCGGCGTGAAAGTGGCCGTCGGCGTGGGCGTTGGCGGCGTAAAGATCAGGATGCCGCTATCCACCGCCGAGCTCTGCGCCGCGTGCGGGGGCAGGGCGTCCACACCCACCTTGACCCGATCCAGCTCGACCGGCTGGTTGAACGTCAGCTTGAAGACGTGCGTCGTCCCCGGAGCGGGGTGCGTCGCGCCGCTAAAGCCCAAGCCGTCGGACCAGGCGCCCCAATAGCGGAGCACAAAGCGCATGTTCAGCGTGGGGTCAACATACCAGTTTTGCCCGCCGAGCGGGCGCGTCTCGTTGAGGTACTGCCGGCCCACGGCGGCGAATAGCCCGCCCTCGAGCGAGGCGACGGTGTATTGATACGGCTTTTCCAGGCTCAGGCGGCTCAATTGGTCCGCGGTCAAGTCCAACGCCCAAAAGGCCAGGTGGAAATCGGCATAGGCGGCCGACGGAGAAGCCGTGATCGCCACGTAATAGACGGTCGGGCTCTCTCTATATCCCCGCACCTGGAAGCGGCCATCCAGCAGCGAGAGCACCGGGCCGCTCTCGGCCCAGGCCACACCCCCCAGGGAACCCGGCGCCAGCGCCGTGATCAAGCCCAGCGTCAGGATAAGGACAAGCACATTGGTCAGTTTTCTCCTGCAAGTGTTCATGGCAACCTCCTTTAGCCAAGGCGGAGAATCCGCCCGGCTGGCCCCCCAGGAGAACCGGAGCCACCACAAAGGCTTGGAGCCATGGTAGCATGCTTTCGTGCCTGCGGACATGATCCAGATCACTGGCGCCGGGCGCCCAGCCATGGACCGGGCAGCCAGCGCGCCGAGGCAGGGAGTCAGAAGCGGGGGAAGCGCCTTTCAGGACGAGCGCGATCGAAGCGTGGACGAGGGGCATTGGGCGACATAGGGTCGAAGGTAGAGATGTGACGCACCTTACCGTAACGATCTCCCCTCACTATTATAGCAGGGGGATGGCGATCTGTCAATAGCATCGCGCGTTTTTATGTCAAACCACCTCAGCTCGGCCAGCGGGCCGAGTTGCGCCCCGCGGGATCCCAGCCACCATTTGTCAATAATCAGCCGGGATGCTATAATCTGCCGTCGCTGTGCTGGACCGATAGACGAGGCGCAGCGTATGGAAGGGCCATGATCAAGAACCTGCGAGAACTGGTCAAGTATCGCGAGCTGATCCGCAACCTGGTGGTCCGCGACCTCAAGGCGCGCTACAAGAGCTCGGTGCTGGGCTTCCTCTGGTCGCTGGTGAACCCCCTGCTGATGATGGCCGTGTTCAGCGTGGTGTTCACCTACATGATGCCATCCCAAGCCGTCCCCCATTTTCCCCTCTTTGTCCTCTGCGGCATCTTGCCCTGGAACTTTTTCACCGCCTCCCTGATGGGCTCCACCAACAGCATCGTCGCCAATGGGCACCTGATCAAAAAGGTGTACTTTGCCCGGGAGGTGCTGCCCATCTCGACGGTGCTGGCGAACCTGGTGAACTTTATGCTGGCGCTGGTCGTGCTCGTCCCCATGCTGTACATTGCGGGCATCGGCCTGACCCAGTGGGCGCTGCTGTTGCCCCTGGTGATCCTGGTGCAGGTGATCTTTACCTTGGGGCTGGCGCTCATCCTTTCCACGCTGAACGTGTTCTATCGCGATACGGCGATGATCATGGATGTGCTGCTCTTGGCCTGGTTCTTCCTGACGCCAGTGATGTACCCCATCGACATCCTCCCCGCGCAGGCGACGGTCCTGGGATGGCAGCTTCCCGTGCAACGACTGACCTACATCTTGAACCCGATGGCCTCGCTGATCGCCTCCTACCGCTCCATCCTGTACGGCTCGATCCAGGGGGGGCCGCCCGGCCCGCCGGCCTTTGACTTTTTCCTCCGCACCACCCTGACGGCGCTGGTCATTTTGGCGCTCGGCTATTGGGTCTTTAGCCGCCACCGGGCCACCTTTGCGGAGGAAGTATGACGACGGCGATCCAGGTCGAGCATGTCTCCAAGCGCTTTGTGCTGCGCACCGATCGGCCCCGTTCCCTGCAAGAGCTGGTGGTCAATGGTCTCCATCGCTCGAATCACGGGCATCGCCAGGCGTTCTGGGCGCTGCGCGACGTCTCGTTCACCGTGAAAGAGGGCGAGGCCCTGGGCCTGATCGGCGAGAACGGCTCGGGCAAGAGCACCATGCTCAAGCTCATCGCCCGCATCCTGGAGCCGAGCAGCGGCGCCATCGCGACGCATGGCCGCGTGGCGGCGCTGCTGGAGCTGGGCGCAGGCTTTCATCCCGACCTGACCGGGCGCGACAACATCTATTTGAACGGCTCCATCCTGGGCATCTCGCGGCGCGAGATGGCGCTCAAGTTCGACGAGGTGGTCGCCTTTGCCGAGCTGGAGCGTTTCGTCGACGTGCCCTTGAAGCACTATTCCTCGGGCATGCAGGTGCGCCTGGGCTTTTCCATCGCCACTTGCATCGATCCCGAGATATTGCTGATCGACGAGGTCCTCTCGGTGGGCGACGAGGCGTTCCAGCACAAGTGCCTGGACCGCATCAACGATTTTCGCGCGCAGGGGCGCACCATCGTCTTCGTCTCCCATGACCTGGCCACGGTGAACGAGCTGTGCGACCGGGCCATCTGGATCGAGGATGGCGAGGTCAAGGGACAGGGCCTGACGCGCCGCGTCGTGGACCAGTACCTCATCAGCGTGGGGCAAAAGGAGAACCTCCAGTTCGCCGCCCAGCACGAGCGTGAGGTGGCCGAGGCGAGCCAGGCGGAAGCGCCGCGCGTGGCGGCTGCGTCCGCGGCCCCCGTCGCCGCCGAGCCTGCCGCGCAAGCCGCGCCGCCCCCGGAGGCCCCCGCGCCGGAAGAGGAGCCCAAGCACTGGGGCACCGGCGAGATCCAGATCACCAGCGTGCGGCTGCTGGGCCCGGACGGGCAGCAAACCTACTTGCTGCGCTGCGGCGACCCGCTCACCATCGAGATCGCCTACACGGCGCACCGCGCCGCCGAGGATGTGGTCTTTGGCGTGGGCATCTATCGCAGCGATGGGCTCTTTTGCTACGGCACCAACACGGACATGGAACAACTCCCGATCTCGCTCGCCGCGGGGCCAGGCAAGGCGCTGATCCGCTTCCCGCGGTTCGGCTTTATCGAGGGGACTTATTCCCTGGATGTGGCGATTCACACCGCCAAGGGCGCGGCCTATGACTATTACCGCGAGTATCTGACCTTTGCCGTGCGCTCGCGCTGGCAGGACATGGGCGTCTTTCGCCCCGCGCACCGCTGGCACATCGGCGACGACCCGGTGGGCCACAGCGCGCTCGAAGAGCACGATCCGGCCGAGGAAGCGCCGCGGTGAGATGCCGGCAAGAAGGGATGCCCCGCCGTGAAGAAACCCAGCTTGGCCCGCGATCTCGCCCCGCAAGGCGCCTCCAGTGCCGCCGAGCCTGCCGCTGACCTCGATCCGCGGGCGACGCGCCGAATGGCCGCCCTCGCCTTTCTGCTGGCCTTGCTGGTTTATGTGGCCCTGACGCCCCACGTGGCCTCCACCTGGCCGGTGACGGGCGACGAGCCTCACTATCTGCTCATCTCCCACAGCCTGCTGACCGATGGCGATATCCGCCTGGCCGACAACTATGCCGAGCGGGATTACGCGCCCTTTTTCGCGGGCGCCTGGCTGGACCCGCACGTGACGGTCAAGGCCGACGGCGGCTGGTACCCGGTCCATGAGATCGCCTTCCCGGCGGCGCTGGTCCTGCCTTACGCGGTGGGCGGGCGCGTGGCGGTGATCTATGCCCTCAACCTCATCGCCGCGCTGGTGGCCGCCAACACCTGGCTCCTGAGCTACGAGGTCAGCCGGCGGCGCGGCGCGGCCTGGTTCGCCTGGCTGGCCGTCACCTTCACCATCCCCATGCTCCCCTACGCCTTTGGCATCTATACCGAGATGCTGGGGGCGCTCCTGGTGGTTTGGGCGGCCCGCAAGCTGCTCCAGAGCGCGGCGCTATCGCTGGGCGACGGCGTGGCCTTGGGGCTCGGCCTGGTGGGGCTCTCCTGGCTGGTGATCCGCTTCCTGCCCCTCTCGCTGGCGCTGGCGGCGCTGCTGGCGCTGCGGACGTTTTGGCGGCGGGACGTCTCCTGGCGCTGCTGGCTCGGCCTGGCCGTGGCGGCGGGGCTGACCCTGGCGGGGGTCTCGTACCTCAATGGCCTGCTCTATGGCGACGCCGTCGCCCTGGGCGCCTCCTCCGGCGGCCGCGGCAGCGCCACCCTGGCCCAGTTGTTCGACCCCCTCAACCATCTAGATAGCCTGCTGGGCTGGCTGCTGGATCAGCGCATGGGGCTTTTGGTCCTGGCCCCGGTCTATTCCGGCGTCCTGGTCGGGGGCTGGGTCGCCTGGCGGCGGCAGCGCTGGACGGCCCTTGTGCTGGGCGGCCTGCTCCTGCTGCAGCTCGTCAGCCTGGGCTTCACTCGCTTTCAGGTGCGCTGGGGCATCCCGCCGCGCTACCTGGTGGCGGTGCTGCCGCTGGCGGGGGGGCTGCTGGCGCTGGCCTGGGCGCAGGTGCGCCACCTGGCCTTTCGAGCGGTCCTGCTGGCGCTGCTGGCCCTGTCGCTGGGCTCCGCGGGCCTGGTGGTGGCCGACCCGCAACGGGCCCTGCACAACGATTTCGACGATAGCCGGCTGGTCCAATGGTACGGCCAGCGGCTGGGCCTCGACCTGTCTCGCGCGCTGCCCCAGTTCAGGCCCACGATCCGCTACAAGGATAAAGGCTGGGACGACGCGCCCTACCTCGCGGGCAGCAGCGAGCCCTTCCCCTACCTGTTCCCCCAGTTCCGCACCTTGCTTTCGCCCGCCGGCCGGCTGGCGGAGGATGGCGCGGCAGCGGCGGGGATGGCGAGCCTGGCCGATCCCGGCGCGCCCGGCGCGCTGCTGGAGGGCCCGCAGGCCTCGCTGCCGGCAGGAGGCTACACGCTCAGCTATCGGCTGAAAGCCAGCGCGGAGGCGCCGCCGGATCGGGCGCTGGCGACCATCACCGTGCGCGACGGCGAGGGGGTGGTGGCGCGGCGCGAGGTCACGTCGAGCGACCTGGCGCCGCTGGGCGAATACCGCGAGGTCACGGTCGGCTGGACGCTGGCCGAGCGAGCCCAGGTGACGTGTTCCCTCGAGCCCACGGGTGCGGCCGTTCTGCTGGCGGATTA
>JAAYEA010000259.1 GCA_012689325.1 Chloroflexota bacterium
ACCAGATGGCCGCCGTGGCGCCGCGCCAGCCGCTTTTGGCCGATGTTTGGCTGGACACGATCCAGGTGATGGCCGCGCGCGACCAGGGCGGCTCCACCCGGGGCTTTTTCGTGGCGGCCAAGGGCGGCCACAACGCCGAGAGCCACAACCACAACGACGTGGGCCAGGTGGTGGTCTTTCGCGACGGCAAGCCGCTGCTGGTGGACGCCGGCGTGGAGACCTACTCCCGCAAGACCTTTAGCCCCGAGCGCTACGAGATCTGGACGATGCAGTCGGCCTACCACAACCTGCCCACCATCGGCGGCGTGATGCAGTCGCCCGGGGTCGAGTTCGCCGCGCGCGACGTCCGCTACCAGCAGGGGGGCCAGGTCTCCCAGCTCTCGCAGGATATCGCCGGGGCCTACCCGCCCGAGGCCCACCTGAAGGAGTGGCGGCGCACCGTCACCCTCCGCCGCGGCGAGGGCGTGGAGGTGGTGGAGCGCTACGCGCTTGCCCAGGCGGTGGGCGAGATCACCCTCAGCTTCCTGACGCCCTGCGCGGTGGACCTCTCCCAGCCCGGCCAGATCGTGCTGGGCAAGGCGGCGCTCCCCGGCAAGCGGTCCAGCGGCGCGGCCCGCCTCACGTATGACGCAGCCAAGCTCGCCGCCGTCGCCGAGATCGTCCCCATCACCGACGAACGGCTGCAGATGGTCTGGGGCGACAAGCTGACCCGCGTGCTGCTGCGGGCGAAAAACCCGGCGCTCCAGGACACCTTGACCTGGACGGTGACCAAGTAACCCCAAACACTGGAAAGGATCAACGATGCCCAGACGCGAGGATATCAAGAGGGTCATGATCATTGGCTCGGGGCCGATCGTCATCGGCCAGGCCTGCGAGTTCGACTATTCCGGCACCCAGGCCTGCAAGGCGCTGCGCGCCCTCGGCTACGAGGTGGTGCTGGTCAACTCGAACCCGGCGACCATCATGACCGACCCCGGCATGGCCGACGTGACCTACATCGAGCCGCTGAACCCCCAGCGCATGGAGCAGATCATCGCGCGGGAGCGGCCCGATGCGCTCTTGCCCAACCTCGGCGGCCAGACGGGGCTGAACCTCTCCTCCGAGCTGGCCAAGCGCGGCATCCTGGACCGGTACGGCGTCCAGGTGATCGGCGTGCAGGTGGACGCCATCGAGCGCGGCGAGGACCGCATCGTTTTCAAAGAGACCATGCGCTCGCTGGGGATCGAGATGCCCAAGAGCGCCCCCGCCTATACCGTGGACGAGGCGGAGCGCGTCGCCGCCGAGCTGGGCTACCCGGTGGTGATCCGCCCGGCCTACACCCTGGGCGGCACCGGCGGCGGCCTGGTCTATAACGTGGAAGAGCTGCGCGTGGTGGCCAACCGCGGCCTCGCCGCCAGCCTGATCGGCCAAATCCTGGTGGAGGAATCGGTCCTCGGCTGGGAAGAGCTGGAGCTGGAGGTGGTCCGCGACGCCAACGGCCGCATGATCACCGTCTGTTTCATCGAGAATATCGACCCCATGGGCGTGCACACCGGCGATTCCTTCTGCGCCGCGCCCATGCTCACCATCTCGCCCGAGCTGCAGGCGCGGCTGCAAGCGCAGGCCTACGCCGTGGTGGAGGCGATCCAGGTCATCGGCGGGACCAACGTCCAGTTCGCCCACGACCCCGTCTCGGACCGCGTGGTGATCATCGAGATCAACCCGCGCACCTCCCGCTCGTCGGCGCTGGCCTCCAAGGCCACCGGCTTTCCCATCGCCCAAATCTCCGCCAAGCTGGCCGGCGGCCTGGCCCTGGACGAGATCCCCTACTGGCGCGAGGGGACGCTGGACCGCTACGCCCCCTCCGGCGACTATGTGGTGATCAAGTTCGCCCGCTGGGCCTTTGAGAAATTCAAGGGCGTGCAGGACAAGCTGGGCACCCAGATGCGCGCCGTAGGCGAGGTGATGAGCATCGGCAAGACCTACAAGGAGGCCTACCAGAAGGCCATCCGCTCCCTGGAGATGGGGCGCTACGGGCTGGGCTTTGCCAAGGATTTCCACCACAAATCGCTGCCCGAGCTGCTGGCGCTGCTCAACGAGCCCACCAGCGAGCGCCAGTTCGTGATGTACGAGGCGCTGCGCAAGGGCGCCACCATCGAGGAGTTGCACGCCAAGACCCACATCAAGCCCTGGTTCATCCAGCAGATGGCCGAGCTGGTGGAGCTGGAGGAGGAGGTCCTGCGCTACAAGGGGCGCAGCCTCCCCGACGCGCTGCTGGTCCGCGCCAAGAAGGACGGCTTTGCCGATCGCTACCTCGGCCAGCTCCTCGGCCAGCCGGAGCGCCGTATTCGCGAGCAGCGCCAGGCCCTGGGCGTGGTGGAGGGCTGGCAGCCCGTGCCGGTGAGCGGCGTGGAAAGCGCCGCCTACTACTACTCCACCTACAACGCGCCGGACGCCACCACCGCCAGCCGCAACCGCAAGGTGATGATCCTGGGCGCGGGGCCCAACCGCATCGGCCAGGGCATCGAGTTCGACTATTGCTGCGTCCACGCCGCCTTTGCCCTGCGCGACGAGGGCCTCGAGACCATCATGGTCAACTGCAACCCCGAGACCGTCTCCACCGACTATGACACCTCGGACAAGCTCTACTTTGAGCCGCTGACGGTGGAGGATGTGCTGAGCATCTATGAGAAGGAGCAGCCGGAGGGGGTCATCGTGCAGTTCGGCGGCCAGACGCCGCTCAATATCGCCGCCGAGTTGGAGGCGGCGGGGGTTCGCATCCTGGGCACCAGTGTGCAGACCATCGCCGTGGCCGAGGATCGCGACCTCTTTCGCCGGATGATGGCCCGCATGGGCATCCCCATGCCGGAATCGGGCATGGCCAGCAACCTCGCCGAGGCCACCGAGATCGCCAACCGGATCGGCTACCCGCTGATGGTGCGCCCCTCCTTCGTGTTGGGCGGCCGCGGCATGGAGGTGGTCCACGACGAAGAGATGCTGCGCCAGTACGTGGCCGCCGCCGTGGGCGTGACGCCGGAGCGGCCCATCCTCATCGACCGCTTCCTGCAGAATGCCCTGGAATGCGAGGCCGACGCCCTCTCCGACGGGATGGAGGCCTTTGTGCCGGCGGTGATGGAGCACGTCGAGCTGGCGGGCATCCACTCGGGCGACTCGGCCTGCATCATCCCGCCGGTGAGCATCCCGCCCCAGCACCTGGAGACGATCTATGCCTACACCGAGCGCATCGCCCGCGAGCTGGGCGTGGTGGGGCTGATCAACGTCCAGTACGCCATCGAAAACGACGTGGTCTATGTGCTGGAGGCCAACCCCCGCGCCTCGCGCACCGTGCCCGTGGTCTCCAAGGTCTGCGGCCTCTCCATGGCGCGGCTGGCCACCCGGCTGATGCTGGGCGCCAAGCTGGCCGACCTGGGGCTGCGGCGCATGCGCTTCCCGCACTATGGCGTCAAGGAGGCCGTCTTCCCCTTCAACATGTATCCGGAGGTGGACCCGGTGCTGGGGCCCGAGATGCGCTCCACCGGCGAGGTGCTGGGGATCGCCGATTCGCCGGGGCTGGCCTTCTTCAAGGCGGAGGAGGCGGCCCAGCCCGCGCTCCCCACCGAGGGCACCGTGCTGCTGAGCGTGGCGGACAAGGACAAGAGCGAGGTCGTGGCCGAGATCGGCCGTGAGTTCGCCCGGCTGGGCTTTCGCATCCTGGCCACCGGCGGGACGCAGCGCTTCCTGACGGAGCACGGCATCGCCTCCGAGCGGGCGCTCAAGATGCACGAGGGGAGGCCGCACATCGCCGACGAGATCATGAACGGCGAGATCCACCTGGTGATCAACACGCCCATCGGCCGCAAGAGCCACCA
>JAAYEA010000260.1 GCA_012689325.1 Chloroflexota bacterium
CGGCATCGTCCGCGATGCCGCCGGCGTCGATAAAGACCGCATCGGGGTCGACGCCGCGGATGGTCAGGTGGTCCACGCCGCGGATGGCGACGGGGCCGTAGACGCCCGGATAGACGAGGATGGTGTCGCCCGCGCTGGCGGCGTCCACCGCCGCCTGGATGCTGGCGGCGCAGGGGGCGTTCCCCGCGCAGCCGCCGTCGTCATCCACGTAGCGGGCGATCCCCGTCAGCGCGCCGAGGGAGACGCCGTCCCGGTCCAGGTTGGCCGAGCGGGTCGCCGTCCCGGCCGCCGCCTGGGGCAGCGCCGCGGGCGCGATGTGGTCCGCGCGGGCCGCGGCCAGGGGCGCAAAGCCCCCCGCTTCCGCCGCGGCCGCCGTGGGGATCAAAAACAGGTCGGAGGAGCCGTCCGCGTTGAGGTCGGCCCCGGCGGCGTAGGGCGCCTGGGCCGCGCCCGCCACGCCCGAGATGGTCGCCGCCGTCCGAAAGACGATGCCGGGGGTGGGGCGGATCAGCTCCACGACGCCGCTGGCGCGCCCGAGCAGCAGGTCGCTCCAGCCGTCGCCGTCCACGTCGCCGGGGGCGGCCACCAGCCCGTCATAGCCGGCCAGGGTGCGCGTGGACCAGCTCCAGGTGTCGGCGCTGCCCAACACCAGGATGCGCAGCGCGCCGTCGGTATAGAGGAGGTCGGCGAAGCCGTCGGCGTTGGCGTCGCCCACGGCGGCGACGCGCGGGGCGGCGTCGGCGGAGGTCCAGGTCGCCACGGGCGTGGCCGAGAGCGCCGCGCCGTTGCCCAGGTGCAGCCGCACCTCGCCGGGGGCGGTCACGGCCCAGTCGGCGAGCTGGTCGCCGTTGATATCGCCCACGCCCAGGGCGCCCGTGACGCCGCTCCAGGAGGCGGCGGCGTCGGCGGCGACGTCCACCGTGGCGGGCCAGGCGGCGCCGGGGGCCAGCAGCAGGTAGGCGGCGCCGCCGGCGGCGACCAGCAGGTCATCGAGGCCGTCGCCGTCCACGTCGCCGGCGCCCGCCAGCGCCGTGATGGCCGCCGGGGCCCGCAAGAGGGTGCGATAGCCGGAGGGCGCCTCGTCCAGGGCCAGCTCGCCCAGGGCGCCGGGGAGCCCGCGCACCAGGTAGGCGCGGTCGCTGTCCGCCTCGCCGACCAGCAGGTCGGCCAGGCCGTCGCCGTTGGCGTCGCCGGCGGCGGCGAGCAGCGCGCCCAGCCCCGCCCCGGCGGCGCCGACGAGCCGCGCGCGGCTCTCGGCCAGGGGCTCCGGGTTCGGCGGCGCGGGCCAATCGCCCGAGCGCCCATAAACCACCGTCACCTCGCCGCGGCCGCCCCGCGCCGCCGGCAGGCCCACGGCCAGGTCGGCCAGGCGGTCGCCGTTCAGGTCGCCCAGCCAGGCGGCGGCGGTGGCGGCGGCGCTGACGCCGCTTGCGCTGGTCTCGCTGGCGCTGGAAAGGCCCAGCCAGACCGTGGCGTCGTCATAGACGTCCATGCCGACGCGCAGCTCGGCGGGGCGGGCGGGGAGCGGCAGGTGGCCGCCCTCGTCGGCCACGCCGGCGAGGATCAGCGGCTGCCCCACCGGCACCGCCGGCGGCGCGTCGGGAGCGGCCCCGCCGGTCAGATAGCTGGCCGGGGGCACGCGGTCCACCACGATCCGCTGGGAGACGATGGCGCTGGCGTTGCCCGCGCGGTCGGCGGCGCGCAGCTCCACCAGGTGCTCGCCCTGGGCCTCGCCGCTCACGACCCAATCGTAGGACCAGTCGGCGTGGGTGGTCCCCGCGCCGCTCAGGGCGACGCTGCGCCAGGGCTGGCCGTTGATCGAAAGCTGCACCCGCTCCACGCCGGAGAGGTTGTCGTCGGCGGCGCCCCGCAGCGGGATGGTGGTGGTGCCGCCGGTGACATAGCTGCCCACCGCCAGCGTCGCGCTGGGCGGGGTGTTGTCCACGGTGACGCGCACCGCGGCGGAGACGCTCTCGTGGCCCAGGGCGTCCGCCGCCCGGGCTTGCAGCGTATAGCGCCCGTCGCCGGGCGGGCTCCAGGTGGCGGCCCAAGGGGCGAGGCCGCTGACGGGCTCGTAGCTGGGCGCCGAGCCCTCGGCGACGGCGCTGAGCCAGACGCCCTCCACCCAGGTGGTGGGGTCGCTGGCGCCGCCGCCCACGACATAGCTCGCGCCGGTGAGCAGCGCGCCGTCCGTTGGGGCGATGATGGCCACGGCGGGGTTGTCGCTATCCAGGACGACGGGGACGCTCTCGCCGAGCGCCAGCCCGCCATGGGGCAGGCTCACGGCCAAGGCGCCGCTCCCCGAGCCGGCCCCCACCGCGATCCGCGCGGTGACGGTGGCCGAGACCACCTCATAGAGCGCGAGCTGGTTGGGCGCGGCGAACGACCAGGTATAGGCGCCGCCGGAGCCCTGCGCGGGGATGGTCCGCGAGCCCGTAAGGTCCCCGACGCGCACGTCGGAGAGGAAGGCGGGCAGGGCCAGCGAAAGGGTCGTGGTGACCGCGGCGGCGGCCCAGTTGGCCAGGTGGATGGTCGCGGTGACGGCGTCGCCGGGCAGGAGGAAGAGGCCGGTCTTGGCGCCGGGGATCCCCGCAAGCGGGGCCACGTCCAGCGTCAGGGTGGGGGTGGCCTGGTTGGGCGCGTGGGGGCTGAGGCCGTTGCGCTTTTCCTCGGCGTCGTTCAGCCCGTCCTGGTCGGCGTCGGCCTGCAAGGGATCGGACCGGACCCAGATCGTCGCGCCGCCGGGGAGGGTCACGGACCAGCCGCCGACCCAGGCGCCCGCGGCGTCCAGGCGGCGGACCTCCTGGCCGTCCGGCAGGCCGTCGCCGTCGGTATCGGCCAGGTCGGGCCGCGTGCCCAGGGCGACCTCGTCGCCGTCGGAGAGGCCGTCGCCGTCGCTATCGGCGCGGGCCGGGCGAGCCCCCAGCGCGGCGAGCCGGTCCCACTCCCAGCCGTC
>JAAYEA010000261.1 GCA_012689325.1 Chloroflexota bacterium
AGAGCTGGCCGACCCGCAGATGGAGCCGCTGGAGCGCGCCCGCCGCGCCCTCCCCTACCTCAAGCACGTCCGCAGCACCACCATCGGCCTCTTTTGGCGCTGGCTGCTGCGCGACCTCTACGGCGTGGAGGACGAGCTGAACGCGGGCAACCTGGAGCGCGTCGCCGCGCGGGTGGCCGAGCGGGCGCAGGACCCCGCCTGGCCGGAGCGGCTGCTGCGGGAGCGCTGCGGGATCACGGCAAGCGTCAGCGTGGAGCTGCGCGGGCGGCCCTGCGCGCCGCGGATGCTCCGAGGCAAGGAGGGGCTGCTGGGCTGGCTCACCCACTATGGCAAGCGCCCCCTGGCCGGGTGGCTGGCGCAAGCCGAGCAGGCGGGCGGCAGCGAGGCGGGCAGCGCCGCCGATTACCGCGAGATGCTCACCCGCGCCGTCCGCGCGCTGCCGCTGGCCGACTACCAGTTCGTCAACCTCAACGCCCCGGCGGCCTTTACGCACCAGATGGCGAGCGAGGCCGAGGTCACCCGCACCCTGGGGCAGATCAAGGCGGGCGAGGCGGTGGACCATGTTGCCGTGGGCGGGCTGGCCTATTTCGGCATGGCGGCGGTGCTGGACGCGTTGCGCGGCGCGCCCATCCGGACCATCCAGTTCATGGCCGGGGCGGAGCTGCTGCCGCCGCCGACGGTGCACCGCTCCATGTCCCAATGGGGCAGCGGGTTCGCCGGAGCGCTGGGGCGGCTCGCCGGGGAGTTCCCCGAGTTCCATTTCGACGTCACCACGGCCACCGATATCTATACCCAGGACGTGGCGGTGCTGGCCAAGCACGTCCCCAATATCAGCGTGGCGGGGTATTGGTGGCACACGCTCTATCCCCACTATATCCGCAAGACCATCGAGACCCGGCTGGACTTGGTCCCGCTGAACAAGATCATCATGTTCTTTTCGGACGCCTATCACGCCGAATGGTGCTATCCCAAGCTCAAGATGGTCAAGCAGCTCCTGGGGGAGGTGCTGGCCGAGCGGGTGGAGAAGGGCTGGTATAGCCTCGCCACGGCGCGCGAGATCATCGAAGCCACGTTCTACGAGAACCCGAAAGCGATCTATCACATCCCAGAGACGGCCTGAGCCCAGGCTCAGCGACAGAGCCCCGCGCTCAACCGATGCCGCGCAGGTCCAACTCGGCGGCGCGCCAGCAGGCCACCAGGTGCTCCGGCGCGATCTCGGCCAGCGCCGGCGCCTCGACCTTGCAGCGGTCGATGGCATAGCGGCAGCGCGGATGGAAATAGCAGCCTGGCGGCGGCTTGGCCGGGTTGGCCACCTCGCCGGTCAGGAGGATGCGCGCCGACTGGGCCCGCGGGTCCGGCTTGGGCACCGCGGACATGAGCGCCTCGGTATAGGGATGCCGCGGGTTGCGAAAGAGCTCATCCGTCGGGGCGCTTTCCACCAGCTTGCCGACGTACATCACGGCCACGTGCTTGCTGATGTGCTCGATCACGCTCAGGTCGTGGGCGACAAAGAGGTAGGTCAGGCCGAACTTGTCCTGCAGGTCCTCCATCAAGTTGAGCACCTGGGCCTGCACCGAGACATCCAGCGCCGAGACCGGCTCGTCGGCCACGATGAACTTGGGGTTCAGCGCCAGGGCGCGGGCCAGGCCGATGCGCTGGCGCTGCCCGCCGCTAAAGGCGTGGGGGTAGCGGTCCATCACCTCCGAGCGCAGCCCCACCGCCGCCAACAGCTCGGCCACTCGATCCTGCAGCTCTTTGCCGCGGGCGATCTTGTTCACCACCAGCGGCTCGCCCACGATCTGCTGCACGGTCAGGCGGGGGTTCAGGGACGAATAGGGGTCCTGGAAGACGATCTGCAAGTCCCGGCGCAGGTCCCGCATCTGGTCCTTATCCAGGGCCTCGACGTGAACGGGGCCCTTCTCCGGGTCGTGCAAGATCACCTCGCCGCTGGTCGGCTCGATCAGGCGCAGGATGCAGCGCCCGGTGGTGGTCTTGCCGCAGCCGCTCTCCCCCACCAGGCCAAAGGTCTCGCCCCGCCGGATGCGCAGGCTGACGCCGTCCACCGCTTTCACATAGCCGACGGTGCGCCGGAGAAAGCCGCGCCGGATCGGGAAATGCTTCTTGAGGTCCTTGACCTCCAGGAGCAGGTCTGTGCTGCCCACGGGCTGGGAGATCGCCATCACATCGCCTCCTGCCGGAAAAGGTGGCACCTGACGGAATGGCCTGGCGCGATGGGCACGTACTCGGGTTGATCGTGGTCGCAAAGGCCAGGCATGGCGTGGATGCAGCGCGGCCAAAAGGGGCAGCCCTGCGGTATGGCATAGGGATCGGGCACGATGCCCTTGATCGGCTCCAGCCGCTTGCGGGCCTGCCCGATGCGCGGGATGGAGCGCAAGAGGGCCTGGGTATAGGGGTGCTTGGGGTCGTAAAAGATCGAGTCGACATCGGCCTGCTCCACCACCTTGCCCAGGTACATCACGGCCACGTCGTCGCACATCTCGGCGATCACCCCCAGGTTATGGGTGATATAGACGATGGCCGTGCCGGTCTGCTTTTGCAGGTTGCGCATCAGGTCCAGGATTTGCGCCTCGGTGGTGACGTCCAGCGCGGTGGTCGGCTCGTCGGCGATGAGCAGCGAGGGGTGGCAGCTCAGCGCGATGGCGATCATCACCCGCTGGCGCATCCCGCCGGAAAGCTGGTGCGGATAGTTGTCCACGATCTCGCCGGGCCGGGGCATCCCCACCTGCTCCAGCATCTCGATCGCCCGCTTGCGCGCCTCGCGCCGGTCCACGTTCTGGTGCAGCGTGATGGCCTCCATGATCTGGTCGCCGACGGTATAGACCGGGTCCAGCGAGGTCATCGGCTCCTGAAAGACCATCGAGATCTCGCTGCCGCGGATGCTGCGCATCTCTTGGCCGCGCGGGTGCATCTCGGTGAGGTTGAGCATCTCGGAGAGGTTGCTCGCGCCGTCGGCGGCGACCTGGCGGTGGTAGATGATCTGCCCGCCCACGATCCGGCCTGGCGGCGGGACGATGCGCAGGATGGACTGGGCCGCCACGCTCTTGCCGCAGCCGCTTTCGCCGACGATCCCCAGCACCTGCCCCCGCTTCACGGCAAAGCTGGCGCCGTCCACCGCGCGCACCGTGCCCTCCTGGGTGTAGAAATAGGTGCGCAGCTCGTCCACACGTAGCACTTCGTCTAGTTCGGCCACCGCTCTCCTCCTAGATGGCGAATGGGTCGGCGGCGTCGCGCAAGCCATCGCCCACAAAGTTGAACGCCAGCACGGCGACAATGACGAACAGCCCCGGGATCAGCAGCCAGGGGTTCAGGACAATCACCGTCACGTTGGTGGCGTCCTGCAACAAGACGCCCCAGCTGACCATCGGCGGCTGGATGCCCAGGCCGAGAAAGCTGAGCGAGGTCTCCGCCAGGATCATCCCCGGGATGGAGAGGGTGGCCACCACGATGATGTGGCTCAGGGCGTTGGGCAGCATGTGGATGAGGATGATCCGCCAATCCGAGGCGCCCACCGCCCGCGCCGCCGAGGTATAGTCCATCTCGCGATAGGCCAGCACCTTGGAGCGCACCTGGCGGGCCAGGCCGGTCCAGTTCACCAGCGAGAGGATCACCGAGAGGGCAAAGTAGCGCTTGAGCGACGACCACTCGGGCGGCACCGCCGCGGCGAACGCCGCCCAGAGGGGGATCTGCGGGAAGGAAGCCAGGATCTCGATACCGCGCTGCATCAGCGTATCGGTGACGCCGCCATAGTAGCCGGAGGCGGTCCCCAGCGCCGAGCCCAGCATGATGGTGAGGGCGACGCCCACCAGGCCGATGGTCAGCGACACGCGCCCGCCGTGGAGCGTCCGCGCCAGCAAGTCCTGGCCCAGCCGGTCGGTGCCCAGGATGTAGCAGGTGCCGGGCTCCTGCACGCCAAAGAGGTGGATATCGGCGGGGATCAGGCCGAGCAGCTTGTACTCCGCCCCCCGCACGAAAAAGCCGATGGGGTAGATCTGCGTGGGATCGGCTTTGTGCATATACCGCAGGTTGTAGGTGTCCAGCACCGTCTCGATGCCATAGACGAAGGGGCGCGAGTGAAACTTGCCCTCCGCGTCCACAAAGCGCGGCCACTGCGGCGGCAGCAGGACATAGTCTTGCGACTTGGCCAGATAGTGATACGGCGCGAAAAAGTCGGCCAACAGCGCCAGCAGGTAGAGGATCACCAGCATGACCGTGCCAGCCATGGCGAGGCGGTTGCGCAGGAAGCGCCGCTTCATGAGCTGCCAGAGGGAGAGCCGCCCCACGTCGGTGGCCGCGGCGCCCTCGGGCGCGGCCGCCTGGATGGCTGGGTTGGCGGAGGTGGATTTTGCCCTCATCGGTTTCTCCTGACGAGATTGGCGTCGTCTGCTCTATCTGCACCCCGGACCTCCGAGGTCTCGGAAAACCCGGAGGTCTGAGGGGCTGGGTCTCACTCGTAACGGATGCGCGGGTCCACCCAGGCGAGCAAGAGATCGGCGAGAAAGTTGCCGATCACCAGCATGATCGCCATGAAGACCAAAAAGGTGACGGCCAGGTACATGTCCTGCTGTTGCAGGGCGCGGAAATACATCGGCCCCGTGGTCGGCAGGCTCAGCACGATAGAGACCACCGTCGCGCCCGAGATGATGCTGGGCAAGCTCATGCCCAAGAGCATGATCAATGGGTGGATGGCGTTGCGCACCGCGTGCTTGAGGATCACCAGCGATTCGGAGAGCCCCCGGGCGCGCGCGGCTTGCACGTACTGCATGTTGAGGATATCCAGCAGGTTGCCGCGCATCATGCGGACCAGGCTGGCCGTGCCGCTGGCGCCCACCACCACGATGGGCACCACCAGGTGCTTGAGGAGGTCAGCCAGCTTGGCCCAGCTCCAGGGCGCGTCCACAAAGGCCGGGGAATAGAGCCCTCCCACCGATTGGCCAAAGGAACGCTGGGCGATCACCATCAGCACCAGCGCCAGCAAAAAGCTCGGCGCGGAAAGCCCGATGAGGCCGACAAGCGTAAAAATGTGATCCCCCAGCGTGTACTGGTGGGTGGCGGAATAGATGCCGATGGGGATAGCCACGACCCAAGTAAAGATCAGCGTGGCCAAGGAGATGATCACCGTGTAGACGATCCGCTCCCAAATCAGCTCCTTGACCTCTTTATTGAACTCGAAGGAAAGGCCGAAATCGCCCCGCACAAAGCCGAACAGCCACTTGCCGTATTGCCAATAGAGGGGCTTGTCCAGCGCAAAGCGCTTGGTGATGGCCTCGATCTGTTCCAGCGAGGTATGGGTTCCCTCGTTTTGCAGCCTCTGGATGTAAAAGTCCACATAGGTACCCGTCGGCAGGTTGATGATCAGGAAACCGACGACGGAAACCAGAAAGAGCGTGCTGATCATATAGAGGAAGCGCCTACCGATATACCCTAGCATCTCACGTCCTTTTTTCTTTGCATTGGGCCACACCGAGGGTCAAGACGCACCGGCGCCGTGAGGGCGCGCCCACCCACAGCAGAAAGGCGGATGGGGTGGGCGACGGCTCCACCCGACCCGCCGCAAGGCCTGGGTAGCGGGGCCGGGGGAGGGCGGCCCTCCCCCGTTCTTGGCGACTGCGCTAGGCCTTAAAGTACATCTGCTCCGGGTAGACCGCGCCCATGTAGCTCATGATCCAGGGGTTGGTGAACCCGCCGAGGCCCAGTTGTTCGCGGTTGGGCACGTTGCCCACGTTGTTCGCAAAGACCACGATGGTCGGCAGGTTGGCCACCGTGCCGATAAAGAACGGGCCATAGTCGATGTGCACCTGGATGAGGTCCAGCACCAGGCTTTCGCGCTTGTCATCATCGGGCTCGACCTTGGCCTTGTCGTAGAGTTCTTGAATCTTGAAGACGGGATCGTCCTTGGCCGGCTCCTCGCGAGGAGGAGTGCGATCGCGAGGCGCCTTCTCGAGCTCGGTGCCCTCCAGGTTGGTGCCTTTCACGGCGTACCACTGGCCATAGAGAGGCGCCCAGCGCTGGTTCTCGATCGGCACCACCCAGGCCGGGAAGACCAGGTGGTTGGGGCCATCGCCCACCTCCCAGCTATCCCAGATGTCATAGTTGGCATTGGTCCTGATGGTGGTGGTATCGGAGGGCGGCACGGGGTTCAGCAGCGTCTTGAGCCCGATCGCCTCCCAGTTCTCCTTGACGAGTTGGTCGTTCTGGATATGGTCGGCCTGCGTATTGGCCGCATAGTCGATGCGCAGCTCCAGGATCTTGCCGTTGGGCATCTCGCGCCAGCCGTCGCCGTTCTTGTCCACCACGCCGATCTCGTCCAGCAGCTTTTTGGCCGCCTCGGGATCATACGTGACGGCCAGGTCGCGCCACTTGGCAAAGAGCTCCTTGCCGCGAGGAGTGCGGTTGTACTCCACCGCCTTGGGGCTCATGGTGCCGGTGGTCAAAAAGCCCGTGCCAAAGTAGGTCATCTTTTGGATCTTGGCGCGATCGATGGCGTGGGAGAGGGCCCGCCGGAACTTGGGCTCGCGGTAGACCTTGACCTTGTCCGGATCGGGGTGGTTCCAGTTGCAGAAAAAGCACGAGCCGGTGCCCGAGCCGCCATCCCACAGGTGGACCTGGTAGCCCTGCGTGGTCTCGTTCTGCCGCAGGAGCGACAGGTCGGCCAGCGGGAGCGACTTGCAGGGACGCACGCAGATCTCGGTCTCGCCGCCCAGCACCTTGAGCTTGCCCACCTCGGCGTTCTCCACGTAGGTGGTGTCCACCGCATCGATATACGGAAGCTGGTTGCCCTCCGTGTCCACCGCATAGTAATAGGGGTTGCGCTCCAAGAGGATGCGCTTGCCCGCCTCATAGAGCACTGGCTTCCAGGGGTTCAGCACCGGATAGTCGATGTTGGTGCGCCAGTCATACTTGAGGTCGTGTTCCTTAAAGTCGGTGACCTGCTTGTTGTACTTGGGGTGGAACTGCTTCAGGTAGTGGCTGCAGCAAACGACCATCGCGTCCAGGCCGGTGGGCACGCCCTTGGTCCACATGGCCATGCGGTCGGCCAGGAGCGGCGCGGGGGCGGCGAACTTGAACTTGAGCGTCCAGTCGTCGACCTTGGTCAGCTCGGCCGTCTTGCCGCCGGCGATGAGCCAGTCAGGGACCAGGAAGGGATGGTCTGGGTTGATGCAGAGGTCCTCGTACCAGTAGATGATGTCATCCACGGTGAAGGGCTGCCCATCGGACCACTTGGTCCCCTTGCGGAAGAAGAAGGTCCACTCGGTCTTGTCAGCGTTGGTGGTCCAGCCCTTGGCCAGGCCGCCGCGCTTGTCCAGGCCATCCTTGACCCAGTGCACCGGCGAGTGGCCATAGAAGCTCATGGCGAGGTTGTTGCCATTGGCCGAGGTGTCGGCGCGGTGCCAGGTGCCGCCGTACTGGCCGATCTCGTTGTACGGCTCGATCACCAGCGGCTCCAGCGGCAGGCGCTCCTCCAGGGGCGGCAGCTTGCCGGCCTTGACCAGCTCGGCCAGCGCCGGGGCCTCCTTGGGCTTGGCTACCGGTGTCGCCGTGACCACCAGCTCTTTCTCGACGACCTTTTCCTTCTCGACGACGACGGTCTCCTTGACCACCTTTTCGACCGCCACCTCTTTGGAGACGACCACCGTCTCCTTGACCACCTTCTCTACGGAGACCTCTTTCTCCACCACCACCGTCACCGGTTTTTCGATGATCTGTGGCGTGGGGGCGGCGCAGCCCGCGGCCACCAGCCCCACCGCGGTCATGGCTGCGCCACGCAAGAACTCTTTACGGGTTAGACCTTTGTCCGCCATTTCTCGTCCTCCTTGTCGAACAGGCGCACAAAACACTTGGCTCACCCTTGAAACCAGGACCCCCTCGCCGCCAACATGGCGAGGGGAAGGGCCACGCTTGGGCCCCCTGCGTTGCTCCTCCTTTCCGGGCCGATGGCCTGAGCGCCCGTGAAAAACAAAAACAGGCAAGAATCGGGCTGGCTCATGCCAGCCTTGCATCTTGCCTGCTGCCATCCGCGCACAAGAAGCACACCACGTCGGGCTCCTTGGACGACTATACAGTCCCCTCTTCCTTCCCCCTGTATCAAACATTATATCGCAGGATAGGCCCTGCTGTCAAGTCGCGTTAAAGCGATGGCAGGACTGAGCAATCAACCCAGGTTCCTGCGAGAGCAGCCCCACCTGGCGATAGTCCTCGATGGGTCAGGCCGAGCTCGACGGCTGGACGCGGAGCTGCTGAGCGATGGCCGCGGCGACGCGACGACCTTCCGCCGCGCCCCCGGCCACGCCCTGGCCCGCCGCTATGGACTCGCCGCCGACGTACAGCCCCGGCTGCCCAGTGGACCCATCTTGCGCCGGGGCAAGGCCCGCGTCCCAGGGCAGCTCGGCGGCGCTCAGCGTCACATAGACGGCCTCGTAGGCCCCGCGCAGCTGCGGCAGATCGGCGACGCCCCCACCAACCCAACGCACCCCCGCGCGCAGAACCCCTGGCAGCTCCCGCTCCAACGCAGGAAGCGCCAGCATCCCCTCGGCGGCCCGTCGGAGCCGGTCGGCTGGCTGGGCGCTGCTGTCCAACAGGTCCACCCGAACGCCCAGCAGCGCCAGGTAATAGGCGCAGCTCAGGCCAGCGGGGCCGCTGCCCACCACGGCGACGCGCCAGCCGTTTTCCCCTGCCTCCCCACGCGGCCAGCCCGCCTCGCCCGCCGCCTGGCACGCCCAGCGCAGCAGGTCGGCGATGGGCACGGCCTCCCCAGCAAAGGTCCGGCGGTGGCAACTCCTCTGGCAAGGCGGGTTGTCCCCGCAAGCAGCGCAAGAGAGCTCGGCCAGGGGGTTGCGCTGGCGCAGCAGCCGCGCCGCCCCGAGGGCGTTCCCCGCCTCCAACCGTCGCAGCGCGCCAGGGATATCCATGCCCGCCGGGCAGCTCGCCACGCAGGCCGGGGACTCGCACCATTGGCACTGCGCCGCGGCGCTGGGGACGTTCTCCGCCGTGAGCGGGTCGCCAGCGCGGTAGGGCGGGCGACGGTAGGGCTGGTCCACGTAGCGCACGTACTGCCGCGGGTGCTTGCGCGCGTCATAGTCGGGCTTACGCAGGTCGCGCAGGATGACGTTGGCGGCGCCTACGCCAGAGACCGCGGTGGCGGGCGCGCCGGTGGCCATCACGGTGGAATCGCCGCAGAAATAAAGGTTCTTCCACTCGCTGCGCGCGTGCAGGCGGTTGAGCATGTGCTGGCCGATGGCGTTCTTGGGCCCGCCCACCGCCCCGCCGTTCTTGAGCAGGTAGCGCTCGATGGTGGTCGGCGTGCCCACGGTCATGCCCTCGATGTGCTGGCCAAAGCCGGGGTAGTGCTGCTCGATCTGGTCGAGCATCAGTTGCGCCTCGCGCTCCTTGAGCGCCCCATACTCGGCCGAGCCATAGGCCGGGTCGGTGGGCGACGGCCACTGGCCCAGGTTGGGAGCGATGACCGTGATCACCAGCTTGCCCTCGGGGCACAGGGTCCGGTCCACCAGCGCGTTGACGTAGAGCGTCAGGTCCGAGCTGTCGATCACCTCGCCCTTTTCGATAAAGATCTCCCAGGGCAGCACGCTGGGGGGCAGCGCCTGCGCGTCCACCAGCAGGTAGAGCGTCATGCTGGGAAAGGTGGGGACCAGGCCTTGCGCCCAGGCCAGCCGCTCCGGCGCGATGTGCTCCGGCCTCACCAGGTTGCCATAGATGTTCCAGACGGTGGCGTTGGCGACCACCCGATCCGCCAGAATCTCCTGGCCGCCGGCCAGGCGCACGCCATAGGCCTGCCCCTCGCGGATGAGGATCTCGTCCACCAGATGGCGATAGAGGATCTGCCCGCCGTCGCGCTCGAAGGCCTTTTCCAGCTTGTTGGGGAGCATCTGCGCGCCGCCCGCCGGATAATAGACCCCGCCGACGTGGTTGTCCAGGAACATGGTCGCCGCCAATATGGCGGGGGTCTCGGCGGCGGTGCAATAGCAATAGGCGGAGCAGAGCTTGTCAAAAAAGTTGACGACACCAGGGGTATGAAAGTAGCGGTCCAGCAAGTCCTTGACGCTCATGTTGAGCAGCTTTTGCATCTTGAGCATGGCCAGGGGGCCGCTGAGCAATTGCCGCAGCCCCTGGCGCGAGGAGAACTCGGAGGGCGGGACCACCACCTCGTTCTTGAGCACGATATTCTCGTACATCTTGAAAAGGTCGGCATAAAAGGCGCGCAGGCCCTCGCGCTCCTCGGGGTAGAAGTCGCCCAGCTCGCCCAGGAAGCGGTCCAGGTCCGGCCAAAAGGTGATCTCGTGCCCCTCGAAGGTCATGCGCGCCAGGGTGGCGTGCGCCACCACGTCGATGGGCTCCTCCAACTCGTTCATCAGGAAGCGGAACGGCTTGAAACCCCGCTCGCCAAAGCCATAGAGCATGGCCGTGCCCACATCATAGACGACATCCTCGCGCTTGAACGAGGTGCACGAGCCGCCCGGCTTGTTCTGGCGGTCAATCAACAGCACCGACACGCCCCGTTTGGCCAGCAAGCTCGCCGCGGTCAGCCCGCCCAGCCCCGCGCCAACCACGATGACATCGTAGCGGTCGCGCAGCAGGATATCGTCCAACCATCGCATGGAATACCTCTTTCGCGTGCTAGATTCGCGGGGGAACGGCCCTTAGCCGTCCTTCAGGATGCGGTCCGCGGCGAGCTTGGCGGTCAGCA
>JAAYEA010000262.1 GCA_012689325.1 Chloroflexota bacterium
GAGGGTGCGCAATTGGCTGGTGGGAGAGGCCAGGACGCGCCCCCAGACGCCGCTGCTGGTGCCGATGTAGAGCGTCAGGGGGCTGCTGTCGCCGATGGCCAGGGAAAAGACGTCCAGTGAGGGCAGGCCGTCGTTCAGCGAGGTCCACGCGGAGCCACCGTCGCGGGAGATCCAGATGTGCTCGGAGGTCGCAGCGACGAGCGTCTGGTCCTGGGCGTAGTGGGGCGAGAGGGCTAGGTAGGAGACCGTGTGCGTAAGTGGCATGTCCTGCCAGAAGACGCCGCCATCGGTGGATTTGAACAGGCCGTTGTTTGCGGAGAGAAGGATCGTGCGGTCCGCGCGGAAGGCGGGCGAGATCGCTACCGCCTCTGCGCCGGCAGGGTAGGCGCGCAGGTCGCTTTCCCAGGCCAGCCCGCCATCTATCGTGCGCGCGATGCCGCCGCTGCCGTTGGCGATCCAGGCCCGTCCGCCATTCTGGAAGGCCACACGCTCGGTGGAGCCGAGCGGGCGCTGCACGGTCCAGGTCTGCCCCCCATCGGTAGTGAGCAGGAGATCGTCCCCAGCGGCCATGCCGCGCTGGGCGTCCCAGAAGTGTACCTGAGATAGCTTGCCCACGCTGCCGCTCTGCTGCGCGGTCCAGACGATCCCGCCATCGGAAGAGCGCAGGATGATGCCTGCCCCGCCCACGGCCCAGCCGTGCTGGGCGTCAGCAAAGTGGACGGCGCGCATGTTGGCCGAGCTTCCGGTCTCGCATGCCAGCCAAGTTTCGCCGCCATCCAGTGTGCGAATGACCTTTCCGCCCAATCCCACGGCCCAGCCCAGGTTCTCGTCTAGGAAGAATAGCCCATAAAAGGAGTCACTGGGTGTCTGTTGGCGCGTCCAGGTATCACCGCCGTCGATGGTGCGCCAGATTCCATACGCAGCCAGCCACCCTCGCAAGGGATCCACAAAGTGCATCGCCTGCACGTTATACTCGACATCCAGCAACTGCCAGGTCTCGCCACCATCTACAGTTCGCCAAAGCCCGGCTCTGTCTCCCGTTCCTGGGATCTCGAGGTCATCGCCCAATATCCAACCGTTTTGGCTATCCACAAACTGCACTGTCAGGGCATCAAGATCGATAGTGTAGTATCCTTTGGCTGGAGTGGTATTGGACTGCACGCGCCAGGTCTGGCCGCCATCTTGTGTGTGAAGGACGATCATGGTGAGGTAGTAGTCTGTACCCTCCTGGCTTACATCGGGCACGACTAGCCAACCATCCTCGGGATTGATGAAGGTCATGGCTGGGCTTGATGTTGGAGCCGTGGTCCAGGACCAGGTATCACCGCCGTCATCGCTCCCTAATAGCCCAGGCCCCTGACACGCGGCCAGGATCTCGTGATCGCTGGCGTAATCGGGAGAGATGGCAATGGTCCGGCAATATCCGTAGCCTATACCGCCTGGCATGGACTGGTCTATTGGACCGCGTTGCTCGCAGCTCTCCCCCTGGTCTGTCGAGCGAACGAGGGCGTTGCCGTATGCCTGCTGCCCCTCCGTAACTCGGTTCTGGTAGTGATATGTCCCAAAAACCGTGCCGTCATTTTCATAGTCCGGTGAGATCGCCAACGATCCCCTCACGCACACTTCGGACCATGATGTTCCACGGTTCCTACTGCGGGCCCCTGAGACGAAAAGTGTCCCATCGCCCTCGTACTCGGGCGAGAGGACGAGGCCCTCTGCATACGGTGCATCTGTGAGTTGCCAGGTTTGACCACGATCTTGGGATTTGTCTAACCCCTCTTCTGTCCCTATGAATACAACTCCATCCCCTTGCCATGCTGGGGAGAGCGCCAGCGCTTCCACATCCAGATCGCTCAGGCCCACCCTGGCCATGCGTTGCCATGTCCTACCGGCATCAGTAGAGCGGTAGTCAGGAGCAAAGATGGTGTGATCTGTCGAATAGTTTGGGGAAAACACGAGCGGCCAGTGTTCCTCGTCCCACGGGGTCCATGACAAAGGTCTTCCGTAGGAATCCAACTCCAGATGGCCGAATCCATCTTTGCTGAATGCAGTGTGATCCTGGGCGTATGCGGGCGAGAGCTCTAGCGGCCAGAGGCTCAGAAATCGAGGCCTGCACCACCACTCACTCGGGTCGCATTCGCAGAACTCGAGGCAGGTATAATCGTCGTCACGATCCCATGCTTGCCATGTGTTGCCGCCATCGGTTGATAGAACGGTCTCGGTATATGGCCCTTCGCCGTAGGTATCGCAGAATCCCCCCGTCGATGCTGGATCATCCTGAATACTTGCCCATGCCTCCAGCAACAGGCTTTGATCAGAGCCATAGGCTGGCGAGATAACGAGAGCAAGTGTGGCCTCAAAGAAGCCCGTGTAGGTGTAACCAGAGCAACCAAGGGATCGCACTGTGCGCCACGAACTGCCGCCGTCCTCAGACTTCATCAACCAAACGCCCATATAATGGTCCTGGGCCCTGCCGTAGTCTTCATTGGTTGCTGCCGCGATGAACAATGTCTGGTCCTGCCCATAGGCAGGGGAGACAGCAGCCTTGATGCGAGAGACCGACTCACTCCAGACCAGCGTCCAGTTCTGGCCCCCATCGCTCGATTTGTGCAGATAGCCCACGCTATGCCAAGCGCTGTGAAGCGCTACAGTGAATAGCGTGAGGTCTCGGCCATAGTCGGGGGAAATGATTATTTCCTCAAAGGAGGCAACTTCTACCAGATCGAGAGCGGTCTCCCAAATGCCGCCGCCATCTGTAGATCTTAGCAGCAGCGATGCACCCCACCCGAACAGCGTGCGATCTGTGGCATAGTCTGGCGAAAAGACCAGCCGATAGCCTCGAAAATCCCTCGTCCTGTCTATTGGCGCCCACGCCGCTCCGCGATCCGCCGAGCGGTAGAGCTGCCCCGTTTCCGCGATGGCAAACAGCGTATCATCAGGCGCCAGGTAAAGCGAGCCGATCTCTCCCGCCGCCGCGCCTAGCTCTAGCCGCGTCCAGTGGTCGCCCAGGTCCAGGGAACGGAACCACCCGCTGTCTGTCCCGCCGTAGAGGGTTCGCTGATGGTCCACGAGGAGCGTATCAATCTCGCCACCGTCGGGGCCGAGGTATTCCCAGCCCTGGGGTGTGGGCGCAGCGGCCAGCGCTTGCGCTGGCTGAGCTATGGGCTGCCGCAGTGCGCCGGTCGTGGCCACGATGGTAAGCGCAATCAGGGAGAGAAGCCATCGTTTCATTTCGCGCCTCCATGGGTGTTATTCTGAGAGCCATTCTACCCTCAACCATCATCAGGGGCCAAATGCTCGCCCGGCATTCCATGCTGCACAGCATTCCATGCTGCATTTGCCTTCCCGCCCGATCTGCGTATCCTTCCTCAGCCTTCTCGCCGAGGAGTTGGCTATGAGCCGCGGCTCACCGTTGCGAATGAAAATGCCATCTCGCAACTATGTCACCCCGAGGTCGCAGCGCGGAGCGCCGGGCCGAGGGGTCTCGGTTCTCGCAAACAGAGATGCTTCGGCGTCGGCGAGCCGCCGCCTCAGCATGACATTTCGAGTCTGTTTTCAAGGGAACCCTATGGAACGCCTGATCCGCCTGGCCGCGGATGACGAACTCCCGGCCCTGCTCGCCTTCTTCTCGCGCGCGCCCTGGCTCGCCACCGACATCCGGCCGCGGGACCTGGAGCCGCACCTGCGCGCGGGCGCCTGCTGGCTGGCCGAGCGCGCGGGCCGGATCGCCGCGGCGGCGCTGGTGGAGACGCAGCGCCACCCCGTCTGGCAGATGCAGATGGTGGGCTGCGCTGACCTGGAGGCGCTGGATGAGGAGTTGGGCCCGCTCCTGGCGGCGGCGGACCGGGCCGGGCAGGCGGCGGGCGCTGGCCCGTTGCTCTATATCGGCGACGAGCCCTGGCTGAACGGTGAGCTGCCGGCGCTGGGGTTCGCGACGATCAACCGTATCGCCTTCTATGAAAGGGAGGGGCGCGGCCTGCCCGAGGAGCGCGGCCTCGCGCTGGCGACGCTCCGGCCCGCCGCGGCGGAGGACATGCCCGCCGCGCTGGCGGTGGACCATGCCGCCTTTGACCCGATCTGGTGGAACAGCGCGGCGTTCTTGGCGCAGGCGCTGGACGAGTTTCGCTTCGTGGTGGCGACGGCGGGCGGCGAGGTGGCGGGCTATTCCCTCTGCTCGACCTACCCGGGCGAGGGGCACCTGGCCCGGTTGGCGGTGCACCCCGCCTGGCAGGGGCGCGGCATCGGCGGCCAGCTCGTGCGCGACGCGCTGCGCTTCTTTTGGGGCTGCGGTCTGACCCGCGTGTTGCTCAATACCCAGCAGGACAACGAGCGCTCCCAGGCGCTCTACCGCCGCTACGGCTTTCGCGCCAGCGGCCCCACCTTGCCGGTCTGGCAGATGCGGCGCGATCCGGAAGGGGCGCCAGGGATTTGACAAAACCCCGAAATCGACTATTATACCTAAATCGGATGTACCGAGGTTGAAAGGAGATCGCAGGTTTGGCAAACATCAAGTCGGCCATCAAGAGAATTCGCCAGTCGGAAAAGGCCCGCGTGCGCAACCGCGTCCATCGCACCAAGGCGCGCACCTATGTGAAGAAGGTCAATGCCTTGCTCGGCCAGCAGCGCATCGACGAGGCCAACGTGGCCATCCAGGATGCGATCAGCGCTTTGGATCGGGCGGCTTCCCATGGCGTCATCCACAAGAATAACGCCGCGCGCCGCAAGTCCCGCCTGATGGCCCGCCTGAACAAAAGCAAGCCGGCGGCCTCTGCCTAGGACACTCGAATGCGCTGGCGAGGCGCCAAGGTCGACCTTGGATCGCAGCCAGTGGACGAGGAGAACCCAGCGAGCATGACCACCTATCCAGTCTGCCATGATCGGGACCGCCAAGGCTTGTTTCCTGGCGCGCTCGCGCGGGCGGCTGGGTGGTCGGTTTCCGCCCATCACCATACCCCTGGATGAACCGGTAGCAGCAGGAACGCTCCCGCGGTGATCCGGTTCATCCCGAAAAGGCTAGTGATCTCAACTAGTCTTTTTTGTTTATAGAAGGGAGGCTCGCATGAGCCTGTTGCGCATCTGGACGGACGTGGCGGCGGCCCGCGAGACGCTGCTGAGGCGCCTCTCGGCGGACGAGATCGAGGTGCCCGAGCGGATCAAGGGCGGCATGCGCCGCATCTTTGGCGAGGAGCTCTCGCCCGAGGAGGCGGTGCGCCGCATCCTGGCCGATGTGCGCAGCCGCGGCGACGCCGCCGTGCGCGAGTGGACCCGCCGCATCGATGGGACGGAGCGGGAGCGGATCGAGGTCTCTCCCGACGAGATCGCCGCGGCCAAGGCCAGCATCGCCCCCGACCTGCTGGCGGCCCTGGAGCTCGCGGCCTCGCGCATCCGCGCCTTTCACCAGCGCCAGCACATCCCCTCCTGGATCGACCTGGAGATGGGCGGGACGCTGGGGCAGATCGTGCGCCCCTTGCAGCGCGTCGGCATCTATGCCCCCGGCGGGACCGCGCCGCTGCCCTCCTCCTTGCTCATGGCCGCCATCCCCGCGCGGGTCGCCGGCGTCGCCGAGATCGTGGTGGCGAGCCCGCCCGAGCGCGCCACCGGGAGGGTGGCGCCCATCACCCTGGCCGCGGCGGCGCTGGCCGGGGTGGACCGTGTCTTTTGCATCGGCGGCGCGCAGGCCATCGGCGCGCTGGCCTACGGCACCGCCTCCGTCCCCCGGGTGGACAAGATCTGCGGCCCGGGCAACCTCTTTGTGACCCTGGCCAAGCGGCAGGTGTTTGGCGCGGTGGGCATCGACGGGC
>JAAYEA010000263.1 GCA_012689325.1 Chloroflexota bacterium
AGGTTCCAGTGATCCCTGAAGCTGATCTTGTACCCTTACCCGAAGGGCTCATCCTAGACCGGAAGGCGCGCCATGCACAACGCAACTGTGGCCCACGCTAACCTATGCCAATTAGTTGGAGCAGATGCCCCCCGTGGTTGCCCCGTGGTTGCCCCGTGGTTGCCCCATGATCGCCCCATGGTTGCCCCGTGGTTGCCCCATGGTTGCCCCATGGTTGCCCCATGATCGCCCCATGGTTGCCCCGTATTGGAGGCAGGGCAGGCACGGGGGCCTGCCCCTACGTTAGGCATTGTAGGGGGCGCCCCCGTGGTTGCCCGGTGGCCGGCTCCACAGGAGCTCGCGCCTCGTTTGACTCCCTGATCGATCCGGCGCATACTCGCGCCGATCTCGCCACAGGGAGGAACCCTTGAACGACGCCGACATCGCCCGCTATCGCGCGCTCTTTCCCGTCCTGGAGCGCGTCACCTACCTCAACCCCGGCACCTATGGCCCCCTCTCCACCCGCGTGGCCGACGCGCTGCGCGAGTGGACCACCATGCTCGAGCTGGAGGGCCCCTACTCGCCCATCGCCGAGCAGCGCGGCCACGAGGCCTACGAGGCGACGCGGGCCAAGCTCGCCGCCCTGTTGGGCGCGGAGCCGTCCGAGATCGCCCTGACCCGCTCGGTGACCGACGGGACCAACATCGTGGCCCATGGCCTGCGCTGGCAGCCCGGCGACGAGATCATCCTCAGCGACAAGGAGCACGAGAGCGGCTGGGTCAACTGGCAAGTGGCGGCGCAACGCCACGGCGCGACGGTCAAGGTGCTGGCGCTGGCCAACGACGAGGAGGAGCTGCTGCGCCGCCTGGAGGCGCTGCTGACCCCGCGCACGCGGATCGTCTTTATGAGCCACGTCTCGTGCATCACCGGGCTGCGCATCCCCGCCGCTCGCCTCGCCAAGCTGGTCCACGACCGCGGGGCGCTGTTCATGCTGGATGGCGCCCACGGCGCGGGGCAGATCCCCGTAGACGTTCGCGCGCTGGGCTGCGACTTTTACACCGGCTGCGGCCACAAGTGGCTCATGGGCCCGCAAGGCACGGGCTACCTCTATATCGCCAAGGAGCGGCTGGAGGAGGTGGAGTCGGTCTGGGTCGGCTGGGGCTCGCGGGCGGCGGGCAAGGGCCCGGGCGACGCGCAACTGGTCTGGGCCGAGGGGAACCGGCGCTTCGAGTGCGCCACGCGGCTGTGGGGCATCTATGCGGCGCTGGGCGTGGCGGTGGACCTGATCCAAGAGGTGGGCGTGGAGCGGATCGAGGCGCGGGTGCGCGAGCTGGTGGGGCCGTTCAAGCGCGAGCTGGCGGCGCTGCCGGGCATGGAGCTGCAGACGCCCCACGCGCCGCACCTTTCGGCGGGGCTGGTGCGCCTGAGCTTCCGCGGCTATGACCACGACCAGCTCGCGCGGCGCTACGAGGACCAGCGGATGCTCTTCCAATACAGCCGCTTCGAGGACGGCGCGCAGACCATCCGCTTCGCCGTGGCCTATTTCATGCGGCCCGAGGAGCTGCAACGGGCGTTGGATTTCCTGCGCAGGTGCGCGCCCTGAGCCGGGGCG
>JAAYEA010000264.1 GCA_012689325.1 Chloroflexota bacterium
AGGGCCGCCAGCAGCGCCCAGGCCACCGCGCCCGACCAGCGCCACGCCTTGGCGGTCTGATCTGGCGGCGCCTTGCGTGGGGTTTCCGGGCGGCGGGAGCGCTTGCGACGCGTGCTGGCTTCGCTGGACACCGGGACAACCGGCAGCTCCGGCTCGGCGATCTCCAGGCTCACCCAGCGCAGGCCCACCGCCACCAGGATCGCGGCGTAGGTCCAAAAGTAGGTGCGGGTGGAGGCGATGGCGATGCCAAAGTGAATCTCGATGAAATGGGCCAGGATCGCTGAGAGCAGGGCCATCAGCAGCAGTTGTCGCTCGCTCAAGGAGCCGTTCTGATGCGGCACGATGAACGAGGAGAGGATCAGATAGAGGACCAGGCCGATGGTGAAGCCAAAGGGCGCGCCCACCCCCGCGTAGCGCAGGCTGCCCTCCAAGGCCAGCGGCCCCAGGACGCCCAGCAGAGCCCCCCCGATGGTCAGCCCCAGGTAGGTGTTCCGGTGTCGCTGATTCTCGAGCAGCCCCAGCCACTTGAGGCTGTGGTAGAAGAGGACGATGTAAAAGCTAAAATAGACCAGGAACCCGATCAGCCCCGTCTGGATCAGCGCATCAAAGGTCTCGTTGTGGGAGCGGTCGGGCGAGGCGTTGCGCCGCTCATAGTGCGCCAGGTCCGGCGGGTAGAAGGGGTTATAGGCCACGATCATGGACTCGGGGCCGTAGCCGATCAGCGGGCGCAGGGCATTGAGCTTGTCCTCCTGGCCGGGCAGCCCGATGGGCTCGTGCCAGCCGATGAGCTCCGTCGCGCCCTCCCAGATCAGCACGCGCACCTTGCCGGTGCCTTGCTCCGTCTCCAGGAGCCGCCCCAGTCGCCCAATATAGGGCAGTTGTTTGATCGCCGCCAGCGGGGTATTGGGCATGTTGAGCACGCCCAAAAAGAGGCCGCCTGCGAGGGCCAGCGTGATGGAGGTCCATTGCAGCCAGCGGATGCGCTGGGAGAAGGCAAAGATCAGAACAAAGAAGAACAGCCCTGCCAGCAGCCCCAGCCAGGGGCCGCGGCTCTGCGTGTAAAAGATGCAGGCCAACTGCGCCACCAGGATGACCCCATGGGCCGCGATCCAGGCGAACTTGAGCAGGGGCTTGTGGATGACGAGGGCGAAAACGCCCATCAGCAGGGTGAACAGCGCGCCGATGAGGATGCCGGCGACATAGCTGATGCTCAGCCAGGCCACCGCTTGCAGGACGATGGCCAGCGCGCAGCCGACGATGAAGGGCAGCTTGACCCAGGTGTCCTCATCCCGGACCACGCTGAACAGGTTGCTGAGCAGGTTGCGCAGGGTCAGCGGCACGATCATGATCAGGTAGGCCGCCACAAAGATCGAGTTGCCCATGTTGGAGGCGACGCGGCGCACCACGTTGCCGCCCCAGGGCAGCGGGTCCAGGCCAAAGCGCTGGATCAACCCATAGAGCGCCACGGGCAGGCTGGCCAGGATGGCGAGGTGGATCAAGCGCTCCAACTGCTCGCGGCGGCGCAGCGTGCTCAGGATCACGCCAAAGATGACGATGTACGACAGCGTGGAATAGGTCCCCTGCAGCCGTTGATAGGAGCCCCACAGGCTTGCGCGCGGCGTGACCGAGGTGATGGTGGAGAAGAGATAGACTGCCACCAGGAGCAGCGTGGGCAGCACCAGCGGGACTCGAGTGAGGCGCTGCCAAAGCGACTGGGCGGGCGCGTCGGCGGAGGTCGTCGGGCGCGCGTGGTCTTCGATCAGCTTGACGACCCAGGCCGCGATGAGGATCAGGGCGATGGAGCGGAGCAACGCGATCTTGTCCGGCTCAAAGACGCGATCCGAATAGACGTTGAAAAACAACGGCTCGATGATGAGCGCGGATAGCCATCCGGCTTCCATGATACGCTCGCACAACGCGCTCAGCTTGGTCTGCATGTTCGCTCCATCTCGGCGATCGTGGGCAGCTAGGGTTTGGCGCCGCTGCCCGAGCCGCCAGACCCGCAGGTCTCCTGGAACCAGGCGATGGTCCGGCGCAGCCCGTCATCCAGCGGCACGGTGGCGCGAAATCCAAACGTCTGCTCCGCCAGCCGCACATCGGGAAGCCGGCGGCGCGTCTCCTCAAAGTTGTTGCCAAAGGCCTGGGTGTAGGGCACAAAGACGATGGGGGAGGGCGAGCCCAGGAGCGTCTTGACCTTGTGCGCCAGCTCGACCACCGAGATCTCTTGGCTGCTGCCGATGTTGAAAAAGCGCCCCGCCGCTTCGGGGCAATTGCTGGCCAGGAAGGTCCCCTGGATGGTGTCGTCCACGTAGGTGAACGAGCGGGTCTGCTTGCCATCGTCATAGACGGTGATGGGCTCGCCGCGCATGGCCTGGTTGACAAACCTGGCGATGACGCTGCCATAGCCCTTGGCATCCAGCCGCGGCCCATACGAGTTGAAATAGCGAACGACCACCACCGGCAGGCCCAGCTTGTGATAGGCCAGGGCGAAATACTCGTCGATGGCTTTGGAGTCCGAATAAGCCCAACGGTCCACGCTGGTGGGGCCGAGCAGGCGGTCGCTGTTCTCGGCCAGGGGGACCTGCTCCGATTTGCCGTAAATCTCGGAGGTGGAGGCGATGAGGGTCTTTTTCCAATACTTGTGCGCCAGCTCGAGCACGATTTCGGTGCCGCGCACGTTGGTGATGATGGCTTGCAGGGGGTTCTGCACCACGTACTTGACCCCCACCACGGCAGCCAGGTGATAGATCACGTCCACGTGGCTGATGACCCGCTCCATCAGGCTCTGGTTGAGGATGGTGTCGTTGATAAAGTGAAAGTGGGCGTCGTCCAGGTGGTGGGCGATATTCTGCACCTTGCCCTGGGAGAGGTTGTCCACCACCCAAACCTCATAGCCTTCCCGCCGCAGGCGATCCACCAGATTGGAGCCGATATAGCCCGCGCCCCCGGTCACGAGAGCTTTCATACTCGCTGTGTTATCCTCTCCCCAGGCTTACACGATCTCGCGCAGCAGTTCTTCCAACCGCTGCGCCATCCGTTGCCGGCTATAGTGCGCTTCCACGTAGCGCCGTCCGTTCAGGCCCATCTCGGCGGCCTCTGCTGGCCTCGCCCGCAAGCTCTGAACCGCCGCGGCGATGCTCGCGGCATCCTCGGGCTCGGCGTATAGGCCGCCTTGCGCTGCCTCCAGAACCCGCCGCGCCTCGCCCTCGATGCTCAGGATGATGGGGCACCCGCAGGCCCAGGCGTCGAACATCTTGGAGGGCAGCGCGCCCTGGAACAGCGCATGCTTGCGCAAGGGGACCAGGGCCACGTTGGCCGCCGAAAGAAAGGCCGGCATCTCGGACATGGGGCGCTCCGAGAGCATCGTCAGGTTCTGCAGGCCATATTCCTCTCGCAAGATCGCCGCATCCATCTTTTTGGGGCCCTCGCCCACAAAGAGAAAGTGCACGTCCGGCTGGTCCTGCAAGAGCCGCGCCGCCTCCACCAACGTCTCCATGCCCTGGGCCAGGCCATGGATCCCCGCATACAGCACCACGAACCGGGAGCCCAGGCCCAACTCCTGGCGGAGCTTGAGGCCCGCTTCGGGCGAGGGGCGGAAAAGCTCGGTGTTGGAGCCGTTGGCGATCAGCGCCAGCTTGGCCCCATAGCCCCGCTCCTGCAGCCGGGCCTCGATGCCGTTGGTGACCACGACGATTCTAGAGGCCCTATTATAGCACAGTTCCTCCAAGCGGCTAGCCCAGGCGATGGCTTGCCGGTTGCTCAGTTCCCCCAGGGCCACCGCCGACTCGGGCCAGAGGTCGCGCACCTCAAAGACGAGCTTGGCGCGCTTCAGGGCGCTCAGCGCCAGGCCCGCCCCGCCCACGAACAGCGGCGGCGAGGTGACATAAACGAGGTCGTAGGGCCCTTGGGCCTTGAGCAGGCCCACCAGCGTCGCGTTGAGCATATAGCTGAGGTAGAAGAGCATCCGGTTGCGAAAGCTCTTCACCGGCGAGGCCTTGACCCAGATGCGCAGCACGTCGATCCCCTCCAGCGACTCGCGCTGACACCACTTGCCCCGGAACTCGTCGGGCATGATCCCGGAGGGGTGGTTGGGGAATTCGGTCAGCATGGTCACCTGGTGGCCTGCCTGGACCAAGTGGCGGGCCATTTCATAGGCGCGGGTCTGGGTCGCGCCCACTTCGGGAGGAAAGTATTGGGAAAGGTAGAGGATTCGCATCGGCTTCTCTCGCTTGTTGCTTGGTTCTAGCTAAGCACCTGCGCGTAAAAGGCCAGCAGGCGCTTTTCCATCTCGTCCCAGTTGTAGCGCGCGCTCACCCACTCCTGGCCAAGTTGCCCCATGGCCCGGGCCTTCTCCGGGTGATCCAATAACTCGAGGATGGCCTGGGCGTGGGCGGCGGGGTCGTCGGGCCGCGCCAGGTAGCCGTTCCGGCCTGGTTGGATAAAGGGTCGCACCGGCTGAAGGTCGCTGCTGACCACGGCGCACCCATAGGCCATGTACTCGAATATCTTGGTCGGGATGTTCTTCTCGTATTTGGCCACCGGCTGCGCGGCCCACCAGCCCACGGAGGCCTGGCGCAGGTAGTCGCCCACTTGCGTGAAGGGCACCGGGCCGGTGATGGTCACGGCGTGCGTCAGGCCGCGGCGGGCGATATCGGCGCGCATCTCTTGCTCCAGGCTGGGCGGGAAGAAGGGGCCCACCAGCAGCAGCCGCGCCTCTGGCCGCGCGCGCGCCACGCGCTCGAACGCCTCCACCATGAGCGCCGTGCCCCGGCTGACCTCGTGCCCGCCGAGGTGCAGCACCACCGGGGCATAGCCCCGCCCGCGCGTTTGCTCCAGCGCCTGCCGCACAAAGTCGCTTTCCGGGTAATTGAACAGCGTCGCTTTGGGGCAGCGCAGGCTGGCAAAGGTCTCGGCGATGCGGTCGTCGGCAAAGAGCAGCCCGTTGTGGCAGCGCGCCAGCCACGGCTCGGCGACGGCAAAGAGCCTCGCCACGGGCCGGCGCAGCCAGGCGGGGAGATAGGTTTTGATGCGGATGAAATCCGCGTGCGATTCGAGCACATCATAGATGGTGGGCTTGCCCGTCAGCAGGCGCAGCCAGGGGACCACCAGGAGCAGCTCGGGGTCGTGGAACTGGAAGGCGTCGGCGCGGGAGGCCAGGGCGCGGCGCAGCAAGGTGAACCAGAGCAACGGCCGCCGCCACCTGGGCGTGCGCGGCAGCGCCTGGATCGAGATCTCGTCGACGATCTCGTCGCGGTCGTGCTGCGCGATGACCGTGACCTCATAGCCGGACCGGCGCAGGCTGCGCGCCTCGCGGTAAAAGATGCGCGGGTCCAAGGCTTGGTGTACGCTGGAAAGGATGCCAATCTTGGGCATGCTACCCCCTATCGGCGGCCAGCCGGTCGAACTCGGCGGCCAGCCGGGCGGCGAGGTTGCGGCGGGTGTAACGCTGGATCACGGCCCAATCCGGCGCGTGGTCGAAGTGCCCCTCTTGCCAGCGCTGGTAATAGCCCAGGACCGCCTCCGCGATGGCGGCGGGGTCGTGCGGCAGGACGGCCCCCGCCCGGGCCTGCTCGATGAGCCGGGCCGCCACGCCCTCGCGGCCAGCCAGCGCCAAGACGGGCCGGTTCGAGCCCAGGTACTCGAACAGCTTGCTGCCATACGTCCCCGCATGCTCCGGGCCCTCGTTGATGACCAGCAGCATGAGGTCGCTCTGCTGCCGCAGCGCGCTCAGGCTGTGATACGGGACCGGGCCGAGCAACTCGAAGGGCGGCCTGGACGGGATGTGGGCCTCCAGGTTGGGCCCCGCGATCAGGACGCGCATCTGCTCCTGAGGGATGCGCTGGTTGGCGAGCAAGAGGTCGATGGCCGCCACAAACGCGGCAGGGCTGTGCAGGGCGCTGAAAGAGCCGGTATACGTGATGGTGAATCGGTCGGTGCGCGGCGGGGGCAAAATCGCGATGTCCGAGTCGTCGTACCCGTTTTCGATCACCAGGACGTCTTCCGCCCCTGGCCCGGCCAACCGCTGGAAGCGCTCCGCCAACGGCTCCGAGACCGTGACGATGCGATCGCAGTCGTGGAGCACCTGTCGTTCCAGCCGCCGGTGCAAGCGGCGATAGCCGGGGAGGATGCGCATGCGCTGGTTCTCGCTCCAGGGATCTCGGAAATCCGCTACCCAAGGCAGCCCGTATGTGACCTTGACCCACCTGGCGAGCAGGTGCGCGCTGGCGGGCCAGGAGGAGGAGTAGACCAGGGCAGGCGCATGTTGGTCCAGGATGCGCCGGACGGCGCCACGCGCCAGGTAGGACCAGAACAGGGCGGCGTCCGGCAACATGAGGGCGAGGTTCAGGGCGCTGAGCAGTTTGCCTGCTCCCCATCGGCTCGCTCGCCCGCGCAGGCCGTTGATGTCGTAGCTTTTCACCCGATAGATGGGCGTGTTTTCGGGCACATCGCTCCAAAGCGACTCATCACGGGCCGGATAAGCCCCGGGCGTGGTGGTCAGCACCACAGGCTGCCAGCCAAACTCGGGCAGGTACTTGGCGAATTTCAGCGACCGCTGCACGGCCACACCGCCTGCGGGCGGATAATAGTAGGCCACGAATAGCACGGGTCTCATGGTTCCGCCACACGTCCTTGCTCCCGCTCGGGAGCGAGCCCATCCTCGCGCAGCCACTGCTCCAGGCGCGAGACGTTGGCCTGAAAGGAGAACTCCCGTTCCAGCGCGCGCTCCAGGCTCGCGCGCGTCCGGTCGGGATGGCTCTGGTACCCGTCGGCAAACTCGGTGATCATCGCGCCCATCTCTCGGGGCCCCAACCCTTGCGGGATACACCTGACGATGCCATATTCCCGCTCGATGAACCTGAACCCTTGCGTTGCGGTGGTGATGATGGGAAGCCGGCAGTTGGCATAGTCGACCACCCGGACGGAACAGGCCAGGTCATAGTTGCGGTTGGTGAGGGGCCGCGGGTCGACCCCGATATCCGCGTCACCGAGCAGCGGGTAATAGTCTGTCACCGGCACATAGGGGCAGAAACCAACCCGCCCGCCCAGCCCCAGCATCGAGGCTCGCGCGGCTAGCTCGGCCTTCAGGGGGCCATTGCCCAACAACACCAGCCGGTAATCCTGGCCAACGTATTGGAACGCCTCGATCAGGGCGTGGAGGCCGCGGCCGGGCGAGAGCCCTCCGCTGCAGACGAGCACCTTGCCCTGCCGGGGCGCGTCGCCGAAGGCCAGGCGCCACAACCGCCCCTTTGGCCCCGGGGGCGGCGGCGGGAGCGCCGCATAGAGCACGCCGGTGAGGGTGGGCGGCAAGCGGTGGAGCCGCTCCAGGTACCGCTTGGCGGTCTGGGAGTGGGTGATGACCCGCGTGAAGCGCCGGATATGCCAGCGCTCGCGCAGCCAGGACCGCAGGTAGCGCAACGGCTTCACGCGTCCCTCGCGCACGCCATAGCCGGTCCAGGTCTCCAACGAGTCATAGTATACCGGACAGGCGCAGCGCTTCCCCAGCGCCAGGGCTTGCCTCGCCGTGGGCAGGTCGCGGGCGATGACGAGCGCCACATCCAGCGGCGCCCCGGACAGCCGTTCCATCTCGGCCAGTTGCTCCGCGGCGCCGCGCCGCGGGTCCAGCAACAACACGTCGGCATAGCTGGTGCGTAGCAGGTTGGGCTCGCGCGTCGGCGACCGCCCGATCACCACCATCTTGTATCCGAGCGCCTTCAAGCAGAGCAGGCGCGATAAAATGACGCTATTGTGCTCGAGCAAGTCGTGGGTATAGTAGGTCGTGACATAAATCGCCGACCTGGCCGCATGGCCCGCGGTTCGCTCAGGGGCTTGAGGATGATCAAGATGGCTGCCCATGTTCTCGCTTGTCATTGGCTACCTGCGGCTCTGCGCCCGAGAGAGGACCCGTTTCACCAGCTCGGCGTACTGGGCGTCGCGGCGAACCAGTCGCCAGTAATAGATGACGATGGCCAGCCCCATGGCCACGACCGTGATCCAGGGGGGCAGGCGGAGTATCTGAATCAAGACGAGCAGGCTCCCCGCGGGCGCGAAAGCGAGCAGGACCTGCCATAGGCTGGACAGCGCTTCGCGGGCGGGCACGCCCGCTATCGCGAAAACCTTCCGCAACAACAGGACGTACACGAAGCAGCCCGAGATCGAGAGCGCGGCCAGCCCGAGCTCGGGGCTGCGCAGCAGGCCGCCGACGAGCAGGGAGGCAGCGCGGGTGGCCAGGCCCAACACGGTCATGAGCAGGCCAAAGGAGAGCTTGCCCGAGACGGTGATGGCCGAGCTGAGGGGCGACGCGATAAAGCCGCAAAAGAACCACAGGCTCAGGATCTGCGCATAGACGCCCGCTTGCGCCCACTGCGCGCCGAAAACGACGCTAAAAGCATCGCGCCCGGCCACCGCGACCGCCAGCACGGGGAATAGCCCGATCTTGGACAGTTGCTGGAAGGTGTTCTTGACCACCAAATCCAGCGCGCCTTCCGTCTGGGCCTCGGCGGCCCGGGCGAAAAAGACCTGCCCAATGGCGCCGCCGATCAGGCTCATGGGCATCTGCAGCACGCGCACCCCCAGCGCATAGTGGCCCGCCACCGCCTCGGAGAAGGCATAGTTCAGCATGAGCGCCGGCAATTGCCAGGAAGCCGTGTTCAACAAGGCGCTCCAGACGTCGATTAAGGGGAACTTGCGATATCGCGCCATGCTCTCCCGCATCCGAGATAGGCGGATGCTGCGCCGGAAGAGCGCCCCGTCGTCGCGCCAGATGCGGCGCCCCAGCACGCCGGCCGATAGCCCCGAGCCGAGCAGCGTGGCGACGACGAGCATGCCGCCGGTGGCGTGCCCGGCCAAGCCTCCGGCCAGCTTGGTCGCATGGGCGCCAACCGCGCCCATCACGCGCACCGCGGAGAGCCGCCCAAAGTTCTTGGTGCGCGAGTTCCAATAGTTGAGGGCATAGAACACCCCACTCGACAGGACCATGACCGGGACTGCCCAGAGGTAGGGGCCGAGCGCGGCGCTGTTCAGCAACCGCAGCAGGAGCGGACGTCCCAGGGTGACCAGGAGCGCGGAGAGGGCTGCAATCACCCCGGCCGCCAGCAAGCTCACCCCGACCAGGTTGGCCGCTTCTTCGTCGGTTTCGGGCAACAAGATGGCCATCTCGTAGCGCAGGCATGCGATGACGCCCAGGATGCTCGTGACCGAGGTGAACAAGGCCAGCACGCCAAAGGCCGCGGGCCCATAGAGCCGGGTGAGGAGCGGCATGATCAGCACGCCGAGGGCCTGCGCGACGGTGGTTCCGGAGGCCAGCTTGAGGACATCCGCGGCAAAGCCGCTGCGGCGGGCGGGGGATTCGCTCATGCGGGGCCGTCCAGCCAGTTCACGGGTTTCAGCCCTGGTTCTCCACGAACTCGTTCGCGGGAACATCGCGCACCACGCGGGCGGGGATGCCCATCACCAGCTTGCCATCGGGCACGTCGCGGGTCACCACCGCCGCCGCGGCCACAAAGGCCTCGCGCCCCACGGTGACGCCCGGCAGCAACACGGCGTTGGCGCCGATGCGCGCGCCATGCCGGACCGTGGGTCCCTTGCGATAGCGGAAACGCTCCTGGGTGCGCCCCATATAGTTGTCGTTGCTGGTGACCACGCACGGGGCGATAAAGACATGGTCCTCGATGGTGGTATAGGCCGTGATATAGGCCCCGGACTGGATCTTGGTGTAATCGCCGATGCTGGTTTGGTTCTCCACGGTCACGCCGCGGCCCACGATGACGAACTCGCCGATGGTGCAGTTCTCGCGCACAAAGGCCTGGTCCGCGATCATGCTTTCCCGGCCGATGGTGCAGTTGGCATAGACCACGGCGCCCGTGCCGATGCGGCAGCCCGGCCCCACGCGCAGAGGCGGCAGCGCCTCGGTGATCTGGATCGTGCTGGTTGGGGCGGGCTGTGGCTGTTTGCCCAAGACGGCGTTATCGCCGATGGTCACCCCGTCGCCGATGAGCGCCCCGGCATGGATGACCACGTTGTGGCCCACCACAACCCCCTGGCCGAGCTGCGCGCCGGCTTCGATCACCACGTGATGGCCCAAAGAGCAGCGCTCGCCCAGTCTCGCTGTTGGATGGATCGTTGCTTCGGTCATGGGTTGCCCTCGCTGGCCTGGTTTTGCTGCAAAAAGCGCTCCACGCGCGCCACCACCATGTCCAGGGCCACGGTGTTAAAGCCGCCGCGGGGGATGATGACGTCGGCGTAGCGCTTGCTGGGCTCCACGAATTCGAGGTGCATGGGGCGCACGGTGGAGAGGTATTGCTCGATCACCGACTCGAAGGTGCGGCCGCGTTCCTGGATATCTCGCTCCAACCGGCGGATCAGCCGCAGGTCCGGGTCGGCATCCACATAGACTTTGATGTCCATCGCCTCGCGCAGTGCGGCGTCGGTGAAGAGCATCATCCCTTCCACCACGATCACGCGACGGGGCTCGACGCGGCGGGTGGCCGCTTGCCGCGTATAGGTGACGAAATCATACAGCGGCACCTGAACCGCTTGCCCCGCCGCCAGCGCCCGCAGGTGCTGGCTGAGCAGCTCGTTTTCCAGGGCGTCGGGGTGGTCGAAATTGACCTTCCGGCGCTCTTCCATCGGCAGGTGGCTCAAGTCGCGATAGTAGGCGTCGTGCTGGATAAAAGCGACGCGTTCCCCGCCGACCCGCTCCAGGATGGCCCGGGCCACCGTGGTTTTGCCCGCGCCAGTGCCGCCCGCGACGCCGATGATGATCGGTTTGGTCATGTGGAGCCCTCCCCCAGGGCGATCAGTCAGATTGGGATTATAGCACGGTCAGCGCGATTCCCCAAGCCATTTGGCGAGCTCGCGCCCCAGCGGGTCGCCGGGCGGCGCGCCCAGCCGGAGCTCGCCGCCGCCGCCGACGATCACCGCGGCGCGGTCCCGGGCCACGAACGCGCCGCACCCGGCCAACATGAGGGCCAGTCCCAGCGCCATCACCCACAGTCCGGGCAGGAACCTGAGGTTGAGCAAGGCATACGGCGCGCTGCGCATCTGGTAGGCGATGCCGCCGATGGCCCACGCGCTATCGGGGCCATGGAAGGCGTCGTAGATCGGCGACGATTGCCCGCTGCGGTAGGCCTCCACGTGGAGTTGGGGCAGCTTCTCGCTGCGCTGTGGCAGCTCGTCATAATAGGTGAGCCGGAGCGTCAGATTGGCCGCCGGCACGAAAAGATAGCGCTCGTCGCCGTTGTTCCGAAAGCGGACATCCTTGCCCTCGTCGGCTGGTTGGGAGAGCGCCTGGACCTCCAATGGGCGGCCAGCGGCGTCCAGCGCGGCCAAGCTCACGGCGGGGCCGAGGGCGGCCTGGGTGATGAGGATGCGGCGGACTTGGGCGGGCCGCTGGGGCCCCACGAGCAGCGAGCGGAGCGCTCTGCCATCCTCCCAGACCAGCAGCCGCGTCACCTTGGCGGCGGGGCGACCGTCGGACCCGGGTTCGGCCAGGACCTCTAGTCCTTCCAGCGAGAGGGAGGCGCCGTGCCCGATGGGAAGCCGCTGTCCTACGCTCAGGGGCCACTGCGCCTCTTGCCAGCCCAGCCGGCCATTGAGCAGCAGCCCCGCCAGGAGGCAGAGCGCTCCGGCATGGGCCAGCAGCATCAGCGCGGTGCGCCAAGGGAAGCGCCAGGCGGCCAGCTCGAGCTGGCCGGCCTTGTCCGTCAGGCGCGTCCGGTATCCCCGCGCGGCCAGCCAGGTGTGCAGCCGGGTGGCGGTGTCCGCGTCCCACGGGCCAGCCAGGGCCTGCTCGGCCAGCGGGGAAGGCAGCTCGCCCCTCCACCAGCCGTGGAGGCGGGCGGCCAGGTCGATGGCGCGCAGCGCGATGGAGAGGGCCAGGGTCGCCAGCAGCAGCCGCATCCCCAGCGAGGCGCGGATATCCAGCAGCCCGACGGCTTGCCACAGGCCAAAGAGGGGGCCTTGCGCGTTTCGCGTCTCGGCGAGCCAGCGATTGTAGGCCAGGACGTCGCCGCGCGCCTCGGCGGGGACCTGGGGAATAAGCGCACTGAGCAGAAGGGCCAGCGCCAGGCATGCCAAAAGCAGCCCCACGGCTCGGGCGGAGGCCAGGGCTCGCCACAGAGGCGTGATAGGGTCGCGCAGCAGGGCGTTTCGCAGGGATTCTCGGTCTTCCATGGGCTCCATGGCTCGCCGCGGCGAGCCCTCACAATTGTAAACGGCGGTGAATGGTATTATACTAGCTCTTCAAGAGGAGGGGGAATGGAGATCGATCAACTCATCGCGAGCGTGCTAGAGTATGCGCCCACCGTGGACGAGGCGCTGCTGAGGCGCGCCTACGAGGTGGCCTCGCAGGCCCACGCCGGCCAGTTGCGCTCGTCGGGCGACACCTACATCTCGCACCCCCTGGCCGTGGCGAGCATCCTCGCCGAGATTCACATGGACCAGCCCACGCTGGTCGCTGGCTTGCTGCATGATGTGGTGGAGGATTCCGAGGTCACGCTGGAGCAGGTCAGCGCCGACTTTGGCCCCGAGATCGCCAAGCTGGTGGACGGCGTGACCAAGCTGGAGCGCCTGGGCAACCTCACCGAGATCGGCCCCCACGGCCTGGAAGAACAAGAGGCCGAAAGCCTGCGCAAGCTCTTCCTGGCCATGGCGGAAGACGTGCGCGTCGTGCTCATCAAGCTGGCCGACCGCCTCCACAACATGCGCACCTTGTGGGCGCTTTCCCCCAAGCGCCAACTGCGCATGGCTCGGGAGACGATCGAGTTGTTTGCCCCGCTGGCCAACCGCCTCGGCATCTGGCGGCTCAAATGGGAGCTGGAAGACCTGGCCTTCCGCTATCTGGATTGGGACCTCTATCATCAGATCGCCAAGATGCTCTCCGAGCGGCGCACCGAGCGCCAGGACTTTATCCAGCGCGTGGTGGAGCTGGCGCAACAAGAGCTGCAGGCGCAGGGCATCCAGGCCACGGTCTATGGGCGGCCCAAGCACATCTATAGCATCTATCGCAAGATGCAGCGCAAGAACGTGGATTTCGACCAGATCTATGACCTGTTCGCCATACGCGTCATCGTGTCCGGCGTCCGCGATTGCTACGCCGCGCTGGGCATCATCCACACCAAATGGCCGCCCATCGCCGGCGAGTTCGACGATTACATCGCGGTGCCCAAAGACAACATGTACCAGTCGCTCCATACCGCCGTGCTGGGCCCTGAGGGCAAGATCGTCGAGTTCCAGATCCGCACCGAAGAGATGCACCGCATCTCCGAGTTCGGCGTCGCGGCGCATTGGCGCTACAAGGAGGGCATCCAGCAGGACGCGGATTTCGAGGCCAAGATCGCCTGGCTGCGCCAGCTCCTGGAATGGCAGCGCGAGGTGATGGATGCCCAGGAATTCGTGGACTCGCTCAAGACCGATGTCTTCCAGGACCGGGTGTATGTCTTTACGCCCAAAGGCGATATTGTCGATCTGCCCGCCGGCTCCACGCCCCTGGACTTTGCCTACCAGATTCACACCGATATCGGCCATCGCTGCCGCGGGGCCAAGGTTAATGGCAACCTGGTGGCGCTCAACTATCAGCTCCGCACCGGCGAGCAGGTGGAGATCCTCACTGCCAAGCAAGGCACCCCCAGCCGCGACTGGATGAACCCGCGGCTTGGCTACCTCAAAACGGGGCGCGCGCAGCAAAAGATTCGCCAGTGGTTCCGGCGCGAGCGGCGCGACGAGAACATCGCCGAGGGCAAGGTGATCTTGGAAAAGGAGCTGCGGCGTCTGGGCGCGGACCAGATGCCGTTCGAAGAGGTCGCCAAGCTGCTCAAGTACGACAAGCTCGATGACCTGCTGGCGGCCATCGGCTATGGCGACGTCAGCCCGCCGCAGATCGCCACCAAGGTCACGGCGATCATGGATCAGGCCAAGCCCCTGACGCCTTCCCCGAGCGCCCGCCCTTCCTCGGGCAAATCGGGCATCCAGGTGATGGGCGTGGGCGATCTGCTCACGAGGCTGGCTCCCTGCTGCAACCCGGTCCCCAGCGATCCCATCGTGGGCTTTATCACGCGCGGCAAGGGGATCACCGTCCACCGCAAAGATTGCCCGAACGTCAAGAGCATCACCGAAACGGAGCGGCTGGTTGAGGTGAGTTGGGGCGCGACGCACGAGGTCTATCCGGTGACGATCAGCATCAAGACGCTGAACCGGCCCGGGATACTTAGCGAGGTGGCGGGGATCGTCGCGGGTGAAGGGGTCGATATCAGCGCGGCGAACGTGATCACGCACCCCGATCGCACGGCCACCATCCGCACCACGCTCGAGATCACCAACCTCGACCAGCTCAGCACGGTCATGGCCAAGATCGAAGCGATGCGCGACGTGCTGGAGGCCCGGCGAGAGCTGGGCTAAGCGCGCGGTCTGGCCCGATGCTGGGCTAGCTGTTGGGCAGGTCCTCGGCAGCGACGAGCCGCACCACATCCGGCGAGGTTCGCTGGCCCTCAAGCCACGTATCGAGCACGCCCGACTTGGCCTGCTGCAACGCGTATTCGTCCAGCGCCCGGTTCTCGTCCCGCTCTTCCACCTTGATGATGTGGAACCCGAACTCGGTGGGGACGACCTCGCTGATCTGGCCCACAGGCGTGTTGAAGGCGACCTTCTCAAAGTCCGCTACCATCTGCCCCAAGGGGAACCAGCCCAGGTCGCCGCCCGACTCTTTGGTGGATTCGTCGGTGGAGACCTCTTGGGCGACGGTGGCAAAGTCCTCGCCCGCTTTCACCCGCGCCAGGGCCTTGTCCGCATCTTCTTGGGTTTCCAAAAGGATGTGGCGCGCGTGGATCTGCAGGGCGGTGGTGGGGACTTGGGCTTCGAGATGCTCCTGCAGCTTGCGCCGCAACAGGTCGTTGCGGAACAGGTTGCGGACTTCCGCCTCGCTAAAGCCTACTTCGTCGCCCAGGAACGTCAGCGTCTCACCAAAGCGCGTCTTGAACTCCTCCTCGGTCATGGGCGCGAGGGTGGGCGTGGGCGTCACCGTGATCGGCAGGGTGGCGGTGACCGGCGTCGGCGTGGGGGTCGGCGGATTGCGGTCGAAGCCGAACTGGATCTCGATCTCGTCGGTGATTTCCTGCTCCGAGACCGCGAGGTTGAGGCGTGTCGTTTCCTGGCGAACGAGCTCGTCGTCGATCATGTCTTGCAGGACTTGGGCTGGCGCGTTCTCGAGCTGGGTGTCGATGTACTCGAGCTGCTGCTGATAGTACTGGGTGATGTACTGCAGCGTATCCTTGTCGGTGGTGCTGGAGCCCAGCGAGGCCATCTGCTGCGTGATCTGCGAGCGGTTATTCTCGAGGTTGAGCCTGGTATAGGCGAGCATCTTGGAGAAGGCGTCGGCCCGGACAGGCACGCCAGCCACCGTCGCCAGGGCGCGGCGCGGCTTGGCCACCAATTCCTGGTATAGGCCGATGCCCAGGATGACCACGATGATGGCAGCCAGGACGCCGGCGCCGATGTAGAGCAGCCGCAACTGCTTCTGCTCTTTCTCGTTCCTCGAGAGCTGCTTGCGGGTAGGCGCGGCGCTGGTGACTTGTCGGTTCTTCTTGGCCATCTTGTTCTCCACGGGGCGCGCCTCGCTGGGCGCGCCATCCCCTCGATGGGTCAGGATTCATTAAGGAACCTGGGGCACAGATCTCTCTATGCCCCAGGCAGGTCACTCGTAATGCGCGGCATGGATCATGCCGCATGATTGGCGCTGAGCGTCGCCGTTAGCTAGAGCGATCGTGGTCCGACACGTAAGGCAAGAGCGCCAGGTAACGGGCGCGCTTGACGGCCGTGGCCAGGTGGCGCTGATGCTTGGCGCAGGCGCCGGTCTTGCGGCGTCCCTTGATCTTGCCGCGCTCGGTCAGATATCTTTGCAGGACGTCGATCCGCTTATAGTCGATGTGCTCGACCTTGTCCACGCAGAACTCGCAGACGCGGCGCCGGCGGCGCATATTGCGCCCTCCGCCATAACCACCCCGGCGGCCCCGCGGGCCACCAGAACGATCGTCCTCCTGCTCCTCGTCCCGGTCCACCGGATTGGGCCTTCTTGGCCGGCGATCCGATTCTGTCATTGGTTATTCCTCCGCTTTTCCCTGGGAAGGGCTTGTGGCCATCGTCACGACGTTGCCGCTGGAGGACGTCTCGCCCTCCACGCGGGCAAAGGCTTGCTCATGCTCGGCCGTCGGCGGTTTGTGGCTCAATAGGATCATGTCATTGGCCACGATCTCGGTGCGAAAGTGGTGTTGGCCGCTTTCGTCTTCCCAAGTGCGGGTCTGCAGCCGCCCCTCGACATAGACGCATTCGCCCTTGTGCAGATGCTCGCTGCAGACCTCCGCCAGTTGGCGCCAAGCCACGACGTTGAACCAGTCCACGGACTCGCGATGCTCGCCATCGCTGTTTTTCCACGTCCGTTTGACGGCCAGGCTAAACGATGTCACTGGGGTCCCATCGGGGGTATAGTGCATCTCTGGATCTCGACCCAGGTACCCAATGAGCATCACCTTGTTCAGCCCCGCCATGGCTCCATGCCTCCCTTGCCCGGCAACCCTTGGCCCACGCTGCCCTTATGTGTTTGTTATTCTTCTTTGCAGGTAATCAGAAAGCGCACGACCTGCTCGTTGAGTCGCAGAGAACGATCGAGCTCTTTGAGCGTCTCTGGGCCGGACTGGATTTGCGAGACGAAATAGTATCCCTCTTGAAGCTTGTGAATGGGATACGCCAGCCGCCGCTTGCCCCAGTTCTCGACCTGGTCCACCTGGCCGCCCAGGCTCTTGACGGACTCGGTATACCGTTCCGCCAAGGCGGTCAGACCTTCCTCATCGAGGTCCGGCAGAGCAATAAAGACCACCTCGTACTTGTTCATGGCCCCTCCTCCTTTCCATGGGATTGCTCCAGCTCATGTTTCCGCCAGGGCCACCGGCGGGCTTGTCTGGAGCGAAAAGGTACGCAAGGCGCGACTGGCATCATATGCCAGCATCCTGCCTCGCAGCTTGTGGATTATATCATCAAACGCGCCCAGAGGCAAGTTTCACTCGCAAGAGTCCTCGCTGAGGCAGTGCCGGGCCAATAGCTCCTCATCGTGCAACATCCGCGCAGAGTCGCCATCGGCGACGATGCGCCCATCTTGCATGATCACCATGCGGGGACAGAGCGCCTCCACCAGGTGAAGGTCGTGAGAGCTGACCAATAGGGTCTGGGGCAGGGTCTTGAGCAGGCGGATCAGCCGCCCGCGCGCGCGAGGGTCCAGCCCCGCCGAGGGCTCATCCAGCGCCAAGACCGTGGCGTCCATGGAGAGGACAGTGGCCAGCGCCACGCGCTTTTTCTCGCCGACGCTGAGGTGGTGGGGCGTCCGCTGCGCATAGTCGGCCATGCCCACTTGGGCCAGGCTGCGCTGGACCCGCTCCTGGATCTCGGGCAGCGGCAAGCCCATATAGATCGGCCCAAAGGCCACGTCCTCATAGACCGTGGGGGAGAAGAGCTGGTCGTCGGGGTCCTGAAAGACCAGCCCGACCAGGGCGCGGATGCGGCGGATGTTCTCCTCGGCCACCTCCAGCCCATGGATGCGCACGTGGCCCTGGCCGCGCAGGATGCCGTTGAGCTGCAAGAGCAGCGTCGACTTGCCGGCGCCATTGGGCCCCACCAGCGCCACCCGTTCGCCCGGCGCCACCGTCAGGTGGACCTGGCGCAGGGCCGGGTGCCCATCGGGGTAGCTAAAGCTCAGGTCGACGATCTCTACCGCTGCGATTCGTTCGTTCATCGGCTCACCCAACCCAGATTTCGAGCGCCAGGATGCTGCCCACTATGGCCAGGCCGACCAGCAGCGCCGCCTTGTCCGAGCGGGCCATGGGCGGCAGGGGCAGGGTGCGCACTTCGCCATCGTAGCCGCGGGCCAGCATGGCATCATAGATCCGCTCGCTCCGCTCATAGCCGCGCAAAAAGAGGCTGCCCGCCATGTAGCCGGTGACCTTGGCGCGCCAGAGGACCGAGCTGCCCCCGGCGCCGGCGAGGGCGGCGCTGCGAGCCTCGCGCGCGCGCATCAGGCGCAGCGCCTCGTCGGCCAGCACAAAGAGGTAGCGCCACATCAGGCCAAAGACGCCCACCAGGAGCCGCGGCACGCGCAGCGCGCGCATGGCCATGAGCAACTGGGGAAAGGGGGTGCTGGCTGCCAGCAAGATGCCCGCCTGCATGGAAAGCCAGGACTTGAGGGCGATGCTCGCGAACCGGGCGAGCCCGGCGGCGGTGATGGTCAGCGCCCAGCGGCCCAGGGGCACATGGAGCCAGGGCTCGCCGGGGGTCGTAAAGAGGACCGGCAGGGCGGCCAGGACGAAGGGCAGGACCAGGAAGGCGCGCTTGATGGCAAAGAACGGGCCAAGCGCTGAGGCGATGGCCACGGCCAGGATCAACGCGAACACCAAGATGTACCCCGGCCAGGCGGCCGGAGGCAGCAGCGCCGTGGTGAGGATAAAGGCGACCGCCAGCACCAGCTTGACGCGGGGGTCGACATGGTGCAGCAGGCTATCTCGGGCGTGAAAGGGGTCGATGAAATTCGCGTGCATGCGACCTCTGGATCAAAAAGCGATGGCGCGCGGTCCGGCGCCATCGCTGCGGATCAAGATTGGCCTTGGGTCGCCCCGGGGGGCTAGCCGACGGCGTCCTTGCGGCGGCCAAGGCGCCCGCTGAACAGGGCCACGCCAAAGACGATCAGCACGCCCAGCACGCCCGCCGCGATGGTGGCCGCTTTCTCATTCGCGACTCCCGGGAAAACGTAATCCGGGACGAGATTATACGCCGGATCCTGAGCGGCGTCCAGAAAGTTCAGCTGCTCGGCCACCCACTCCAGGCCATCGGGGTTGCCGGAGGCGATGGGCGAGATCACCGCCAGCAGCAGGGCGATGGCCAGGCCAGCCAGCACCACGCCGCGGTTGGAGCCGCCTCGCGCGCCGCCCGTGGCGCCCAGCAAGTCCGGGCGGGTGGCGGCGATCAAGGCCAGCGCGCCAACGGTGATCAACCCCTCGCCAAGCCCGATGAGCAGGTGGATGCCGCCCATGGCCGGGAGGGCCAGGCTGGCCGGGGAGGTCCCCGAGAGCGCCAACTGGAGGCCGACGAACAGGGCGGCCGCCACGATGGAGAGCCAGGCGGCCACAAAGCCGCTGACCAGCGCGCCCCAGCGCCGGGTTCCCACTAGCCGTTGCATGATCCTATAGACGGCATAGGAGACGAAAGAGCCCACCAGCGCCATGTTCACCAGGTTGGCCCCCAGCGCCAGCAGCCCGCCATCCTGGAAGAGCAGGGCCTGGATGCTCACCACCGCGGTCATGACCACGATGCTGGCCCACGGGCCCAGCAGGATCGTTGCCAGCGCCGCGCCCATCAGGTGGCCCGACGTGCCCCCGGTCACGGCGAAATTGAGCATCTGGCCGGCAAAGATCGCGGCGGCCAACACGCCCATCAGGGGCATCTTGCGCTCGTCCAGCTCGCGGTTGACGCGCCACAGCGCATAGCCGACCCCCGCGATGGCCGCGATCCACAAGATGATGGACACGGCGGGGGACATGAAACCGTCCGGGATGTGCATGGCGGGCTCGATGGCGCCGCCGAACGTGCTCGGCGCGATGTGCATCTCGTCTCTCCTTGTCTGCCCCACGGGCCATTCGTCGCTGCTTGTTGCAAATAGTTGCAATAAGCATTATACCCCAGAACGGCCTCGATGCAAGTCAGGCAGCTTGACATTCACCCTCCTTGCGCCTATACTGAGCCCGAAAGATCCGATACCTGTGGTCCATGCGAGGGAGAGCCATGTCCGAAATAGAAAAGCAAGGAAGCTTTTACCTGGGCAAAGAGTACGATCTGGTCAAGAGCGCGATCAAGGACAAGATCGTGGAATACGATGCGCGGGACCTGACCACGCACGCCATCTGCGTTGGCATGACGGGCAGCGGCAAGACGGGCCTCTGCACGTTGCTTTTGGAGGAGGCGGCTCTAGACGGCATCCCCTCCATCCTCATCGACCCGAAGGGCGACATCACCAACCTGTGCCTCACTTTCCCCAACCTGTTGCCCGCGGATTTCGAGCCGTGGGTCAACGTGGATGACGCCCGCCGCAAGGGGATGTCGATTCCCGACTATGCGGCCCGGACGGCGCGCTCCTGGGCGGAGGGGCTGGCGCAATGGGGCCAGGGGCCGGAACGCATTCGCCAGCTTCAGGCCGCCGCCGATTTCACCATCTATACCCCAGGCAGCGACGCCGGGATGCCCGTCAGCATCCTGGACTCGATGCGCGCGCCCACCCTCTCCTGGGATGAGGAATCCGAGGCGCTGCGGGAAAAGGTCTCCAGCGTCGTCTCGGCGCTGCTGGGCCTCATCGGCATCAACGCCGACCCGCTGCAGAGCCGCGAGCATATCCTTCTTTCCAACCTGTTCGAGGATTCCTGGCGGCGTGGCGAGGATTTGGACGTGGCGCGGCTGATCCAGCAGATCCAGAAGCCGCCCATCCGCAAGCTGGGCGTCTTTGACGTGGACACCTTCTTCCCCGAAAAGGAGCGCTTTGCGCTGGCCATGCGCTTCAACAATATCCTGGCGGCCCCCAGCTTTAAGAACTGGATCGAGGGCCAGCCGCTGGATATCGAGCGGATCCTCTATACGCCGGAGGGCAAGCCGCGCGTCTCGATCTTTTATATCGCCCACTTGGACGACGCGCAGCGTATGTTCTTTGTCACCCTGCTGATGGAGCAGGTGATTAGCTGGATGCGGGCACAATCCGGCACCACCAGCCTGCGAGCGCTGGTCTATTTCGACGAGCTGTACGGCTATTTCCCGCCCTACCCGGCCAACCCGCCCTCCAAGGCGCCGATCATGACCATGCTCAAGCAGGCGCGGGCCTTTGGCGTGGGCATGATGCTCACCACCCAGAACCCGATGGACCTGGACTATAAGGGCCTGACCAACGCCGGTACCTGGTTCATCGGCAAGCTGCAGACCGACCGCGACAAGGCGCGGCTGCTGGACGGCATGGAGGGCGCGCTCAGCGAGGGGGGGGGCTCCCTGGATCGCAGGACGCTGGACCAGCTCATCTCGTCGCTGGATTCGCGGGTGTTCATCATGCACAACGTGCACCAGCAAGGGCCGCAGGTCTTTATGACCCGCTGGGCCATGTCCTATCTGCGCGGCCCCCTCACCCGGCAGCAGATCAAACAGCTCATGTCCGCCAAGGGCGCGGCTCCCGTGGCACAAGCAGCGGCGGCGAAGGCGGCCTCAGCGGCTGCTGCGGGGCCGGCGGCGCCCGCCGCGCCGGAGGGGCTGGCGGCCACCCTGCCGCAGATGGACCCGGGCATTTCGCAGTATTTCCTGGCGGCCAACCAGTCCGTGGATCAAGCGCTCAAGCAAGAGACGGGGCAGCGCGCCTTTGGCTTTACGCCCAAGCAGGCGCAATTGGTCTATGAGCCGCATGTCTTGAGCTGGGCCACGGTGGATTTCCAGGACAAGACGCGCAACGTCTATACGCAGAACCGCTTCGGGTACCTAGCTGAAATGCCCTCCGATCTCTCGCTGATGTCTTGGGACCAGTACCAGGTGGATATCTCGCGCGATGACCTGGATGAGCGGCCCGCCGACGAGGCCCTCTTTGCCGATCTGCCGGCCGGGCTGGGCCAGGCGCGCACGCTCACCGCCCTAGGCAAGGCCTTGGGCGACTATATCTACCGGGAGAAGGCGCTCGAGCTGCCCTGGAACCCCAAGCTCAAGCTTTATGCGCAGGTGGACGAGTCCGAGGAGGCCTTCGCAGGCCGCTGCAAGGAGGCCGCGCAGAAACAGCGCGAGGCCCAGGCGGACAAGATCAAGGCGAGCTATGACACCAAGATCGATCGGATTCAAGACCAGATCAAGCGCGAGGAGCGCGAGCTGGCCCAGGACGAGGCGGACCATGCGGCGCGCAAGCGCGACGAGGCCCTGAACATCGGCGAGTCGGTGCTCAACCTGGTGATGGGCCGCCGCTCCAGCAGGGTGGTCAGCTCGGCCAGCACCAAGCGCCGTCTGACGGCGCAGGCCGCCGCCGATGTCAAAGAGTCCGAGGAGACCATCGCCGAGCTGACGGAAGAGCTCGCCAAGCTCAAGCAGCAGATGCTGGACGACCTGGCCGCGCTGGATATCGAGACGGCCGAGCTGATCGACGCGCGCGAGAGCTTTGTGATCAAGCCGCGCCGCACCGACGTCAAGATCGAGTTGATGGGCATCGGCTGGGTTCCGCGCTGGGTGGTGACGGGCACGGATGGGCGCAACCGGCCCAGCGAGCTCACCGTTTCGGCGTTTCGGGGCCTCTAGGCGGCCAGCCCGGCCATGGACTGGGAGTTTTGGCCTATTGCAAATCCCTTCGCTCGCCCGCTATAATGCAGGCTAGGTCGACTGGACGGACGGAGCGAAAGGGGATCACAAGACCATGCTTGACGAGGCCAAACAAAAGAGACTGAACTTGCTGCGCTATGGGCTGGTGGCGGTGACGGCGGTGGCCTTTGCGCTGGGCGCGGGGCTGTCTTTTGTGGGCAGCGGTGCGCTGTGGACCTCCGTTCTGCAGGGGGTGTTGATCGCTGCGGGCATGGCGGTCCTGTGCGCGGCCATCTATGCCCTGTACCGGAGCTATTTGCACAAGGCTGCTTGAAGGCCCACGGTGGCGGGCTGGCGTCAGTAGCCCGCCATCGCTTTCCTTTTCTCCAATAGCCAGAGGAACAAGCGGTAGCGCCAGGCGCTATAGACGTAGTCGTACGCGCCCACGTAGCGAACCATCTGCCCGCCAAAGCCGCGCTTGAAGCGGTAGACGCCCCACAGGGGCGAGGGCGGCGAGAGCGGCTGGTCGCTTTCCAGGGCCGCTTCCAGAACCTCTTCGTCCAAATCCGGGATGCCGCACAGATCATAGGTGTGGCATCCTTTTTCTTTGGCCCATTGCATGGCGGCCCACTGGATCAGATAGGTGGGCATGAGGTTGCGCTGCTCATTGGACGAGGCGCCATAGAGATACCAGGACTTGGTTCCCGCCGCAAAGGCCATGAGCCCGGCCAAAAGCTGCCCTTCGTATTCGGCCAGGAACAGCCGCCCCAGGTTCCGTGGCGCAAAGAGCCGCCAGGCCAGGGCGTAATACTCGGGGCTGTGCACGCCAAAGCCATCCCGCTCCCCGGTCACGGCCATCAGCCGGCAAAAGGCGCCCAGGTCGGCCTGGCCTCCCTCTCGGACGACGACCCCTTTGCGCTCGGCCAGGCGGATGTTGTAGCGGGTTTTGGACTTCATCGCTCCCAGGATCGCCTCTGGGTCTGGCCGCAGGTCCACGTGGATTGTCCGCGGCGCCTGCACCGTCTGCTGGCTGGAGGCAAAGCCGAGGCGCGCCAGCAACTGCCGGCGCTCGGGGCTATCCACCCAGTCGGGCTCCACCTTGAGCGCCATGACCCCGCGGGCGCGGCAGGCCCGGCTGACCGCGCGCATCAAGGTCTCGCATAGCTCGGACTGGTCAGGGGCCGCCACCGGCCCTCGGGGGATGTAGGCCAGGCGGCCCAGCGGGGTGGTCCGCAACAGCACCTGGGCGGCGGCGACGATCTGTCCCCGATCCTGGACGGCGACGCGCACCGCGCTCCAGCCGAAGCGCGACTTGAGCTCGCCCCAGGGCCACATCTGCAGCAGATGGCCGTCGGGCGCGCCCTGGATAAAGGCGTCCCACTCCTGGGGTGAGGCCTGGTCGGTGAGGGTCAGCAGGTTGCGCACGTTTCTCCTTGCCAGCGGATTCCTCGCTATTATACCCTCTTTTGGCCCAAGACCTAAGGGCTGCATCGATCGCTCCCCGGGCGGGTCGTTCTGATGCACCAGATGGGGCGTAATGACTCCACCCAGTCGGGAAGATGAGGGACGAACACAAGGTTCGTCCCTACTTGACCGACCTTGCAACGGTGCTATAATGGGCTGCCGATTCTCAGCAGGTTCCGTCAAGGGTAAGCTATGCCACACGACAAGATCATCATTCGTGGCGCGCGACAACACAACCTCAAGAACATCGATCTGGAGATCCCCCGCGATCGGCTGGTGGTCATCACTGGCCTATCCGGCTCCGGCAAGTCCTCGCTGGCGTTCGACACTATTTATGCCGAGGGGCAGCGTCGCTATGTCGAGTCGCTTTCGGCCTATGCCCGGCAGTTCCTCGGCCAGATGGACAAGCCGGACGTGGACTATATCGAGGGCCTCTCCCCGGCGATCAGCATCGACCAGCGCGGCGCCGGCCATAATCCCCGCTCCACCGTCGGCACGGTGACCGAGATCTATGACTATATGCGGCTTCTGTGGGCGCGGGTGGGCGTCCCCCATTGCCCCCAATGCGGGCGCGTCATCAGCCGCCAGTCGGTGGACCAGATCGTGGATAGTATCCTGGACCTGCCCGAGGGCAGCCGCATCATGGTCATGGCGCCTCTGATCCGGGACCGCAAGGGGCAGCATCAGCGCGTGCTGGACGAGATGCGCCAGGGCGGGTACGTCCGCGTGCGCGTGGATGGCCAGGTCCGCGATGTCAACGAAGAGATCGAGCTGGATCGCTACAAGAACCACACCATCGAAGCGGTGGTGGACCGACTGATCATCCGCCACGCCGAGGGCGAGCGGCCCGACCGCGCCCGGCTGGCTGACTCGGTGGAGACGGCGCTCAAACTGGGCAAGGGGCTGGTGGTGGTCTCGGTGGTGGATGGCGAGGAGCAGCTCTTTTCCGAGAGCCTGGCCTGCGCCTATTGCGGCATCAGCCTGCCCGACATCGAGCCGCGGACGTTCTCCTTCAACACGCCCCACGGCGCTTGCCCCGCCTGCACCGGGCTGGGCGCGATCCGGGAACTGGACCCCGACCTGATCATCCCCAACCCGGACCTGTCCATCGCCCAGGGAGCTTTCCGCCCCTGGAGCCGCACCGATAACGGGCCGAACTATTACACCCAGCTATTGGGCGCCGTCGCTCACCATTACGGGGCGCCGCTGGATCGGCCGGTCAAGGACCTGCCCCCAGAGGTGATCCACGCCTTTCTCCATGGCAGCGGCCAGAACCTGATCACCTTCCGCTACGAGAGCAAATACGGCCGCACGCGGGTGTATGAGGCCCCCTTCGAGGGCATCATCCCCAACCTGCAGCGGCGCTACCAGCAGGCCTCCGATTACACGCGGGAGACGATCGAGAGCTTTATGTCCGACCGGCCCTGCCAGACTTGCCAGGGCAAAAGGCTCAAGCCGTCGGCGCTGGCGGTGACCGTGGGCGGACGGAACATCGCCGAGGTCGCCGGCATGTCCGTGGTGGCCGCCGATCGCTTCTTCCACGCGCTGGCCGAGAGCTTTTCTCCGCGCGAGATGGTCATCGCCCAGCAGGTTCTGAAAGAGTTGAGCACCCGTTTGGGCTTTTTGGTGGATGTGGGCCTGGATTACCTCACCATCGACCGCACCACTGGCACCCTCTCCGGCGGCGAGGCGCAACGCATTCGCCTGGCGACGCAGATCGGCTCTCGCCTGATGGGCGTGCTCTATATCCTCGACGAGCCCAGCATCGGCCTGCACCAGCGGGATAACCAGCGGCTCATCAACACGCTCGTGGGGCTGCGCGACCTGGGCAACACGGTGCTGGTGGTGGAGCATGACGAAGAGACCATCCGCGCCGCCGATTACATCGTGGATCTGGGGCCGGGCGCGGGCGAGCACGGCGGCGAGGTGGTGGCCATCGGCACGCTGCAGGACATCCTCGACGCGCCCGATTCACTGACCGGCCAGTACCTCTCGGGCAAGCGGCAGGTGCCTCTCCCCGCGCGGCGCCGCCCAGGCAACGGCAAGCTCATCTCGATCAGGGGCGCCAGCGAGAACAACCTGAAGGACGTGGATGCGCAATTGCCGCTGGGGACGTTCATCTGCGTCACCGGCGTCTCGGGCTCGGGCAAGAGCAGCCTGATCATCGAGGTGCTCTATAAGCGGCTGGCGCAGCTCTTTTTCCGCAGCAAAGAGCCGGCGGGCAAGGTCCAAGAGATCCAGGGGCTGGAGCATCTGGACAAGGTCATCGACATCGACCAGACCCCCATCGGGCGCACGCCGCGGTCCAACCCGGCTACCTATACCACGATCTTTAGCGCCATCCGCGACCTGTTCGCGGCGGTGCCAGAGTCGCGCATGAGGGGGTACCAACCCGGGCGTTTCTCCTTCAACGTCAAGGGCGGGCGCTGCGAGTCCTGCCAGGGCGATGGCATCCTCAAGATCGAGATGCAGTTCCTGCCCGATGTCTATGTGCCGTGCGAGGTCTGCCACGGCCAGCGCTACAATCGCGAGACGCTGCAGATCCACTACAAGGGGAAGAGCATTGCCGAGGTGCTGGACATGACCGTGGAAGAGGCGATGCGCTTCTTTGAGAACATTCCTGCGCTCAAGCGCAAGCTGCAGACGCTCTACGATGTGGGTCTGGGCTACATCCGGCTGGGGCAACCCGCCACCACCCTCTCCGGCGGCGAGGCGCAGCGCATCAAGCTATCCAAAGAGCTGTCGCGCCGTTCCACCGGGCGAACCCTCTACCTGCTGGACGAGCCGACCACCGGCCTGCATTTTGCCGACATCGAGCGGCTGCTGACGGTGCTCAACCGGCTGGTGGACCAGGGCAACACGGTCATCGTCATCGAGCACAACCTGGACGTCATCAAGACGGCGGATTGGATCATCGATCTGGGGCCGGAGGGAGGAGAAGCCGGAGGCCGGATCATCGCCGAGGGGACGCCGGAGCAGGTGGCGGCCATGCCGCACTCGTTCACCGGCCAGTACCTGTGCCGGTCGCTGGCCGCCGCGCACGTCAAGTGCCCGGAGCCTGCCACCTCCGAGCGGCTGCCATGAGCAAGAGCTACACCATCTGGACCATCGGCTGCCAGATGAACCTCGCCGACTCGCGGCAGGCCGCCGAGGCGCTGGAGGCGCTGGGCTACATCGCCGCCCCGGCCGCCGAGCGGGCCGACCTGATCGTGCTGAACACCTGCGTGGTGCGGCAGAGCGCCGAGGACAAGGCCGCCGGGCGCATCCAGTCGCTCAAGTCGGTCAAGCGGCGCCGGCCCTCCACCTCCATCGTGGTCATGGGCTGCCTGGTGGGAGACGACCTGCCTGCCCTGCGCCAGCGCTACCCCCACGTGGACGCTTTCCTCAGGCCCTCCGATGTGGCGGGGTTGGTCGAGCACGCGCGGCGCGGGATCGCTGAAGACCTCGCCTGCCTGGAAGGCGCGCCCCGGAATGCCTGCCCCGTCGCCGCCTACGTGCCGGTGATGTTGGGTTGTGACCACCATTGCACCTATTGCATCGTCACCCTGCGACGCGGGCCGGGGCGCAGCCTCCCCATCCCGCAGATCGTGGAGGAGGCGGGCAAGGCCGTGGCCGCCGGCGCCCGCGAGATCACCTTGCTGGGGCAGAACGTCGACGATTACGGCCATGATCTCCCGGGCGAGCCCGACCTGGCCGATGTGCTGCGCGCCATCCATGATCTGGACGGCCTTTGGCGCATCCGCTTCCTCACCTCTCACCCGGCGGACCTCTCGGATCGGCTCATTGCCGCGGTGGCCGAGTTGCCCAAGGTCTGCCCCCATTTCGAGCTGCCGATTCAGGCCGGGGATGACCTGGTGCTCAAGCGCATGGGGCGCGGCTATACCGTGGACGACTATCGCCGCCTGGTGGGCCGCATTCGCCATAGCGTCCCAGGGGCCAGCATCGCCACCGACGTCATCGTCGGCTTTCCGGGCGAGAGCGACGAGCAGTTCAAACGCACCATGAGCTTGCTAGAGGAGATCCGCTTCGACGCGGTGCACGTGGCGGCCTATTCGCCGCGCCCCGGCACCGCCGCCAGCCGCTTGGCCGACGACGTGCCGCCGGAGGTCAAGGCGGCGCGCCGCCAGGCGGTGGAGGACCTGCAAGAGCGGATCGTCGGCGAGATCAACGGGCAGTTGGCGGGTCAGGCGGTGGAGGTGCTGGTGGAAGAGCCGCACAAGGTCCGCTGGAAAGGCCGCACGCGGACCAACAAGCTCGTCTTTTTCGAACACCCCGACGATTGGCAGGGGAAGCTGGCCCAGGTGCGCATCACCTGGGCGGGGCCGTGGTCGCTGTTGGGCGAGGTTACGCCAGCGCCGCGCGGATGAACTCCTGGATGCGCTGGCTCGCCTGCTTGGCGATGGGCACATCGGCGTTGACAAAGCCGTGCCAGCCGCCGGGGTAGACCGCCAGCTCGGCCGGGTTTCTCGCCGCCACCCACCGGGCATACATGAACAGCGAGTCCTCCAGCAGCGCGTCCTTGGTGCCGATGGTGAAGAGGGCCCGCGGCAGATCGTGGAGATCGGCGTAGAGCGGCGATATCTCGGGGTCGCTGAGGTCATGGTCGCCCGCGTAGGCCTGGGCGATCCACTCCCGGTGCGACCGCGGCGGCCATAGCGTCTCCCCGCCCAGCCGGGAGCCGATGGATCGGTTGCCCATGGCAAAGCCGCCAAAGACCAGGTTGGCGGCGGCAAACCCTCCATACCCATGCCGATCGCGCAGCCGCAGCATGGTCACCACCGCCAGGTTTGCCCCCGCCGACGCGCCGCCGATCAGCATTCGGTCCGCGCCGAATTCGGCCTGGGCGCGCTCGATCAGCCAGAGCGCCGC
>JAAYEA010000265.1 GCA_012689325.1 Chloroflexota bacterium
GCGTCAGGCTCAGCCGCGGAACTGGCGCCGGAGGCGGGGCGCGGCGGCAGGGTATGGGTGCGGTTGGGATAGATGTAGGCGACTTCGGGGCGCGCGGCCAGGCTCAAGAGCGCGTGAAGGTCGCCGGTGACCGCGAGCCCGTTGAAGATGAAGAAAGATTGGAAGGCGCGGACGTGCCCCGCGGCTTGCAGGGCGGCCAGCGCGGCCACCATGTCCTGCTGCGAGCGCTCCGCCGTCTGGCGCAGGGCATCATAGACGGCCCAGCGTCGTTCCGCCCGGGCGGCGATCCGGGCCGCCGGCTCCAGGTCGGCTTGGTCGCGGAGGACCACCAGGAAGGTCGCCTCCGGCGCATCCTTCGGATGCTCTGGCGCATCCGCCGCCGGCTCCGCATAGAGCGATCGGAGCAGATCCGGGGCGATCTTGGCCGCCAGGGCAGGGGGGAGCGCCTCGCCTTTGAGCGCCAGGGCGTCCAGGTCGGCCTGCGACAGCGCCGTGTCGGCGCGGGCGGGCAGGGCCAGGGGGGTACTGAATAGCGCGAGAAGCAGGGCCAAGCAGGCCAGCGCAAGCAAGAGGGACCGCTTCATGGTCGGGCTCCTTCCGGGTGGCGCGCAAGGTGCGCCCTGGTGGCGACGTCCCGTGGGCTAGGGGAGCGCCTTTTGTCATTCTATCACGCGCGGCGGGCCGTGTCAATCGCCCGCAAAGAGGCGGAAAGCGCGCCGCCAGGGGAAGGCGCCCCGGCCCTGTGGATTTGCGGCGTCGCGGCCTCGGTGCTATGCTGCTACTAGCCAAAAGTAGGAGGGGATCATGGACCAACCGATGCTCGATCCAAGCGACCAGCACGCCACGGAACCGATGCCGGTCCTCTTTGTCGGGCACGGCAGCCCGATGAACGCGATCGAGCGCAACGCCTTCTCCCTGACCTGGCGGCGGGTGGGACAGGTCCTGCCCCAGCCCCGGGCCATCCTGTGCATCTCGGCGCACTGGGAAACCTGGGGCACGCTGGTCACGGCCATGGACCGGCCGCGCACCATCCACGACTTTGGAGGCTTTCCCCGGGCGCTCTACGAGGCGCAGTACCCCGCCCCGGGCAGCCTGGCGCTGGCCCAGCGAGCCCAGGAGGTTCTGCAGGGGATCGCCGTGGGGCTCGATCAGGATTGGGGGCTGGACCACGGGTGCTGGAGCGTGCTCAAGCCGATGTACCCCGACGCCGATATCCCGGTTGTCCAGCTCAGCCTGGACGCTTCCCTGCCGGGGCCGCGACACTATGCCCTGGCCAAAGCGCTGGCCCCTTTGAGGCGCCAGGGAGTCCTGGTGCTCGGCAGCGGCAACATGGTACACAACCTGCGCCGGATCGTGCTGCGGAGCGGCAGCTTGGACGACCTGAACACGCCCTTTGGCTTGGATTGGGCGCTGGAGGCGAATGCGCTGCTCAAACGGCTGATCGACGAGGGACGCCACGCGGAGCTGGCCGACTATACCCAGTTGGGCGACGCGGTCCGGCTGGCGGTGCCCACGCCCGAACACTATTTGCCGCTGCTCTATGCGCTCGCTCTGCAGCAGCCGGGGGAAACGGCCCTCTATTTCAACGACCAGCCCGTGGGCGGCTCGCTCACCATGACCTCGTTGATCATCGACCAGGGGGCCAGGAACGCCGCCTATGCCAGGGGGCTGGCGGGTTAGCCAAAGACAGGGCGCAATACGCGCTGGCGGACGCATCTTGGGGAAAGGTCGGGGGTTATATAAGCCAAGCACCGAGGCGATCCGCCGGGTGCTTGCGCAATCGGTCCTTCTCCTCCTCCTTGGTTAGGGCCCTGGCCGCGCGGACGCGCGGCCAGGGCCCCTGTTTTTGTGGCTCAGGCGTAAGAGACGCCCAGCTCGTTCAGGATCTTTTTGAGGGCCTGGGCGGCCCGGCGGAAATTCTCGGGGCCGCTAAAGCCACGGAACTGGCCGGCATGCGCCAGGTGCGGCTCCAACGAGAGAAAGCCGGTCCAGCCGCTGCCCAACAGCTCTTTGAGGATCTCTTTGACCTGCCCATCGCCCTCGCCCGCGGGGACCACGCGCTGTTCGGCCATGAGCATGTCCTTGACGTGGATGTATTCGATATACGGGCGCAGCCGGGCGAAGGCCTTGTCGTTGGGGTACTCGCCGGCGTGCACGAAATTGGCAAAGTCGAAGGCGGCGCGCAGGGTGGGGCTGTTGACGGTCTGGAGGATGTCCAGGCAGCGATCGCTGGGCATGCCATAGATATCGGCCTCGTTCTCGTGCAGCAGGATCAGCCCCGAGCCCGCCGCGGCGTCCACCAGGCCCTTCATGCGGCGCATCACCTCGTCGCGGTATTGCAGCGGGTTCTGGTCCTTGGGCAGGTAGAAGGAAAAGAGGCGGATGTAGGGCGCCCCCAGCTTTTTGGCGATGGCGATGGCGCGCCGGAAGGAGACCAGGTGCTCCTCGAAATCGGCGTCGATGGGCACCTTGCCGATGGGCGAGCCGATGGAGGAGATCTTGAACCCGCGCTTGTCCAGCGCGGCCTTGACCTTGTCCAGCTCGTTGTCGGTGAGGGTCATCACGCCCTTGTTCCAGACGCCGCGGAACTCGATGTGCTTGATCCCCTCGGTGGCGAGGGTATCCAGTTGCTCCTCCAGGTCGGGCGAAATCTCGTCGGCGAAACCGCTCAGCAAAACTTGGCTCATGGTTGGACCTCCTATGGTTTGTTCGGTGTGATCGATCAAGCCAGCCCAAGCTCGCGAAGCTTGGCTGGCGCGGGGATGCCCTCTTCATCCCAGCCGCGGAAGGCGTAATAGTCGGCCAGCAGCCGCCCCAGGTGGGGCAGGTGATCGGGGGTGCCGCCCTCGCCGCGCCGGTGGGTGAGAATCCGCGGCGGCAGGGTGTCGTCCTTGCGGCTGAGGCCCAGGCGGGCGTTGTAGAGCCGCTTCAGGTTGCTGATCCGCTCGCCGGTCTGCATCAGCTCGTCCACGGTCACGTCCCAGCCGGTGACGCGCTGCAACCAGTTGGCGATATCGGTGAGGTTCACCTTGGCGAACTGGGTGAACTTGCACAGCTTGAGCGAGTCGTAGAGGCACATCATGTCCTGGTAGCGGGCGTTGATGACGCCGTGCACCGCGTCGTCGGTCCGCTCCGGGTCGCCAAAGCCCAGCTCGGGCATGCCCACGCCGCGCGAGGGGAAACTGGCCAGCGATTGCAGGTGGCAGGCGCCGCGGGCGGAGGTGGCATAGCCGACGGCCATGCCCGAGTAGGCGCGGGGGTCGTGCATGGGCAGCTCCATCCCCTTGACGTGGATGGCGAATTCCAGCGCCCGCCCGCCCAGCGCCTCGGCGGCACGCCGGACGCCCTGGCTCATCAAGCGGCCCAGCGCGGTGCTGCCCTGGGCGATCTCGTGGACCAGCCGGACCGCCGACTCGCCGTCGCCCCAGGTGGGCCCGCCCTCGATCAGCCCCTTCTCTTGCGCCTCCATGGCAAAGGCCACCGTGCAGCCGACGCTGATGGTGTCCAGGCCGTAGCGGTTGCAGAGCTCGTTGAGCTTGGCGATGGCCTCGATGTCGTCGATGAGGCACATGGAGCCGAAGGAGCCCAGCGTCTCGTACTCGGGCCCGGCGCCCTTGACCCCGGCGAAGGGACCGCTGGTCACCTCCACCTCGCGGCCGCAAGCGATGGGGCAGCCGCCGCAGGCGTAATTGCCGGTGAGGATGGTCTCGGCCATGTGCGGGCCCGAGATCTTGGCGGCGCCCTCGGGCCAGCTTCCCTTGCGCCAGTTCTGGATGGGCAGGTTGCCGACGCGCTCAAAGGTCTCGAGGCCGCCGCCGGTGCCGTAATCGTGCATGCGCTTGGTGTTCTCGCGAATCTTGGGCATCGCCTCGCGCACGGAGGCAGCCAGCCCATCGGCGTCATAGAGCGGCGCGCGCGCCCGGCCGCGGGCGACGATGGCTTTGAGCTTTTTGGAGCCCATCACCGCGCCCAGCCCGGTGCGCCCGGCCGCCCGGCCCGCGGAGCGCCCGGTCATGATGGCGGCGTGAGGGAGCAGCCGTTCCCCGGCGATCCCGATGCAGACCATCTCGCCGCCCAGGTCGAGGTCGTAGGTGTCCACGCCCCAATAGGCGGAGGCGTCACGGAGTTGCACCTGGCCGTCCTCGACCTCGAGGTACACGGGAGAGCTGGCCGCGCCGCCGATGAGCAGGCCGTCGAGGCCGGCGCCCTTGAGCGCGCCCGCCCAGCGCCCGCCGCAATCCGATTCGCCCCAGGCGCCGGTGAGCGGCGAGCGCCCCGCCACGGCGAAGCGGTCCGAGGTGGGGACGCGGGTGCCGGCGAAGGGGCCGACCATGAAGGCCAGCAGGTTGCCCGGGCCCAGCGGGTCCACCTCCGCGCCCGTCTCGTCGTAGAGCAGGCGCAGCGCCAGGCCGGTCCCGCCGAGGTACTGGCGCAGCACGCGCTCCTCCAGGGCCAGATAGGTCACCTGGCCGGTGGTCAGGTCGACGCGGGCGATGCGGTCATGATAGCCAAAGGTCATCCGATACTCCTCTCAGCCCCCCGCGGTGGAGGGGAGCAGCTCCAGGGTCATGCCCGGGGCCACGCGATCGTCCGGGCGCAGGAAGCGGCCGTCGGCATAGACCAGCAGCTCGCTTTGCAGCAGGTAGCGGTCCTCCACCGGCAGGCGCGGGAAGGCGGCGAACTCGCGCGGCAGGCGCAACAAGAGCGCGCCCAGGGTGGTGGGCGTGGAAAGCATGAGGGAGACCTCTCGCTTTCCATCCAGCCAGGCGCGAAAAGGGTTCGCGGCCAAGATGGTGACGGCGGGCGTGGACATGCGCCTATTATACTAGAGTTGGGGCAGAGACCAAACGGCCGGGATGCCCACTGCCACTTGGTGTTATAATGGCCTTGGGAGCGAAGGGAGGCGGCGCATGACGACCTACGATCCGGAGTGGCTGCGGGCCTTTTACGACGCCTACGGGGTCAAGGAGTGGGAGCGCTGGGACAAGCACCTGGTGCAGCGGGTCAAGTTCGAGGTGCACCTGCACTACCTGCGCGAGCACCTGCGCCCTGGCGATCGCGTCCTGGAGATCGGCGCCGGGCCCGGGCGGTTTACCGTGGAGCTGGCCAAGCTGGTGCAGCGCATCGTGGTGGCGGACATCTCGCCGGTGCAATTGGCGCTCAACCGCGAGAACGCGCCCAAACTGGGTTACGCCGGGGCCGTGGAGCGCTGGGTCGAGTGCGACATGTGCGACCTGCGGGGGCATTTCGCCGATGGCGAGTTCGACGCGGTGGTCTGTTACGGCGGCCCGCTGAGCTACGTCTTTGACCAGCGCGACCGGGCGCTGGCGGAGCTGTTGCGGGTGACCCGGCCCGGCGGGCTGCTTTTCCTGGGGGTGATGAGCCTGTGGGGGACCGTCCACGAGGGCCTGCCCAGCCTGTTCAAGCTGGACTGGGCGGTGAACCGGCGGATCATCGACTCGGGGGACCTCTCGCCGGAGACGCCGGAGGCGAGCAACAACTATTGTCACCTGTACCGGGCCGCCGAGCTGCGGGCGCTGCTGGAGCGGGCCGGCGCAACCGTGGAGGCCCTCTCGGCCAGCAACTGCCTCTCCACCACCTGGGGCGAGTTCTTGCAGACTATCCAGGGCGATGCGGAGGCCTGGCGGGAGCTGCTGCGCATGGAGATCGAGGCCTGCCGGGAGCCGGGCTGCGCCGA
>JAAYEA010000266.1 GCA_012689325.1 Chloroflexota bacterium
GCGTGGGGCCGCGCTCGGCCTCGCGGATCGTGGATTTGCGAGGGGAGACCAAGTTCCGCGAGCTGGCGGACCTGAAAAAGGTCGGCGCCGTGGCGGAGCGCGCCGCGCCCTATGTGCTGCTGGACGGCCGGCGGCCCCCGGCGCAGTTGTCGCTGTGGTAGGAGGGTTTGGGCGCGGCCGCTATCTGAGATATAATATGGGCAGGTGTTCTGCATGTCCTGTGTGATGGAGACATGAATATGAGAGCTTATGAACTGCCGGTCAAGATCGCCTCGGAGGGCACGATCCGCTTGCCGGAGGATCTCGCCGAGCTTTTGCCTCGCGATCGGATGCTGCGGCTAATCATCCTCGTGGACGAAAGCGAGGCAGGCGAGAGGGCAGACTGGGCAAAGCTGGCCGCGGAGCAGTTCTTGGCGGGGTATGCCGCCGCCGATGCCGTGTACGACAAGGCATAACCTATGCCCACCTATCGCCCGGGAGACATTGTGCTGATGGCCTTTCCCTTCACAGATGCGGATGAGGCCAAGCGCCGCCCTGCTCTGGTGCTGGCTGATACAGGGGATGATGATCTGTTGGTCGCGCGAGTCACGAGCCAGGCCGCACACGTGGCCTTTGATGTCGAGTTGCAAGATTGGCGCGCGGAGGGCCTGCTGTTGCCGTCTGTGGCCCGCTTGCACAAGGTGGCAACGCTGGAAAAGCGATTGGTGGATCGCGCGCTTGGGCATCTGAGCGCCGGGGACTGGCGGCAGGTGCGAATGGCGCTCCAGCGCTTGTGGACCGAGATCACCGGGTAGGTCTTGGGCATGGCCGAAGAGCAGTGGCAGTCGATTCGAGAGCAGTTGCGCCGCCGCCGTGAGCGCCACATCGCCGACCTGGAGGCGGAAGCGCCACGGCTCGCTCAGGCTGCCGCCGAGATGGGGGCGCAACGGGTGGTGCTCTTTGGCTCGGCGGCGCGAGGCAATGCAGGCCTCTCCAGCGACCTGGACCTGCTGGTCGTGTGGGATACGCCGCTGGATTTCCTGGAGCGCACGGTGGAGGCCTATCGCCGCCTGCAGCCGCGGGTAGCGCTGGACCTGCTGGTCTACACGCCAGCCGAGATGGAGCGCTTGGCCGGGCGGCCATTCATTCAGCGGGCGCTGGAGGAAGGCAAGGTACTATATGAGAGCTGAGCCCTTGAGGGAGGGACGACGCTGGCTGGAACAGGCCGAGGCCGACCGGCACGGAGGGCAGTTGCTGCTGGACGGCGGGAGTTACCATCTGGCCTGTTTCGTTGCCCAGCAGGTAGCGGAGAAGGCGCTGAAGGCCTTCCTTTATGCACGGGGCGAGCAAATAGTGGTGGGCCACTCGGTGGAGGCGCTGGCGCGCTGGGCGGCAGAGCACGACGCCGAGTTTGGCGCGCTGCGCGACCAGGTGGCTTCGCTTGACGCCTACTATATCCCGACCCGCTGTCCCAACGGCCTGCCGGATAACATCCCCGCTCGTGTCTATACCGAGCGCGCCGCGCAGGAGACCCTGCGCATGGCCGACCTGGTGCTTGAGGCGGTGCGGCGCAAACTCGACGAGATGACGTAACGATCTAGACCTCAAGGGTTTCGAAAGACCCTTGAGGTCTTTTCTTCTGTCCAAGGAGGCCCCCATGCTTGTCGAACTGACCCGCCACGCCCTGGACCGCGTGCCGATCTCGCTGATCATCGACGACTCGACGGTCCTGGTGAACCTCAACTATTTCTTTATGCGCGACCGCAATATCGCCGACGGGCAGAGCCGCCGCTGGGAGGACGTGCCGGTGGTGCACCCCGAGTCCTTCACCCGCGAGTGGGCCGAATGGTGCCTGGAAAACGGCGTGCGCGGCAAGTTCAGCGTGGTCCCCTGCCCGGCGGCGCTGGGGCGCATCGACCAGGGGCTGCCCATGTTCAGCCGCGCGCAGCAGGAGAGCTGGCTGCGCATGTGCCGCGAGACCATCCGCCCCGCCTTTGACATCACCCCCGAGATGATCACCCACACCTTTGTGGTGGACCTGGAGACTTTCCAGCCGCTCCCGACGCGCATCTGGGAGCAGTACGAGTGGGAGACGCTGCCGGTGGACCAGGAAGAGCTGGTCACCGAGTACATCGCCGCGGCCTGCCGCATCCTCGATAACGTGGGCCTCACCCCGGAAGGCGTCACCTCGCCGGGCGGGTTCGGAGGGCGGACGCTGGATTTCTATGCCAAAGCCGCCGGCAACGCCCTGCGCTACATCACCGGCAACCCGACGCCCTACTTTTTCAAGCGGATCGAGCGCAGCCCCATCGCGGTGCCGGTCTGGTACCCCGACCGCGAGCGCGGGCAGGCGGTGGGCGAGATCATCGCCGCCACGGGAGACTGGACCGGCAACTGGACGGGCTATGGCGAGGTGAACGTGGACCGCTACATCACCGCCGACCTGCAAGGCGGGCTGCTCCCGGCGCTGATCCGCGCGGGCGACCCGACGATCCTCTGCAGCCATTGGCAGGGGATGTACGGGATGCACAACGACGACCGGCGCGGCTTTCACGCGCTCAAGACCGTGGTGGCGCGGCTGCGCGAGCTGGACCCCCAGGGCGAGCGCACCCGCTGGCATAAGTGCAGCGAGATCACCAACTATGCCTGCGCCCGCGAGATGGCGCGCTGGGAGGTGGCGGGGGAGACCATCACGCTGGACCTGCCGGTGCGCGCGCCCGAGCTGACCCTGCGGCTGCCCGAGGTCGCGGCGCGGGCGGTGGCGGTGGACGGCGCGCCGCTGCGGCAGGTCGGGACCCGCGCGGCCTTTGCCAGTGGGACGTTCATCGTGGAAGACGGCGCGACGCTGCTGGCCTTCGACCCGGCGGCGCGGCAAGCGCGGGTGGAAGTGACGCTGTAGCGCTCTGCGGCGCTGCTGACCTCCGAGGCCGCTGGGTCTCGGAGGTTTTTTCTTGACAGCGGCGCGTTTTCCCCTATGATACCCCCCATGCGGCGCGCGTTGGGGCGCGCATCCGGCGAGAAGGAGAGGCAAGCATATGCTGACGTCATGCGAGGTGGTGGACGGCCTGCTGCGCAACCAGGCCGTGGAGCGGGTCGCGGTGATGGATTCTCCTTGGGCTGATACCATCGCGGCGTGGGTGCGCCAGGGCTACCCGACGCGCACCGTCTATAAGGAGGCGGGCGAGAGCCGCTGGCGCCCCGAGGACGGTCGCTGGGAAGAGCTGACCGAGCCAGGCGAGCACCTCGAGCCGGTGCCGGCGTGGGAGGTCTTTGGCTACGACATGGTGGGCTGCGGCGGCCGGTTCGACCTGATGCCGTGGCGCGACTATAGCGAGCTGGTCGAAGAGACCGACGAGTGGGACATCAAGCGCAACGGCGCGGGGGCCTCGCTCAAATACTGGAAGCACAAGTCGGGCACGCCGGAGCACATCGCCTTCCTGATGACCAGCCGCGAGGTCTGGGAGCGCGACTATCGGCCGCACCTGCTCAAGCTGGACCCGGAGCGGCTGGACGTGGACGCCGCGCGCAAGCGGATAGATGCGGCGCGGGAGGCGGGGCGCTGGACCTTTGTCGGCGGGATGTTCATCTGGGAGCTGATGCGCCAGAGCATGGGCGACGTGACCATGTACCAGAGCTTGCTGCTGGACCCCGCCTGGCTGCGCGATTATAACCGCGTCTATACCGAGTTCTTCAAGAAGCACTATACCTACCTCTTCCAGCGCATCGACCTGCCCAACGGGGTCTGGGTGTATGAGGACCTGGGCTACAAGAACGGCCTTTTCGCCTCGCCCAAGGTGCTGAGCGAGCTGATCTTTCCCTACTATAAAGAGCTGGTGGACTTTTTCCACAGCTATGACCTGCCAGTGGTGTTGCACACCTGCGGCAGCACCGCGGCGGCCATGCCGCTGATCGTCGAGGCGGGGTTCGATGCGGTGAATCCCATGGAGCGCAAGGCGCTGGATAACGACCCCTTCGTCTTTGCCGAGAAATACGGCGACAAGGTCGCCTTTGTCGGCGGGTTGGATGCCCGCATCTTTGAGTCCAATGACAAGGCGCTGATCAAGCGCGAGGTGGCCGACTATATCGAGGGGATGAAGGCGCGGGGGGCGCGGCTCGTCTTTGCCTCCGACCACTCTATCTCGCCCAACACCCATTATGACAGCTACCGCTACGCGCTGGACGTCTATCGCGAGCACATGATGTACTAGTCAACCGGACACCGGGCGCCCCGCGGGCCCGGTGTTTCATTATCAGAGGGGCTCCTTGGGGGCAATGGCGGTAGGGCGATTCATGAATGGCCCCTACCAGAACCGACCAGAGAGGAGGGTTCGCCGATGGCCTACGTGACGATGATCGTCGAGGGGGAGCAGGCCGCCGAGGCGCTGGCGGCGGCGGTGGCCAAGAGCCAGGGGCGCGTGCGGGTGCTGACGCAGGGCCCGGGCGTCTGCGTGCTCTATGACACCAACATGGCCCGCGAATGCGTCCGCGACGTGAAGCGGGGCATGACGACGGGCAAGCTCTACGTGGCGCGGTTCGACCAGCCGCAAGAGACCTACACGCCGCAAGGAGGGGAGCAGCCATGACCGCCTTCAAGCCACTGGACGCGTCGCGCCCCGATTTCCCCAACGAGTCCGACCTGGTGCAACTGATGTGCCAGCATATCCGGCACATCGAGCGCTATTGGGTGGAGGACTCGGCGAGCCTGGGGCACTTTGGCTCGCTGGACATGGCCGAGTGGGCGCCGCCGGGCGGGCCCATCAACGAGGAAGTGGTCCGCTCCATGGCCCAAGAGCTGATGGGCTATGCCGTCCTCTACCAGAGCCCGCATTTCGATGCCGCGCTGGCGGGGGTGGACCGCGCCACGCTGCTGGACCGGCTGAACCGCTGCCTGCGCTGGAACGTGGCCTATCACCTGGTGGGCGACCGGCACACGGCGCCGCTGACCTCGGACGGGCAGTGGGGCGACGATTGGGAGTCGTCGCTCTGGGCGGCGCAGCTCGCCATGGCCGCCCATTGGGTCTGGGCAGCGCTGGACGCCGACGTGCGCGAGGGTATGCTGCGGATGATGGCCTTCGAGGGGGACCGCTTCCTGGGCGTGGACCCGCCGGACGGGCGCTGGCTGGACACCAAGGCCGAGGAGAACGCCTGGGACTCGCTGCTGCTGGCCTGGGCCTACTGCCTGCAGCCGGACCACCCCCACGCCGCCGCCTGGCTGGACCGGGGCAAGGCCTTTGCCATGAACACCTTTACCACCAACCTGGCGCAGGTGGACACCTCGCTGATCGACGGGCGCCCGGTCCGCGAGTGGGTCTGCACCCAGACGGCGCACCCCGATCTCACCGTGGAGAACCACGGCTCCTTCCACCCCAACTATCTCGGCTGCGGCGGGCTGCTGATGGACGGCCGGCAGGCCTTCCAGGCGACCGGCCTGGAGCCGCCGCCCCACTATCTCTACCGCGTGCTGGAGGTGTGGGACATCCTGAAGAGTTTTTACCTGGCCAACGGCTTTGCCACCTACCCCTCGGGGCAGGACTGGGGCTATCACGGCGCCGGGGTTAACGGGCAGGCGGCGGCGATGGCGCTCGAATTCGGCGACGAGATCGCCGGGCACCTCTTTTGGGAGTCGGTGCGCCACGCCGACGAGGCGATGCGCTTCGCCGGCGATGGCCGCTTCGACGGGCGCATCCCCCACGCGCCGGGCGGGCGCTTTTTCCAGTTCGAGACGGGCGGCATGGGCGCGCTGGCGGGCGTCGTCATGGGCGGCGTCCCGCGGGTGCGGCGGCTGCCCGATGACGAGTTCCGGCGTCGGCAGGCGCGGACCGCTTCCTACCCCTTCGTCTGGCTGCAGCTCCGGCGGACGCGGCAGGGGCTCTTTTCCTTCTGCTGGCGCAGCCTCGCGCAAAAGGTGATGGGGCTGGCGATCCCGGCCGGGGGCGAGGCGGTCTTGGGGGCCGAGCAGGACGGCCTGGTCGGGCGGATCGACCTGGACGGCCAGCCCGCCCAGCCGGTGGCCGCCTGCCACACCGACCACACCGACGAGCGCGGCTTCCGCACCACCGGCGAGGTCGATTATGGCCAGGGTCAGGTGACCCAGCGGCTGGCGGTGGTGGCGCTGCCCGACGGCGAGACGTCGCTGGTGATCGACCTGGCCACGGCGCGGCCGGGCGCCAACGTGACGCGCAACGAGGGGCTGGGCATCTATGTGATGAACGATTTCACCGACGGCAACCGGGTGCGCATCGCGCATGCCGGCGGCAGCCAGACCGTGCGTGGCGTAGGCGGGACGGCGCGGGTCATCGCCACCGGCTCGCCGTGGATGCGCGTGGCGGGGTGTTTGGGCTTGGCCACCAGCGGCGAGCCGCTCTATTACGAGGACGCCGCCGAGCGGAACACGCCGATCCGCTGGCGCAGCGTGCTGCAGGACCGCGTCTTTACCCAGCCCGTGGCGCGCGGCGAGACGCTGCGCGACTATGCCACGGTGGTCCGGCTGGGGCGGGCCGGGGCGCGGCGAGCGACGGCGGCGCCGGTGCGCCTGGCATGCGCGGGCGAGTGGGTGCGCGCCTACCGCGTCACCGACGCCCGAGGGCATGACGTGACGGTGGTCGCCAACCTGGGGCGGCAGGCGGTCACGGCGACGGTGGAGGGCGCGGGCGCGCTCGAGCTGGCGGCGATGGACACGGTGGTTATCTAGCAACGACAGGCGGGGCGGTTCATGAACCGCCCCTACCGAGATGTCTGATGGGGAGGAGCGATGAAGATCTATGTCATGACCGACCTGGAGGGCGTGGCGGGGGTCACCAATTTCGACGACTGGTGCGGGCCGTCCGGGCGGTATTACGAGGCGGGCAAGGAGCTGCTCACCCGCGAGGTGAACGCGGCCATCGAGGGCTTTTTCGCGGGCGGGGCCACCGAGATCGTCGTGGCCGATGGGCACGGCTATGGGGGCGTCAACGGCCTGCTGTTGGACCC
>JAAYEA010000267.1 GCA_012689325.1 Chloroflexota bacterium
AGCTGATGACGCATTCGGGGTTCTCGGCCAGGTTGGCGCGGGCCTGCTTGGGGCCCAGCCCGGGCAACTGGGAAAGGGCAAAGGCGTAATGGCGCGTCGGCCCCACGCACGTGCCCATGGTCACCGGTGTAGAGTTGGTGTTGCCCTTGCCATCGATGGTGGTCACGAAATAGACCACCTGCGGCGGCTGCACCCAGCGGGTGGCCCCGCGCCCCTCCGGCTTTTCCAGGTCGATGTAGGTGAATGCGGTCATCGCTCCTCCTCAAGGGTTGGGACTGCAACCACGAAATACGCGAACGGCTGCACTGCAAAAACCAGGAGATGGAACCACGAAAAGGACGAACCACACGAAAAGAGGAAATTGCCGCTTCCCATTTCGTGTATTTGGTGTGTTTCGTGGTTTAATCCGTCAAGCGGCCAGCGCCGCCCGCTCGATGGTCAATCTCTCCAGCATCTCGGGATCGGGCGCCACGCCGATCCCCGGCGCGCTGCTGGCGGTGAACTCGGACGGCCCCGAGTGGGCCATGGCCGGGACGCCCAGGTCGCGCCGGAAAAAGCGCTCGCTGGGAAAGATGTCGGCGGGATAGCTGAAATTGGGCAGCGTCGCCAGCGCCAGGCAGTGGGCCACCCCCACCGCCGATTCGAGCATCCCCCCCACCCAGCAGGGGATCCCCGCCGACTGGCAGAGGTCGTGGATGGCCAGGGCGTTGGTCAGCCCGCCCACCCGCGGCGGCTTGACGTTGATCCAGCGGCAGGCGCCGATCTGGATCGCCTTGCGGGCCTTGTGCGCCGAGGTGATGGACTCGTCCAGGCAGATGGGCGTGGCGAGCTGGGCCTGCAGCGCCGCGTGGTCAATCAGGTCGTCGTGGGCCAGCGGCTGCTCGATCATCGCCAAGCCGTAGCGGTCCAGCTCCTTGAACATCGGCGCGTCGGCCAGGGTGTAGGCGCTGTTGCAGTCCACGTGAAAGGTCGTGTCGGGAAAGGCCGCCCGCACCGCCGCCACCATCCCCACGTCCCAGCCGGGGCGGAACTTGAGCTTGACTCTCTTGTACCCCTGCCGCACGGCGACGCCGATGGTGTGGATGAGCAGCTCCACGCTCTCCATCACGCCGAAATCGGCGCCGGAGGTGACCACCGGGCTTTTGCCGCCGATGACCCGCCAGAGCGGCTGGCCCAGCGAGCGGGCGTGGAGGTCCCACCAGGCCATATCGAAAGCGGCCTTGGCGAAATAGTTGCCCTTGATGCTGGCGAGCCGCTCCTGCAGCTCGGCCCCGGCGCCGACCTCCTGCCCCAGCAACAGCGGCGCGACGAACTCGCGGGAGACGATGAACTGGGCGGCGGCGCACTCGGGCGAATAGTTGGGCGCGGTCCACGACGTCCCCTCGCCCCAGCCGACCAGGCCGCCGGAGCGCAGCCGCACCAGCACCGAGCCGATGGTGTCCGCATCGCCATAGGCGGTGCGGAAGGGATAGACCAGGGGCATCTGGACGCGATAGATGTCGATGGCGTCAATACGCATGGCGGTCCTCCCCGGAGAGATGGGACGCAGATTCGACGGCATGGGATGCCGGGCGGATCGCGAGGATCGGACATGAAATCCTGATGATCCTCTCGATCTGCGTCCATGATCCTTCGCCTATTGTAGCGCCATTGGCGCATCTGGCAACCGGCGCGCCGCTGTAACCCGCGCGCGGGCGACTCCGTATACTGGTTGTAGCATCTGTTCGCGCACAGGATCGGAGGGGAACCATGACCGCGCCTTCCCAAGAAAAGGCTATCCGCCGCGGCGCGCTGCGCTGGCTGCGGAAAGAGACCTTTGGCAACCTCTTTCTCATCGCCCTGCTCTTTGGCCTGGTGGGGCGCTGGGACTGGTGGGCCGGCTGGGCCATGTCGGCCATCTATATCGTCTGGTCGGTGGCCACGGGCATCCTGATCCTGCCGCGCCACCCCGAGATGCTGGCCGAGCGCGCCCGCCCGCACCCCGGCACGAAAGCCTGGGACAAGGCGCTGCTGGCGCTGATGGGCCTCTTTATGGTGGCCGAGTACGTCGTCGCCTGCCTCGACGTGCGCTGGGGCTGGACGGGGCCGCTGCCGTTGGGCGTCCAGCTCGCCGGGCTGGCCGTGGCCATCATCGGCTATGATGTCCTGTTGGTCTGGGCCATGGCGGCGAACGCCTTTTTCGTCGCCACGGTGCGCATCCAGGAGGACCGCGGCCAGCGGGTGGTCAGCGGCGGGCCCTACCGCTTCGTCCGGCACCCCGGCTATGTGGGGACGATCCTCTTCCACCTGGCGGCGCCCTTTCTCCTGGGCTCGCTCTGGGCGCTGATCCCCGGAGCGCTCGCCAGCGCCGTGCTGGCCTATCGCACCGCCCGGGAGGACGCCACCTTGCGGGCCGAGCTGCCCGGCTATGCCGAATACGCCGCGCGGGTGCGCTATCGCCTCGCGCCCGGCGTGTGGTAGGTCCGAACAAGCTTTCTGGGAGGATGACATGATCGCTGCTCGCAACGCACTCCTCATCATCGTGGGCGCCATGGTCGCCGTTGGCGCGCTGGGCTGGCTGGGCCTGCAGGTCCAGCCAGCGGCCTTTCCCGCCTATCCGGACGCGGGCGCGCCGCCGCGGACCATGCCGCTCCCCGCCGGGCTCCCGGCGCCGGTGGAGCGCTTTTACCGGACCCTCTATGGCGCCGAGATCCCCGTGATCGAGACCGCGGTCATCCAGGGGCGGGGGACGATGAAGCCGTTCCTGGGCATCCCGGTCCCGGCGCGCTTTGTCTTTGTGCATGAGGCGGGCCAGGGCTTTCGCCATTACTTTGAGGCGACCCTCTTTGGCATCCCGGTGTTCCGGGTGAACGAGGGATATCTCGACGGCGAGAGCTTTTTCGAGACCCCCGTCGCCGGCTACCACGACGATGTGAACGTCAACCAGGGCGCCAACCTCACGCTGTGGGCCGAGGCCCTCTGGTTCCCCTCGCTCTGGCTCACCGACCCGCGCGCCCGTTGGGAGCCGGTGGACCAGCAGACGGCGCTGCTCTACGTGCCCTACGAAAAGGGCGAGGAGCATTTCGTGGTGCGCTTCAACCCCCAGACGGGCCTCATCGACCTGATGGAGGCGATGCGCTACCGCGACCCTGGCATGGGCAAGTCCAAGATCCTCTGGATCGTGCGCGGCAACCTGGGGCAGCCCGCGGCGGAGCCCCCCGTCCGCGCCAGCGGCTCGGTGATGTGGCTGGACCAGGCCCAGCCCTGGGCGTATTTCGACCTGGAAGAGCTGGTGTACAATGTGGATGTCAGCGCCTTTATCCGCCAGAAAGGGCGCTAAGCAAGCATGCTGAGCTTGTCAACGCATGCTGAGCTTGTCGAAGCATGATCTCATCCCTTGCGAGGAGGCTTCCATGTCGGTACACCTGGTCAGCGCGCTGGACGGCGGCGATTTCTACTCCGAGACGGTGCGCCTCGGCGACCTGAACGGCGACGGCGCGCCCGATCTCCTCTTCACCCAGAGCCTCTACGGCCCCCGCGAGATTAGCTGCCTCACCGCGGCGACGATCCACGGCCAGGTGCTCTGGCAGGTCGGCCAGCCCTCGCCGGACAACGGCCACATCTATTCCGACCTGCCGGTGCAGCTCTACGACTGGGACGGCGACGGCGTCAACGAGGTGCTCTACGTCCGCCAGGCGACCTACGCCGAGCCCGAGGTCCGCGGCGCCCAGCGGATTCGCGAGCGGGCGTTCCGCTACGAGGGGCGGGCGACCATGGTGGTGCTGGATGGGCTGACCGGCCGCCAGAAGGCGGCCATCCCCCTTCCCGCCCCCGCCGACGACTCGTTCCTCTTTGCCGACCTGACCGGCCGGGGCCGCCGCGAGGATTTGGTGGTCAAGGATCGCTACTGGAACATGTGGGGCGTCTCCCACGCCGGTGAGGTGCTCTGGCATTGGGCGGGCTCGCCGGGCCATTATCCCGCCATCGCCGACGTGGACGGCGACGGCCGCGACGAGGTGTTCGTCGGCTATGCGCTGATCGACCACGACGGGCGCGTCCTCTTTCAGCACGACTGGGGCGACAACCATCAGGACGCCTGCTACATCGCCCGGCTCCCCGATGGCGAGTGGCGGCTGCTCTTTGGCAACGGCGGCGTCCATTGCCTGGCGCTGGACGGCGAGGAGCTTTGGCACTATCCCCTGCACGAGGCCCAGCACGTGGTGGTGGGCCGCTACCGCGCCGACTCGCCCTTGCAGGTGGCCGTGATTGACCGGGGCTACCCGCGCACGCCCGAGGGCAAGTCCGCCGACCTCTACCTCTACGACCTGGCCACCGGCCGCGAGATCTGGCAGCGGCGCCAGCCCCAGGGCGGCTGGATCTCGGCGGCGCTGCCCATCCGCTGGAGCGGCGGCGACTTGCAGGAGATCATGGTCTATGAGCGGGGCGCGGGGAACCCCGTGGCGATCTATGACGGCGCCGGCGAGATCGTGGACGAGCTGGCGGTCCCCCCCGAGGTCTGCGGCAGCTACAACGGCAACCCCGGCATCCACCTCTGCTCCCACGCCGACGTCTGGGGCGACAGCCGCGAGGAGGTCGTGCTGGCGGGGTGGCGCGGGCTGCGCATCTATGCCAACGCCCGCCCGCTGGCGATCCCGACGCTGTATAACAACACGGGGTACCATGGGATGTAAAGGGAGAGGAGTACCATGAATCCGCAACAACTGCGCATCATCGGCGCGGCGCTGGCCATCCTGGTCGTCTTCATCCTCGGCTACCGGCTCACCCGCGCCGGCAAGCCCTACCCCGGCCTCTTGTTCAACGCCCACAAGCTGCTGGCGTTGGCGGCGGCGGCCCTGGTTGGCATCCACGTCTATCGCGCCGGCCAGTCCGCCCCCTTGAGCGCGGGGGCCTGGGCCGCCGCCGTGGTCACGGCGCTGTGCGTCGTCGGCCTCTTTGCCACCGGCGCGGTTCTCAGCCTGGCCAAGCCCGCGCCCGAGATCGTCCGCGCGCTGCACCACCTCGCGCCATATCTGGCCATGGCCGCCGGGGCGGTGACGCTCTGGCTGCTCTAGGTGCACCGAGGCGCAGCGCGTCCGAAACAGCTAGAGCCGTCACGACCTCCGGATCGTCCAGCGGCTGACCTCCGCCCTCTGACCTTCGACTTTTGACTTTCGACCTTGGACGTTCGACAGGCAACTTGGCCCCGGCAACCCGTTCCCTTTTGCCCCACCCCCGAACCAGGGTATAATATCCGTGTCCGAGCGCCTGCCCGTGGAGGTCCCCATCATGCGCCTATCCAACCTGTTCGGCCGCACCCTGCGCGAGACGCCCGCCGAGGCCGACCTGGCCAGCCACCAACTATTGTTGCGCGCGGCCATGGTCCGCCCGCTCGCCTCGGGCATCTTTTCCTACCTGCCGCTGGGCTGGCGCGTGTTGCGCAAGATCGAGGTGATCATGCGGGAAGAGATGGAGGCCATCGGCGCCCAGGAGCTGCTCATGCCGGTGCTCAACCCGGCGGAGATCTGGCAGGCCACCGGCCGCTGGCAAGCCCCCGCCCCCGGCCCGGCGCTCTTTCGCCTGAAGGACCGCAACCAGCGCGACCTGGCGCTGGCCATGACCCACGAGGAGGTCCTGGCGCAGCTCGCCGCCAGCGAGATCAGCTCCTACCGCGACCTGCCGCGGCTGGTCTACCACATCCAGACCAAGCTGCGCGACGAGCCGCGCCCCCGCGGCGGCCTGATTCGCGTCCGCGAGTTCACCATGAAGGACGCCTACAGCCTGGACGCCGACGAGGCCGGGCTGGACGCCGCCTACGAGGCGGTCTACCGCGCCTACCTGCGCATTTTCGCCCGCTGCGGCCTGCGCGTGATCGTCGTCCAGGCCGACACGGGGATGATGGGCGGCGCGACCTCCCACGAGTTCATGGTCGAATCGCCCATGGGCGAGGACGTGCTGATCCTGTGCCCGAGCTGCGGCTATGCCGCCAACGCCGAGCGCGCCGAGCTCCGCCCCGACCCGCCGTCCGACGCGCCCGAGCGCCCCATCGCCGAGGTGGCGACGCCGGACTGCAAGACCATCGAGGCCGTGGCGGCCTACGTCGGCGTGCCCCAGCGCCAGACCTGCAAGGCGGTCTTTTTCCAGCGCGAGGACGGCTCGCTGGTCTTTGCCGCCATCCGCGGCGACCTGGAGGTGAACGAGGTCAAGCTCGCCAACGCCCTGGGCGGCGCGGCGCTGGCCCCGGCCGGGGAGGAGGCGCTGGCCCGCGCGGGGATCGTGGCGGGGTATGCCTCGCCCATCGGCGTCCGCGGCGTCACCGTGGTGGCCGACCGGTCGCTGCTCGGCGCGCGCAACCTGGTGGCGGGGGCGAACCGGCCCGGTTATCACCTTCTAAACGCCAACTATCCGCGCGACTTTTCCGCCGACGTGGTCGCCGATATCGCCCTGGCCCGCGGCGGCGACCCCTGCCCGCACTGCGGCGCGCCGCTCATGGCTACCCGCGGCATCGAGGTGGGGCACTGCTTCAAGCTGGGGACGCGCTACAGCGCCCCCGTGGGCGCGGCCTTTTTGGACGCCCAGGGCGAGAGCCGCCCCATCGTGATGGGCTCCTACGGCATCGGCGCCGGGCGGCTGATGGCCTCGGCAGTGGAGCAGCACCACGACGACAAGGGCATCCTCTGGCCCGCGGCCCTGGCGCCCTACCAGGTGCACCTGCTGCACCTGGGCGCCGCGCCCGAGGTCCACGCCGCGGCGGAGGAGCTCTATGCCCGGCTGGCCAAGGCCGGCTACGAGGTGCTTTTCGACGACCGCGACGAATCGGCGGGGGTCAAGTTCAACGACGCCGACCTGATCGGGCTGCCGCTGCGGCTCACCGTCAGCGCGCGCAACCTGAAGCAGGGCGTCGTGGAGGCCAAGCGCCGCGCCGAGCCTGACCCGCATCTGCTGCCGCTGGCCGATATCGAGGCGGCGCTGCGCGGGATGTTGTAGCGCCTATCGCAAATCGCATATCGCAGATCGCTCATCGCTGGACGCAGCTCGCTCCTATCCTACGATATGCGATACGCGATCTGCGATATGTGGTACGCGCCTTGCTCCCATTCACTGACGAATCATATATGATCATCCAAGGAGGATCCATGGATCGAATCGCTACCGCCCTCATCGGCTGCGGCAAGGTGGGGATGACCCACGCGCTGGCGCTCAGCGCGCTGCCGCAATCGCGCCTCGTCGCCGTCTGCGACGCCGACGCCGCCCGCGCCGAGAGCTTTGCCGCCAAGTTCGGCTGCAAGGCCTACTCCGATCCCGAGGCCATGCTCGCCAGCGGCGAGGTGCGGATGGTCTCGATCTGCACGCCGCACCCGCTGCACGCGCCCTATGCCGTGATGGCCGCCCAGGCCGGCGTCCACGCCCTGGTGGAAAAGCCCCTGGCCGCCAGCCTCCGCGATTGCGACCTGGCCATCGGCGCCCACCGGGCCGCCGGCACCCGCTTGGGCCTGGTCAGCCAGCGCCGCTTTTACCCCGGCACCCAGCGCATCTGGCGGGCGATCCAGGACGGCAAGCTCGGCCAGCCGATCCTCGGCATCCTCACCGTGCAAGGCTGGCGCAGCGAGTCCTATTACCAGATGGACCCCTGGCGCGGCAAGTGGGACACCGAGGGCGGCGGCGTGCTGGTGAACCAGACCCCGCACCAGTTGGACATCCTGCAATGGCTGATGGGCCCCATCGAGGAGCTCTACGGCTATTGGGACAACTTTAACCACCCCTTCGTCGAGGTCGAGGACACCGCCATCGCCGTGATCCGCTTCAAGAGCGGCGCCGTGGGCAACATCGTGGTCAGCAACTCGCAGAACCCGGGGCTCTATGGCCGCGTGCAGATCCACGGCAGCAACGGCGCCTCCGTCGGCGTGCAGACCGACGGCGGCAACATCTTTATCTCGGGCGTGAGCACCAACGTGGACCCGCCGATCAACTATCTCTGGAACGTGGCGGGGGAGGAGCACCTGCTGGAGCAGTGGCAGGCCGAGGACCGGGCGCTGGGCGCGCGGGTGGACGTGATGAACTATTTCCACGAGCGCCAGATCGAGGAATTCCTCCAGGCGCTGCAAGCGGGCCGCGAGCCAATGGTGACCGGCGAGCAGGGCCGCGTCTCGGTGGAGATCTTTACCGCCATCTATCGCAGCCAGCGCGACCACCTGCCCATCAAGTTCCCCGTGGCGGCGGAGGACTCGCACGGCGACTACGACGGGCGGCTGAGCAAGGCGCTGTATTCCAGGGCCCGCCAATAGGACCGCCAGCAAGCAAAGGAAAGGACTTAACCATGAAATTCGGCGTCTGCGATGCGAGTTTTGACCGCATCCCCGTGGCCATCGAGGCGGGGATCGACTATGTGGAGATGGGTGTCAGCAACACGCTGATGCCCCTGGAGCCGGAGGCGACCTTTGCGCCGGTGCGCGCCAAGATCGAGGCGCTGGCGGTGCGGCCTGAGGCGTTCAACCTGTTCTTCCCCGGCACCGTGCGGATCACCGGCCCCAACGTGGATTGGGAGCTGGTGCGCCGCTATTCGGCGGTGGCGGTGCAGCGCTGCGCCCAGGTGGGCGGCCAGTCCATGGTCATCGGCAGCGGCGGCGCCCGCAACGTCCCCGACGGCTTTTCCTGGGACGAGGCCTGGGGGCAACTGCGGCAGGCCTTCCGCATCGTCGGCGAGGAGGCGGCCAAGGTGGGCGTGACCATCGTCATCGAGCCGCTCCGCCGCCAGGAAAGCAACATCGTGAACTATACCACCGAGGGCTACCGCCTCGCCCAAGAAGTCAACCACCCCAATATCTGCGTGCTGGCCGACTTTTACCACATGGCCGAGCTGGACGAGCCGCTGACCAACCTGCTCGAGATCGCGCCGCTGTTGCGGCACGTCCACGTCGCCGACACCGGCCGCTTCCGCCCCGGCTCGGGCGCGTATGACTATGCCGGGTTCATGAAATACCTGAAGCAGACCGGCTACAACGCGCGCATCTCCATGGAAGGCAACTGGCATTTCGAGCAATACGGCCAGGAAGTCGCCGACGGGCTCGCCTTCCTCCGCAAGATGTGGGCGGCGGCATAAGGGCGAGGCGCGGATCGCTAATCGCCCAACGTCTCATATGTAGTAGCGACTTCAGTCGCTCCTGCCCTGGCGCAACCGTGGCGCAATCCTCTGGATTGCGCAGCCTCGCGACAACCTTGTTGGGGCGAACCTTGTGTTCGCCCGCCTGTGGGGGCAATTCATGAATTGCCCCTACAGGCCGGTTCCGCTCCCGACAGGCGGGCGAACACAAGGTTCGCCCCTACCAGCCGCTCCGTCGTCCTGACTGGTGCGAACATGAGGTTCGCCCCTACGACCACCGCTCCCACTTGACCAGCTCGTCCATGGACTTGCGGCGCTTGGCGCGCGGCGCGTCGGCGGGGTAGCCCAGCGGCGTGAGGGCGATGGGCTCCACCCCCTCGGGCAACCCCAGCACCTCGCGGGCCGCCGCCGGGTCAAAGGCGCCGATCCAGCAGGTGCCCAGCCCCTCATTGGCCGCCGCCAGGATCAGATGGTCCATGGCGATGGCCACATCCACATCGTTATAGTTCTTGCCATCCATCCGCACCCACGTCTCCACCGGGATGCCGCAGGCGCAGACCACCAGCGGCGCCTGGGCCAGCCAGTCGGCTTTGTAGATGCGCCTCAGCTCGGCCTCCCGCCCCGCCGTGCGCAGCACGATCAGGCGGAAGGGCTGCCGGTTGGCCGCGGTGGGGGCCAGGATCGCCGCCTGCAAGACGCGCTTGAGCGCCTCCTCCGGCACCGGATCGGGCTTGTAGGCGCGGCAGCTATAGCGGGCGCGGATCAACGCTTGGAACTCCATCTCGTCCTCCTGCTGGGATAGGGTTGAGGTCATCTTGCGGCGGGCGCATGCCTTGACTGCGGCGCTCGGCGCCGCGCTCCGCATGCTTGGTCGGCCCATCCGTTGCCCTGAGCCGGCCAAAGGGCGCCCCGAGTATACGGCGCATGGGCAGGGGGTGTCAAACCGGGACCATTGGCCCATAGCGGCGGCGCGCGCCCCGCGGTATACTGGGGACGGGCCACTGGGAGAGTTGACAAGCGGGGGGATCGGGCATATAATCGCCTCCACTGTCACAGGAGGGTGTACGCCGCCAATGGCTGCTATGACGACGCACGAATTCGACCAGATGCTGGCCGCCTTTAGCTTTGCGCTGGAGCGGGCCATTGACGACCCTCCGGCCTATTTCGACGCGGACCGGATCGAGGAGCTGCAGGACGCGGTGGAAGAGCTGCGGCTCGCGGCCCTGGAGAACGAGGCCAACGACCAGAACCTCACCCCCGGCCTGAACAATGCCGTGCTGCGGTGGATGGGCCTAGTCGGGCGCCGGGACGTCAGCGACGAATAGGGAGCCGTCTCCGCACAACAGCCGAGGGGCCAGATGAAGCTATCCGTATTGATCCCCGTCTACAACGAGGAGGGCCTGATCGCCGAGCTGCTCCGGCGCGTGGCGGCGGTGCCCATGGACAAAGAGATCATCCTGGTGGACGATTGCTCCACCGATGGCTCGTGGGCCGTGGTCAATGCGGCCCAGATCCCCGAGCTGCGGCTCTTCCGCCACCCCCAGAACCGCGGCAAAGGCTCCGGCATCCGCACGGCGCTGGCGCAGGCCACCGGCGACGTCGTGCTGATCCAGGACGCCGACCTGGAATACGACCCCGCCGATTACCCCAAGCTCCTGGCGCCCCTGGCTCGCGGCGAGGCCGATGTGGTCTATGGCGCCCGCGACCTCAGCGACCAGAAGCGGATGATGCGCTGGGGCAACAAGTTCCTCACCGGGGTCACCAACGTGCTCTACGGCTCGCGCCTCACGGACATGGAGACCTGCTACAAGGTGGTCCCCACCGAGGTCATGCGCGCGCTGGATTTGAAAGCCGACCGCTTCCAGATCGAGCCCGAGATCACGGCCAAGCTGCTGCTGCGCGGCTGCCGGATCGTCGAGGTGCCCATCTCGTACGCGCCCCGCGTCGCCAAAAAGCTCAACCCCTGGCGCGACGGCCTGCCGGCGCTGACCACCCTGCTCCGCCTGCGTTTTGGCAAGCAATAGGGGCAGTTCTGTAGGGGCATTCATGAATTGCCCCTACAGCCCTTGATCCCCCGCTTGGTACAGCGGCACGTGGTGGCCGCCGATGATGCGCTGGCCCTCCGCGCCGACGGCATAGCTCACCAGCGCCTTGACCGCCTCCCCCGCGTCGCCCCGGATCACCAGATAGAGCGGGCGCGTCAGGGGATAGGCGCCGCCGCGGATGGAGGCGTCGTCCGGCGGCACCCCCTGCAACAGCAGCCCCTTGATCCCCGGCCGCAGCCCATTGAGCGCCACATACCCCACCGCCTCCGGATGCGTCGCCACGTACTCGGCCACGGCCTCGCCGGTGGGGAGCGCCAGCGCGTTGCGCGTCAGCGGCTCGCCCTGCAGCGCCTTGGCGTCAAAGACCCGCCGCGCGTCCGAGCCCTCCTCGCGCGCCACGAGCTGCACCTCCTGGTCCAGCCCGCCCACCGCCGACCAGTTGTACCAGCGCCCCGCGTAAAGCCGCCGCAGCTCGTCCATGGAGAGCGCCGACGCCGGGTTGGCCTGGTGCACGACCACCACCAGCCCATCCAGGGCGATGGGGACCGCCAGCAGCCCCTCCCCCGCCAGCGCCGCGGCGTCCAGATCCCGCGCCACCAGCCCGATCTCGGCCCGGCCCTCCCGCACCTCGGCCAGCCCGTCGCGCGAGCTGGATTCGTCCAGGGTATAGAGGGCCCCCTCCGGGTCCGCCGCCGCCTGCCCCGCGATCAGCGACAGGGCCACGGGATGCATGGAAGTATCCCCGGCCAGCCGCACCAGCGCGGGGCGCGGCGTGGGCGTCGGCGCGGGCGTGGGGGCGACGTCGGCGCAGGCAGCCAAAGCGGCCGCCAGCAACGCCGCCGCCACAAGCGCCAGCGTCGCGGCCCGCCACCGCCCCCCGCGCCCCCGCCGCCTCATCACGCGCGCCAGCCCAGCCAGCCCGCCAGCAGCGCCAGCAGGCCGAACGCCCAGCAATAGATGGCAAAGGGAAGCAGGCTATGCCGCCGCAAATAGCTCAACAAGAAGCGGATGCAAACGTAGCCGCTGACCGCCGCCGCCAGGAACCCGACCGCCAGCGCCCCGGCGGAGGCGCCGTTCAGCCCCGGTGCCTCGGCCCAGTCCAGCAAGGTGAAAAGCCCCGCCCCGGCCACCACCGGGATCGCCAGCAGGAAGGAAAAGCGCGCCGCCACGTCCCGCTCCAGGTTGCGCCCCAGCCCCGCCGCGATGGTGGAGCCGCTGCGCGAGACGCCGGGGAGCATGGCCACCGCCTGGGCCAGCCCGATCAGCAGCGCATCGAGCCAGCGCATGGCAGGAAAGCCGCGGGTCCGCCGCCCGGCCGCCTCGCTGAGCGCGAGGATCACGCCGGTTACCAGCAAAAAGGCGGCCACCCACCGCGGCGCCGCGAAGGCCTGCTCCAGGACGTCCTCAAAGAGGAAGCCCAGGATCGCCGCCGGGATCGAGCCGATGATGATGAACCAGGCGATCTTGGCGTCCGTCCCCACCTCTCCGCCGCGCAGGCTGCGGAACCAGGCCGCCACCAGGCGGATCACGTCTCGCCAAAAGACCGCCAGCACCGCCAACAGCGTCCCCAGGTGGACCACCACGTCGAACGTGAGCCCGGGGTTTTCCCACCCCAGCAGCCACGGGACCAGCACCAGGTGGCCAGAGCTCGAGACCGGCGCAAACTCGGTGGCGCCCTGCAGGACGCCCAGGACCAACGCGCGCAACAACGACATGCCCCCTCCCTCAGTGCAAAATTGACGACATCTTGACGTATCTCTTGCGCCAGATTGCAAGCAACTGATGTATAATTGCCTTACAACAACTGATATAGCTTTCGAGGCCGCCAGCCGGGCAGCAGAGGGAACTGGGGGGATGCCCGGCCAGGCCGCTTCGGCGACCCGTCGGGCGCCACAGCCTGACGGACGCCTCGCCTCGCCCTGCGGGCTCGCCCGACCTCGCCGCGCGCCCTCCCCCCGAACGCCAGGCATCCGTGAGGGCAGTTCCTGAATTGCTGTTGAGGCAATTCATGGACCGCCCCGCTGTAGGGGCAATTCGTGAATTGCCCTACAGACCGTCACCCATCCAACCAACGCCGCACGCGAAAGACGCCATGAACCCGAAATTGGTGCGCCAAAATCTTAAAACGCCCCTTTACAAAGAGACGCTTCTGGTGTATAATGTGGTGAAATGTGGAGGAAAGTGGGGCCCAATGGCGCGGCCTGCCCCCGTTGTGGGGCGCCTGACCTGCCCTCCGGCCCTCAAGAACGGACATCTCGCGTGGAGCACAGTTTCACCGGCGAATACCAGCACACCATCGATGATAAAGGCCGCATCACCCTGCCCGCCAGTTTCCGCCCGGAGCTGGAGCGTGGCGTGGTGGTCACCCGCGGCCTCGATGGCTGCCTCTTCCTCTACCCTCAGGAGGAATGGGACAAGGTGGTCGCCAAGATCAAAGAGATGCCGCTCACGGACCTCAACGTCCGCAAGTTCATCCGCCATTTCGTGTCTGGGGCCAGCCCCAGCCAGCCCGACAAACAGGGCCGCATCCTGCTGCCCGCTTATCTGCGCGAATACGCCCAGATCGAAACCGACGCCGTGATCACCGGCTCGCTCTCCTGGCTCGAGATCTGGAACAGCGAGCGGTGGCGCGAGGCCTTGGCCACCGCCGAGCAAGACAGCGTCTCGACGGCGAGCCAGATCACCGAGCTCTTTCGCTCGCTCTAGCGGGCGGCCCTGATTCTAGCCCTTTTCGCGGCTCCGGCAAATCGCGCGGCGCGAGCAGAACGGTCCAGCCATGCACATTGCCGTACTTTATGACGAGATCATGCAGTGGTTGCAGCCCCGCCCCGGCGGCCGGTACGTGGACGGCACCCTGGGCGGCGCGGGCCACTCCGCCGGCCTCTTGGCGGCCTCCTCCCCCAGCGGCCGTCTGCTGGGGCTGGACGCCGACGCGGCGGCCATCGCCCGGGGCCGCGAGGCGCTCGCGTCGTACGGCGAGCGCGCCGTCCTGGTACCATCGAGCTTTGTGCACCTGAAAAGCCTGGCGCAGCAACACGGCTTCTTCCCCGCCGAGGGGGTGCTGCTGGACCTGGGGCTGTCCAGTTTCCAGCTCGCGGATCCCGCGCGCGGCTTTTCCTTCCAGGAGGACGGGCCGCTGGACATGCGCTTCGACACCTCCCAGGGCGCGCCCGCCGCCGAGCTGGTCAACGAGCTGCCCGAGGCCGAGCTGGCGGACCTCTTTTGGCGCTACGGCGAGGAGCGCTTTTCCCGGCGGATCGCCCGGGCCATCGTCGCCCGGCGGCCGGTCACGACGACGCGCGAGCTGGCCCAACTGGTGGAGCGGGCCGTGGGCCGGCGGGAGCGCATCCACCCCGCGACGCGCATCTTTCAGGCGCTGCGCATCGCCGTGAACCGCGAGCTGGAGGCGCTGGAGTTGGTCCTCCCGCAGGCGCTCGAGGTGCTGGCGCCGGGGGGACGGCTGGCGGTGATCTCGTTCCATTCCGGCGAGGACCGCATCGTCAAGCAGTTCCTGGCCCACGAGGCCAAGGATTGCATCTGCCCGCCCGAGCTGCCGGCCTGCGTCTGCGACCATCGGGCCACGGTCAGGATCCTAACGAGAAAGCCGGTAATGCCCGGCCCGGAAGAGCAGGAGCGCAACCCGCGCAGCCGCAGCGCCCGCCTGCGGGTGGCGGAGAGATTGTAGACGAGCCTTGTGGGAGCGATTCACGAATCGTCCCCTGTAGGGGCAATTCATGAATTGTCCCTACAGGTCCAAGACATCGCAGGGGACCATTGCGTCGCCAAAAGCGGCGAAGCACATCAAAGGAGATCGTAGGACATGCTGATCGAGCTGGAGCGCCCCACCCATATCTCGTGCCACGACCTGCTGATCAAAAACCTCAAGCGCCGCGCCAAGGTCCCCGCCCTGCTGGTGCTGGCCGTGGCCGCGCTGGGACTGCTGGGCCTTCCTTACCTGCTGCTGGATTCCCGCGTGTACCATTACACCGCGCAGCTCAAGAGCTACAACGCGCAAAAGGAAGACCTGGTGCAGCTCAACAACGAGCGGCGCCACGAGATCGCCCAGTGGGAGTCCATCGCCCGCATCGAGTCCGACGCCATCAAGCTCGGCTTTCGCATCCCCGACCAGTTCGAGGTGGTGGCGGTGGGCTATTCCACCCCATCGCAGCCTAGCCTCACCCTGGGGCAGCAGGTCGCCGCCAACGCCGGCGCCGTCACCCAGGATATCGCCGCCCGGTGGAGCAGCTTGAAGGCTTGGCAGAGCAACGTCTTTGGCAAGGTGCAACAATGGCTGGATAGACCGACGAGCCCATAACCCATTTCCCAGGTGAGCCCGATATGATGCCGACCCCGCACGAAACCGTCCCACAACAACACCGACGCTTGGCCGTCGTATTGGTCCTTCTCCTCGGCGCATGGCTCCTGATGAGCATGCGCTTTAGCTATTGGCATATCTTTTGCCCCAAACGCGTCGCCGCAGCGGAGGATTTCCGCGTGCGGCCGGTGGAATGGCCGGCCCGCCGCGGCACCATCATGGACTCGACCGGCCACATCCTGGCCATCGACGTCCCCCGCTATTTCGCTTGCTGCGACCCCTCCTTGGTGACCAAGGATGAGGACCGGCTGCGCATCGCCAACGAGATCGCCGCCGTCAGCACCGCCAATCCGCTGGACGTCTACAAGGCCATCGCCGAGCCCCCCAGTCCCCGCTATGTCCGGCTGGCCCGCGACCTCTCGGGGCCCGTGGCCCGCAAGCTGGACGAGGTGGACGGCATCTATACCGAGGCCTTCCACACCCGCGCTTACCCCGAAGGGACCCTGGCCGCCCACCTACTCGGCTTTGTCAACAAGGCCGAGACCGAGGAGGACCGCGCAGGCTATGGGCTGGAATGGTTCTATTACGACGAGCTCGGCGGCCAGCCCGGCCTCGAGGAGATCTATGACGGGCGCTGGGGCACCTCCACCCACACCTTCCGCCCGCCGGTGGATGGCATCGACATCATGCTGACCATCAACCGGGTGGCCCAGTACGAGGCGGAAAAGGCGCTCCGCGGCGCCGTCCAGCAGCACCGCGCCACCGGCGGCTCCATCATCGTGATGGACCCCAAGACCGGCGCCATCATCGCCATGGCCAACGAGCCCACCTACGACCCCAACCGCTACGCCGATTTCGCCGAGAATCCCCGGGTGTTCGCCAACGCCAGCATCAGCGAGAACTATGAGCCAGGCTCGGTTTTCAAGGTCATCACCATGGCCGCGGCGCTGGACTCGGGGCTGGTGCGGCCCGAGGACACCTACACCGATTACGGCCAAATCCTGGTGGGCGGGCGGCTGTTCAAGAACGCCTTGGACAAGTCCTACGGCCTGGTGGACATGGCCGAGATCCTGGTCTACTCGCTGAACGTCGGCGCCGCCCGGCTCAGCACCGGCATGCGCGGCGAGGCCTTCTATGATTACGTGCACCGCTTCGGCTTTGGCTCCCCCACCGGCGTCGATCTCGCCGGGGAGGCCAGCGGCGCGGTGCAGCTTCCCGGCAGCCCCACCTGGGCCGAGTCCGACCTGGCCGCCAACGCCTTTGGCCAGGCCATCAGCGTCACCCCCTTGCAGATGGTCAACGCCATCGCCGCGGTGGCCAACGGCGGCAAGCTGATGCGCCCCTACGTGGTGCAAAGCAAGTATCAGAACGGCGCATGGATCGACACCCAGCCCGAGGTGGTCCGGCAGGTCATCTCGCCCAAGGCGGCGCAGCAGGTGACCGCCATGATGGAAGAGACGGTGGAGCGGAGCTATGACGTCGCCGCCATCCCCGGCTATCGCATCGCCGGCAAGACCGGCTCCGCCGAGATCGCCGGCTCCGGCGGCTATATCGCCGACGAATCCGCCGTGATCACCTCCTTTGTGGGGTTCCTGCCGGTGGAGGACCCGCGGTTCGTGATCCTGGTCAAGGTGGACCGGCCGCAATCGGGCTTTTGGGGCTCGGCGGTGGCGCTGCCGGTCTTTCAGCAGTTGGCCAGCCGGCTCCTCTCGCTCTATGACGTGGCGCCGAGCCAGCAACTGGCCAACCAGGGCTACGGGCAGTAGCCGATGCTTACGATTGGCGAGATCGCCCAGGCCCTCGACGCCGCTCCCCCCCTCGGCGCCGATTGGACACTGGCCGAGACCGTGATAGACTCCCGGCAGGCGAGGCCTGGCGACCTGTTCGTGGCGCTGCCGGGCGAGACCCACGACGGCCACGAGTTCGTCGCCGCAGCCTTCCAGCGGGGCGCGCGCGCCGCGCTGGTCACGCCGGCGATCCGCCAGCAGGCCCTGGACGCCGACGAGTGGGAGCCCGCCAGCGGCGAGGCTCAGCCGCCCATGGGCGAGCGGGCGCTCTGCATCATCGTGCCGGACGTGCTGGCCGCACTGCAACGGATCGCCGCATGGCGGCGGCGGCAGCGCCCCGCCTGCCAGGTCATCGGCGTGACCGGGTCCGTGGGCAAGACCACGACCAAGGAGGCCGTGGCCGCCGTGGTGGCCCAGCGTTACGAGACGCTGCGGAGCCCCGGCAACTATAACAACGAGATCGGCCTGCCGCTGACGCTGCTGCAATTGGAGCCGCGGCACCAGCGCGCGGTGCTCGAAATGAGCATGTACGCCCTGGGCGAGATCGCCCTGCTGGCCGAGCTGGCCGCCCCGCGGATCGGCGTCGTCACCAACGTGGAGCCGATCCACCTGGAGCGGCTGGGCAGCCTGGAGGCCATCGCCCAGGCCAAGGCCGAGCTGCCGCGGGCGCTGCCCCCCGAGGGCGCCGCGGTGCTCAATGGCGACGACCCGCGGGTGCGCGCCATGGCCGCGCTCACCCCCGCCCGGCGGGTGCTCACCTTCGGGCTGGCCAGCGACAACGAGTTGTGGGCCGATGGGATCGTCAGCCGGGGGCTGCAAGGCACGGCGCTGACCCTGCACCACCAGGGGCGCGCCGTCGCGCTCGAGACGCCCATGCTGGGGGCGCACAGCGCCTGGGCCGCGCTGGCCGCCGCCGGGGTCGGACTGGTGGAAGGGCTGAGCTGGGACGAGATCGCCGCCGGGCTGGGGCAGCCCAACCCGCCGCTGCGCATGGTCATCCGCCGGGGGCTGCGCGGGGCCATGATCCTGGACGACACCTATAACGCCGGGCCGTCCTCCACTGTCGCCGCGCTGGACTTTCTGGCCACCCTGCCGGGGCGGCCGGTGGCCGTGCTGGGCGACATGCTCGAGCTGGGCAGCTATGAGCGCGAGGGGCACCGGCAGGTGGGCCGCAAGGCCGGGCAGGTGGCGAGCGAGCTCGTCACCATGGGGACGCGGGCGCGGGCCATCGCCGAGGCGGCGCGCGAGGCCGGGCTGGCCGGTTCGGCCATCCACCAGGCCGCCAGCCACGCCGAGGCCGTCGCCATCCTGCGAGAGCGGTTGCAGGCCGGGGACGTGGTGCTGGTGAAGGGCTCGCGAAGCATGGCCATGGACAAGATCGTGGCCGCCATTGGAGAGGAAACCGCATGACCAAAGCGCTGGCCTTGGGGCTCCTGACCTTCCTGGTCGCCGCGCCGGCGGGGACGCTGCTGGTGCGCTGGCTCCGCGCGCGGGGGATCGGCAAGCGCATCCGCGTGGACGGGCCCAGCTCGCACCAGGTCAAGATGGGCACGCCCACCATGGGCGGCCTGCTCATCGTGGGGGCGACGCTGCTGGTGACGGTGTTGTTCAATTATGACCAGCCGACCTGGATGTGGATTCCGCTGGGGACGATGCTGGCCTTCGGGCTCCTGGGCGCGCTGGACGACGCTCGCGGGCTGACCAAGAACCGCAACGCCCCCCTCGCCTCCCAGATCGGCCTGCTGGCGCGGCACATGCTCATCTACCAGATCATCATCGCCCTGGCCATCGCCGCCCTCCTCTATTGGGTGGTGGGGCTGCAAGGGGTGCGCATCCCCGGGACGGAGACCATCGCGCGGCTGGGGCTTGGCTTCATCCCCATCGCCGCTTTCGTCATCGTCGCCACCGCCAACGGCGTCAACATCACCGACGGGCTGGACGGGCTGGCCGGGGGTACCTCCGCGCTGGCCTTTGCCGCCTATGCCGCGCTCGCCTACTGGGCCGGCGAGAGCGAGCTGGCGGGGCTCTGCCTCACCATCGTGGGGGCGCTGGGGGCCTTTTTATGGCACAATGCGCACCCCGCCGCCGTCTTTATGGGGGGCGTGGGGTCGCTGGCGCTGGGCGGGACGCTGGCGGTGGTGGCGCTGCTCAGCCAGCAATGGCTGCTGCTCCCCCTCATCGGCCTGGTCTTTACCGGCGAGGTGGTGGGCGACCTCTTGCAGATCGGCTATTTCAAATACACGCGCAAGCGCTTCGGCGAGGGGCGGCGCCTCTTCAAGATGGCGCCGATCCACCACCATTTCGAGCTGTTGGGGTGGTCGGAGACGCAGGTGACGCAACGATTCTGGCTGGTGGGGGCGGCGGCCGCGCTGGCGGGCCTCGCCCTGGCCTTATGGTGAGCGCATGAAAGCTGACGACCTGATCAAAACATTGGCCGCAAGCCGAGTGACCATCATCGGGCTGGCCCGCGAGGGCACAGCCCTAGCGCGTTTTTTGGCGGGGATCGGCGCGGACGTCACCGCCAGCGACCTGAAGGGCGCCGAGGCGCTGCGCGGCAACCTGGAGCAGCTCGCCGGGCTGCCCATCACCTACGTGCTGGGCCAGCACCCCGAGACGCTCCTGGAGACCGACCTCCTTTTCCTCAGCCCCGGCGTCCCCCTGACGGCGCCCATCGTCCGGGCGGCGCGGGAGCGCGGCGTCCCCATCAGCACCGAGACGCGGCTGTTCATGGAGCTCTGCCCAGCGCCGGTCATCGGCGTCACCGGCTCCAGCGGCAAGACCACCACCGTCACGCTGGTGGGCGAGATGTGCCGCGCCGCGGGACGGGCGACCTACGTGGGCGGCAATATCGGCGCGCCGCTCATCGGCTACCTGGAGCGCATCCGCCCGGCCGACGCCGTGGTGATGGAGCTATCCAGCTTTCAGCTCGACCTCTACCGCCCCTGGGCCGCCGGGACGCGGGGAGCCGAGCTCTTGCCCTGGCTGAGCCAGGGCAAGAGCCCGCAGATCGCCGCCATCCTCAATATCACGCCCAACCACCTGGACCGCCACGCCGACATGGCCGAGTACACCGACGCCAAGGCGCAGATCCTGGCGCACCAGGGGCCCGAGGGCTGGGCGATCCTGGGCGCCGATGACCCGGTGGCCTGGGGCCTGGCGGGGCGCGCCCGGGGCCGCGTGGCGGGCTTTTCGCTGCGCGCGCCGGTGGCCGAGGGCGCCTATCTGGACGGGACGACGCTCACGCTGCGCCGCGACGGCGCCGACCAGGCCATCTGCCCCGTGGGGGAAATCAAGCTGCGGGGCTGGCACAACGTCGCCAACATCCTGGCCGCCTGCGCCATCGCCGGCGCGGCGGGGGTCGGCGCGGAGAGCATGGCCGCGGTGGCGCGCCAGTTCGCCGGGGTGGAGCACCGCCTGGAGCTGGTCCGCGAGCGCCGCGGCGCGCGGTATTATAACGATTCCATCGCCACCACGCCGGAGCGGGCCATCGCCGCGCTGGAGGCCTTTGACGAGCCGATCGTCCTGCTGGCCGGCGGGCGCGACAAGCACCTGCCCTGGGACCGCTGGGCCGCGCTGGCCGCCCAGCGCGCGCGCCACGTCGTCCTCTTTGGCGAGGCGGCGGGGCTGATCGAGGCGGCGGCGCGGGAGGCGTGGGCGGGCCAGGCCGGGCCGCTCCCGACGCTCTGGCGCTGCGGGACCATGGAAGAGGCAGTGGCCCGGGCGGCCGAGCTGGCCGGGCCCGGGGACGTCGTTTTGCTTTCGCCGGGGGGCACGAGTTTCGACGCCTTTCAGGACTTTGCCGAGCGCGGCAAACGCTTCAAGGCGCTGGTCCTGGGGCTGGACGAGGGGGTCGCATGAAACGAACCCTGCCGATCGACGCGCTGCGCCAACCCGACTATTGGCTCATCGCCGCGGTGGTGGCGCTCTGCATCCTGGGGCTGTTCATGGTCTATAGCGCGTCGGCGCCCTACACCTTCTATAACGAACTGCCCGATAGCTTTGTCATCCGCAATCACGTCATCCGCCTGCTCATCGGCGTGCTCGTGGCCGTGGTGCTGGCCCGCATCGATTATCGAACCTGGCAGCGCTGGCCGTTCCCCTTATTGATCGTGGGGGTGCCGCTGGCGCTGCTCTTGGTCATGCGGATCGCCAACCTGGGCGCCGCCGAGGGCGAGGCCCGGCGCTGGCTCTTTTACGACATCCTGGGCAACTCGGTGCAGCCCAGCGAGCTGGCCAAGCCCGCGATCATTATCTATATCGCCGCCTGGCTCGCCTCCAAGGGCGACAAGATCCGCGACCTGACCTACGGCCTGATCCCCTTCATGGTGCTGCTGGGCGCGATGACCTTCCTGATCCTGGTGCAGCCCGACCTGAGCACGGCGCTGCTGGTGGCCGTCACGGCGGTGGTGATGTTCTTTGTGGCCGGCGCCGAGATCAAGCAGTTGGCGGGGCTGCTGGCCATCGCCGGGGTCTTGCTGGCGCTGGTGATCACCCAGACCGACTATATGAAGGGCCGCGTGGATGGCTTCCTCAAGGCCTGGCTGCCCGAGACCGAGGAAGAGGCCATCATCGACGAGCAGATCGAGTACGCCACCACGGCGCTGGTGGCCGGGGGGTTCGGCGGCGACGGGCTCGGCGGCAGCCGCTGGAAGGACCGCTTTTTCACCGTGGCCCACACCGACCTGATCATGGCCGTCATCGGCGAAGAACTGGGGCTGGTGGGATCGCTGGCGACCATCGCCCTCTTTGCCCTGCTGGCCTACCGCGGCATCAAGATCGCGCTGGAGGCGCCGGATAGCTTTGGCACGGTGCTGGCGGTGGGGCTCATCTTTTGGCTGATCGCCCAGGCGATGATCCACGCCGGGACCGTCTCCGAGTTGACGCCGGTGGACGGGATGCCGCTCCCCTTCGTCAGCTATGGCGGCTCGGCGCTCATCGTCGAGATGGCGGCGGTGGGGCTATTGGTCAACATTTCCAAATTCGCGACGGAAGAGGACGGGATAGAGAATGCGTATCTTGCTTTCGGGCGGCGGGACCGGCGGCCACGTGTATCCTCTCCTCGCCGTCGTTGAGCATCTGCGGACGCAAGAGGCGCGGCAGCATCACGAGTTCCTCTACCTGGGGCGCGCCGATAGCATCGAGCAGCAGCTCTGCGAGCGAGAAGACCTGCCTTTCCAGGCCATCGCGGCGGGGGCGCTGAAGGAGGCTTCCTTCGGCGCGCGGCTGCGCAGCCTGGCGCAGTTGGCCGCGGGGACGGTCGGCAGCCTGCGGGCGCTGGCCAGCTTCAAGCCCGACGTCGCCCTGGTGAGCGGCGCCTACGTCTCGGCGCCGCCGGCGGTGGCGGCCTGGCTGCGGCGCTGCCCGGTGGCGATCTATTTGCCGGACATGGAGCCGGGGATGGCGGTGCGGGGGCTGCGGCGGGTGGCCCGGCGGGTCGCGGTCTCGTTCCCCGAGACGGCGGCGCATTTCGCGCCCGGGCAGGCGGTGGTGACCGGCTATCCGGTGCGGCGGGCGCTCTTTGAGACCCCCCGCGCCGACGCGCTCCGCCGCCTGGAGCTCTCGCCCGACCTGCCGACGCTGCTGGTGATGGGCGGCAGCCAAGGCGCGCGCGCCATCAACCAGGCCATCGCCAAGCAACTGCGGCGGCTGCTGGGCCGCGCGCAGATCGTCCACCTTTCGGGGCACTGGGACATCTCCTGGCTGCGGGAGGAGCGGGCCAAGCTGCGCCCCGATTTGCAGGCGCGCTACCATATCCACGCCTATTTGCACCAGATCGCCGACGCCATGGTGAGCGCCGATCTGGTGGTGGCGCGGGCGGGCGCGGCCACGCTGGCCGAGTTCCCGGCGGCGGGGCTGCCCGCTATCCTGGTCCCCTACCCCCACGCGGGGCAGCACCAGGACCGCA
>JAAYEA010000268.1 GCA_012689325.1 Chloroflexota bacterium
AGATGCCTGAGGAGTGGAAACAAAACGCCCAAGCCAGCCTGTTGGAAAGGCCAGAGAAATACGAATGATCATCGTGGGCACATACTCTTTCAATAACGGGCGCCAGGCGTTGACGAGCGCACGGTATGCGGCCGAGCTGCGCGAAGTCAAAGAGGTTATCGCCGCCGTGGACACTGCGTCGTGCAAGACCAAGATGAGCCGCGAGAAAACAATGCCTGGGAAGACGCTGTACAGTCCGCGCGCCATCAACAAGGTTTTTAGCGAGCAATTCACTCTACGTGATTGGCGGAAACATAGGGTTCAGTGCGAATACTCTACCACCTATTACGAGCCCGGCTATGCCCCTGAAGCGCTATCCAAGGGTGCTTTTCGGGAGATGGATTTCGTCAAGAGCTGCGTGGGGGTGGAGATTCAGTTCGGCAAGTATGCTTTCATGGTCTACAACGTCTGTGCCAAGATGACCATATTTCACAAGCTGGGTGTGATTGATGTGGGTATCGAGATCGTGCCCGTCAAGGCTTTCGCGGACGACATGTCCACAGGTGTTTCCTATTTCGAGCAGTTCACCTGGGATTTGGAGCGGCGCGGCGTAGCTGATATAGACATTCCGGTTCTGATTCTGGGAGTTGCGGCAGCCTAATGGCTACCAATACAACTGCAGCCTGCCGCATCAACCTGCACAACCATACCACTTGGTCCGATGGGCGCTTTGCGCCGGAAGAGGTCGTCCAGGCGGCGATCGCCGGTGGGCTGACGCACGTGGGCATCTCGGATCACTTCAAGACGGCCAAGCTGTCCGCCACCGCTAGCTTTGTGGGGATCGATTTCCTGGACGCGTATATCCAGGAGGTGCGCGGCCTCGCGCAACGATATGCCGGGCAGGTCCGCGTGCTATGCGGGCTGGAGGTGGACTTTTCCGAGCGCACGCCCATGGACCAGTTCTGGCAGCGCGGCTTTCGCCGGACGCCGCTCAACGGGCTGGATTATGTGCTCTTCGAGTATGTGAGCAACCCGGATTGGCGAGGGTTGCCGCTTTCGGCGCTGGTGGCCTATCGGCGCTGGCTCCAGGTTCCCGTGGGGCTGGCGCACACCTTCTTTGGGCAGGGCTTTTCCGGCGCGGGCAACGCAGTCGACCTGGCCCGCACACTGGCGGAGCAGCGGATCTTTATCGAGCTTTCCACCGCCTCGCCCTATACCACCGTCTCATCCCAGACCGGCCGGCGCGTGCCCTACTATCGCAGCGATGATGCCTACACCACGGCGCTCTGGGCGGCGCTGCGGGAGCGCGAGGTGCTTTTCTCCATTGGCTCCGACGCCCACGCCGACTTGGCCGAGGTGGCGGACATCGCCGATGCCTGGGCCTTTCTGCGCGAGCGCGGCTGGGAGGATCGGCTGGTCACGGCGCGCTATTGGCGCTAAGCCTCCGCCCTCATTTCGTCTCAGCCCACGGCCAGCGCCCCTCGTAGCGCAGTGCCTCCACGAACGGCGAGTTGATCAGCAGCTCGCGGACCGCTTCCGCCGTGCGGTGCGCCGGTTTCCAGGCGGTATCCTGCGCCAGGCGCAGGGCGATGCGCGCGGCGACCATCGCCGAGAGCCGCAGCTCGACGGGCGACAGCTTGTCCACCGTGTCAGCGGCGGTGTGGGCGTAGCCTTTGCGCGGCTCGCCGCCGCTGTGGCCCAACGCGCCCGCCGGGACCCCTGCCATCACAAAGGCGAAATGGTCGCTGTAGGGATGAAAGGCGGGGTGCGCGTTCAGCGTGTAGGCCATCGCCTCGCCCATGGCGCGGAAATAGCCTTCCTCCTCCGGGCAGCTTTGCAGGGCCAGATCGTTGGCGATATTGGCCCCGGCCACGTCCAGGTTGAGCATGAACTGGACGCGCCCCAGCTCGGCGGCGTGGGCGGTGGCATAGGCCTCCGAGCCGATCAGCCCCAGCTCTTCCACGCCAAAGGCGACGAAACGCGCCGTCCGCGCCAGGGGGCCTGGCAAGCTGCTTAGGGCGCGCGCGGCTTCCAACACCATGGCGATGCCCGAGGCGTTATCCGCCGCCCCGGCGCACAGGTCGTGGGAATCCAGATGCCCGCCCACGACGATCATCTCGTCAGCGCGCTCCCCGCCCGGGATTTCCCCCACCACGTTCCAGGAGGTGATAGGCGCCGAGGCGCTCTCCACGCGCAACCGCGCGCGCAGCGGCCCGCGGGACAGCAGGCGGCTGAGCAGCGCGCCGCTTTCGTAGGAGAGGCCGACGCCCGCGATATCGCTGCCGCGCTCGGGCAGTCCGCCAGTGATGACCATATCGCCGGGGGAAGCGTTGACAAACAGAAAGGCGCGGGCCCCGGCCTCTTGGGCGCGCATGTACTTTTCCATGCGGTGGATGTAGCGCTTGTCGCCGGGGGGCATGGCGCTGGAGACGATCACCGCCTTGCCCGGGATCGCCGCTCGTTGCCGGTCGATCTCCTCCGGCGTGCCCGTGCCCAGGTCGAGCAGCTCCAGCTCTTGGTCGCAGGGCACGCAATAGGGCAGGGCGATGCAGGGCACCTCCCGCGCCCACTCGCCCAACACGTGGAGGCGGGCCGGGCCGCGCTGCCAGCCGCGGACGGAAAACGGCTCCAGGGCCACGTTTTGGAGCCCGTACGCGCTGAATCGCTCGGCGACGAACTCGGCGGCTTGCCGGTACCCGGGCGAGCCCATGAAGCGGTGGCCGCAGGCGTCGCACAGGTACAGCAGGTTGCGCCAGCTTTCATCCGAGGTCCAAATCTCGCCGATGAGGGCTTTGTCCAGTTCTTGCAGGTTCATGGTTAGCTCCTTGCTATCTGGTCTTGCGAATCAGCGGCAAAAAGCCGCGATGGTCCAGGCCGGTTCCGCTATCCGCGCCGGAGGCGACGATGGCGAACGGCTGCGGCCCCGAGGGCACGTTATAGCCCCGCACCACGATCTGATGGCGGCCCGCCAGCGGGCTGGGTATGATGACATCCTCCACCGGGTTGAGGCGGTCGGGCTGCGTCCCGCCGTTGCCGCGGTAGCGCCGCCCATCCGGCGCAACCACCTCCAGGTCCAGGTCGTTGACCAGCGTCTTGGCCGCCCAGAGCGCCCCCGGATAGTCGGTCCAGACCAGCGTCACGCGCAACGGGGTCGGCGTCGCGTCCGGCGCGGCGGTGCAGATCTCGAGCGTCACATCGTCGAGGCGCACCGAGGTGGGGCCATAGTCGTCGGTGGTCAGCTCGAAGGCCAGGTGCACGTTCTGGTCGCGAATGGCCGCCAACTGTGCCTCGCGCAGGGTGATCTGCTTGTAGGCCCAGCCCTCGGTCACGGCTTTGCCATCCTGCCAGAGCAGCTCGGCAAACCAGTCGCCCCAGTCCGGCTCGTAAAAGCCCACCCAAAAGTCATCGTAGCCGCAATAGTTCTCCTCCGAGTCCTGGGTGTACCAGAAGGAGAGGGTGACCCGCGTGGCGTTGGCGGGGATGTAGAGCGATTGCCAGAGCCAGTCATGGGCGTTATCCTGCCCGCCCAGCCAGGCGGAATAGGCGCCCGAGTGGGCCTGCTCGCTCAGCCAGATGTTGCCCTCGGTCTGCCAGTTGTAGCCCTGGTATTCGAAGCCGCCGTCGTAGAGCAGCTGCTGGCAAGTGGCGCCGGCTTGCGGCGCGGGTTCGCTGGCGGCGTCCGGCTCGCCTGGGAGCGGCGCAAAGGCGGCCAGGTCGCGGGAGCTGCCTTGCAAGCTGATATCATACGAGACGGTCTGGCCGGTGCTCAGGCCGGGCTGGCTATCCCTGAATAGGGTCCAGCGCGGCGCCAGCGGCGCGATGGCGTTGGCCAGGTTCACCCGCCCCCAGCCGCTCGCCATGTTGGGGGTTTGGTCGGGGATCTCTTGGCAGGGCCCCACCGGATACTGGCCGGGGGAGATGCTCTCCGCGCCATTGATGAGGGTCGCTTTGATCAGGGCGCCGCTCGGCTTGGCGACGCCCTGGTGTCGGACGTAGCGCTCCCGTACCAGGGCCGCGGCGCCGGAGGTGAGGGGCGTGGCCATGCTGGTCCCGCCCATGTACAGGTAATAGTCGTCGTAGGCGCCCCAGCCAGTGCCCTCGGCATCCTGGGAGCGGACCGAGACGATGTTGGTCCCCGGCGCGACGAGGTCGGGCTTGATGCGCCCGTCGTCGGTGGGGCCGCGCCCGCTAAAGGCGGCGATGCCGCGCGGATCGTTCGAGATGCGGTCGGTGGAGACGGGCCGCTCCTTGAAATCGTCGGGCCAGGTCTCCCCCCAGGTGCGGGCATAGCCGCCGGAGCGCTCCGATTCCGAGGCGCCGATGGTGATGGCGTTCTTGGCGGTGCCCGGATATTGCAGCGAGTCCAGGTCCACCACGCCGTCGCTATCGGCATCCACGCCCTGGTTGCCGGCGGAAAAGAGGATGGTCATGTCCTTGTGCGTCCAGGTGAACTCGTCCACGTGGCGCGCCTGGGAGACATAGCCGCCCAGGGGGTTGTCGTCGCCGCCAGTGTTGCCGCCCCAGCTATTGCTGTGGATGCGCGCGCCGTCCTGATAGGGCGGCTGGAAAAGCTCGTTCAGGTTGGAGGGGATGCCTGTCGAAAAGTTGCCTTCGCCGTCGCGGAGCGACTGAAAGATCAAGGAGGCCTCCGGCGCGACGCCGGCGAACGAGCCCGCATAGTCGTGGGCCGCGGGGTTGCTGCCGGAGCGCGCGCCGTTGCCCAGGATGGAGCCTGCCACGTGCGTCCCATGCCCGCTGGCGTCGCTCCAATCGTCCGGCGGGCGACCCAGCGCGTAGGCCTTGAGCAGCCGCCCGCGGAAATCCCGGTGCAGCGCGGCGGGGTTGCCGTTGTCCAGCCCCGTGTCCGCCACGGCCACGATTTGCCCCGCGCCAAAGAGCCCCGTGCGCGCCCAGGTCTCGGTGATGGTCATGATCTCGCGGCTCACGTCATTGGCCGGCTCGACGGGATGGTAACGCTCGATCCAGCTTACCGCGGGCAGGTTGGCGACCTGGACCAGCGCCCCCGTGGGCAGAGTGGCACGGATATACCCCGCCAGGTCGCCGGCGCTGGCCGAGCGCACCTGGGCGCCCAGCGCCGTCAGGTCCTTGGCTGCCAGCTCCACATCCCGATCGGCAAAGATCTGGATCAGCACGTCCAGGCTCTTTTCCGCGGGCTGGCGGAGCTCCTGGCTCAGCTTGTACGCGGGGCGATAGGGCCCTACCCAGCGCACCCTGCCCAGCTTGGCGGCCTGGCCGGCCAGATCGGCGTCCATGGCCACCAAGTAGGCCCAGTCGGGCACATAGTCCATGATCCGGGCCCCCAGCGCGACGAGGTCATCCCGCCAGGCCGTCTCGATGGGCCCGGTGAACTGCACCAGGTAATAGGCGGCCTCCTCCTTTCTGCCCAACAGGGCGGCAGGGATGATCGGCTCTCTCGCCAGCGGGTCGAACGCGGCGTATTTGAGCTGCACCCGGGGGCCGGGCGACGCGGCAACGGTGAGCCAGGGGACGGCGAACAGGATGCTGGCGACCAGGACCAAGATGAGCGGGATTCTGCGCATGTTGGACCTCCCTGAAGCTATAGGCCGGTGAGGGTGAACAGGGTGACCTCGGGCGGGCAGAGGAACCGCAGGCGTGGGGCGCCCATCCCTTCCAGCCCGATGCCGCGGCTAACGTAGAGGTGCGTCTGCCCCACGCGATAGTAGCCCATCTCGAAGCGTTTGCCCAGGGTGGAGGAGGTGATCATGGCCCCGTAGAAGGGGAGCCGAATCTGGCCGCCGTGGGTGTGCCCGCAGAGGTAAAGGTCGATCGCGGCCTCGGGCGCGGCCAGCGCCAGCTCGGGCGAATGGAAAAGCAACACGCGCCGGAGGCCGGGCGCGGCCTGAGCGGAGACCTCGCGCAGGTGCTCGGCGTCTCGCGGCGGGTCTTGCAGGCAATCGAGGCCCAGGAGCGCGATCCGCTGGCCCCAGCCGATGTCGACGGCGACTGCCTCGTTGCGCAAGAGGCGGATATCCAGGCCCTCGAACATCTGGGCCGAGTTGCGATCTACCGGCGGGCTGCCCAGCACCGCATAGACGCCGCGCGGCGCGGCAATCTGGCCCAGGACGCGGCGTGCGTCGGCGTGGGCCAAGGGGTCATCCACGCAGGACAGGCTGACGTAATCGCCGGTGATCAGGATCAGGTCCGGCTCGGCCTCGCGGACCAGGCGCAGCAGCCGCTCCTCGCGCCGCCCGTAGCGCTCCACGTGCAGGTCGCTCAGGTGCAGGAGGCGCAGCGGCGGGGCATCCGTCGCCCCTCCCAGGGCCAGGGGCATCTCGGTGAGTTGGATGCGCCAGGACTCGCCGTAGGCGCCCCAGGCCACGGCGGCCAGCGCGGCCAGCTCCAGCGCCAGGAGGATCGCCACGGTCCAGTCGGCGCCCAGCCAGCGGGCGAGGGCGATGGCCAAGATGGCCGCGAGGCAGCGGGGCGCCGCCAGCAAGACGAGTTGCGCGCCCACGGGGCCGAATGAGAGCCTGAGCAGCGGCAGGCTGGCCAGGATGAGGGCGTCGGCGAGGACGAAAAAGGCCAGGGCCTGCAGCACATCCAGGGCCGAGGAGCCATCCACCAGGGCCCACCAGAGGGCCGCCGTCACCGCCAGCAGCCCGGCGATGAACCCGATGATCTGCCAGGCGTTCCAGGTCAGCGGAAGGTTGGTGAGCAGCAGGAACTTGTGTAGCGCCCGCTGCTCCAGCGGGCTATCCAGCATCGCCGGGTCGGGGCGCAAGGTGTTGGATGTGGCTTCGGGCGGCGGCGTGGGTTGGGACATGGATTACCCCCGTGTGGCGCGGTTAGGTGGGGCTAGGCCGTGTTTGCCAAGTCTTTGTGTCATGGCTCAACTGGCTGCTGAAGGCGTCAACTGACTCCACAAAACGCCAACAAGGCTGATTCCCGGACTTGGCAAACACTCTCTAGGCGAGCTGGTCCAGGACGCTCAGCAGGGTGTCCACGGACACGGTGTCGGCCATGGATCCGCCATAGTGGGCGTAACGGATCTCGCCCTCCTTGTCTATAATGAAAAGCGCGGGCAGGCGTCCGGCCCGCAACAGGTTGACCTCCTGGGCGTAAAGATCGGCGACGCGGTGCTCGGGGTCCGGCAGGCCGATGAACGGCATCTGGTGGCCTTCCCAGTATTGGCGAAACTCGGTCGCTCCCTCGGGGCCGATGGCGATCACCTCGGCGTCGCGGGCCTGGAGCTCTCCATAGCGTTGGCGCAACTGCGCCATGTGCCGGCGGCAGAACGGTCAGACGAA
>JAAYEA010000269.1 GCA_012689325.1 Chloroflexota bacterium
AGAGCGAGCGGCGAACCAACTCTGTGAGTTGATCGACATGGTCCGACCTGACCCGCAGGCCCGAGACGGTGATGGTGCATTGCCCTCGCTGCGCCGTGTCGATGAGCACATAGTTGGTCCGGGTTTCACCATCCACCCAGACAAAGTCACAGGTCGTTGCGGGGTGCTGCTCCAGCATCCGGACCATGCGGGCGCCGGTCTCTCCGGCGGCAAAGCCGGTCGCGATGTTCGGCTCGTCCAGTTCGCCCAGCACCAGGCTGGCATCGGTGGTCTTGCCGCCCATGCCCCAGGTGTCGTCGTGCGCGCGGATGGTCTTGCCCAGGGCCAAGTGCTCCACGAACAGGACGCGGTCCAGCCCGGTGTTTGGCGTTACGCTTAGGATCATTTGCACCTCAGCTCTGTTTTGTGGATAATTGCCGGGACCCACCGCTGCATGGGCAGGGCCCGTGGCTGGCGTTTGACAGGCTTGACGAAACCGATCTTGTGTGCTAGTATATACCTTGTTTTGTGTTCTGGCGACTGGCTTGTCAGAACCCAAGCCGCGGCCCAGTAGATCATCAAGGGAGAAAAAGGAGAGAGGCTCAATGGACGATGTGTTGAAAAGCATCTATGAGGGCGTCGTCAACGGCAACGCGCCTAGCGTCGGCAAGGATATCGATGCCGCGCTCGCAGCCGGAGTCAAGGCGGAAAAGATCCTCAAGGAAGGCTTGATCGCTGGCATGGCCGAGGTAGGCGCTCGGTTCGAGCGGAACGAGTTCTTTGTCCCCGAGATGCTGATCGCTGCCCGCGCTATGCAGATGGGCATGAACAAGCTCAAGTCGCTTCTGGTCGCCAGCGGCGTCAAGCCCCTGGGCAAAGTCGGCATCGGCACCGTCAAGGGTGACCTGCACGACATCGGCAAGAACCTGGTCAGCATGATGCTGGAAGGCGCTGGTTTTGAGGTCGTGGATATGGGCGTCGACGTTTCCCCCGCCAAGTTCGTGGACGGGGCCAAGAACGGTATCCAGGTGATCGCCATGTCCGCTCTGCTGACCACCACCATGCCTGGCATGAAGACCACCATCGAAGCCCTGAAGGAAGCCGGCGTTCGCAGTGGCGTCAAGGTCATGATCGGCGGAGCGCCTGTGACGCAGGCCTATGCGGATCAGATCGGCGCCGACGGCTACGCCCCGGATGCCAGCAGCGCTGCCCGTCTGGCCAAGAAGCTGCTCGGTGCGGAATAACGGCGCTTGGCGCACCTCGAGATGATGTCGACCATGGAAACAGAACTCGTAGGCAAGCAAACCAGCGTCACCATCGCCCGTGCTAACCCCACGGTGATCATTGGTGAGCGGATCAACCCGACTGGGCGGAAGCGCCTGGCTGCCGAGCTCGTGGCGGGCAACATTGGTTACGTGAAGCGCGAGGCCATGCGGCAGGTGGAGCAAGGCGCCGACGTGATCGATGTGAACGTCGGGGCCGCCGGCGTCGACGAGGTAGCGCTTCTCCCCATGGCCGTGCAAGCGGTTGCGGAAGTGGTGGATGTGCCGATCTCGATCGACACCGCCAATCCCGTGGCGCTGGAGGCAGCGCTCAAGGTCTGCCCTGGACGCCCACTGGTGAACTCGGTGAACGGCGAGGATCGCTCTCTATCCGCCATCTTGCCGCTGGTGGCCCAGTACAAGGTGCCCGTCATCGGGCTGCTCATGGACGATGAGGGTATACCGGCAACGGCGGAGCGGCGTCTGGAAGTGGCGCGCAAGATCATCGCGCGCGCCAAGAGCCTGGGCATAGCGCCCGCTGACATAGTCTTTGACTGCCTGGCGCTCACGGTGAGCACCAGCCACGAGGCCGCCCTGATCACGCTGGACACCATCCGGCGCGTCGTGGCGGAGATCGGCTCCAATGTGGTGCTGGGCAGCAGCAACGTGTCGTTCGGGCTCCCTGACCGGGGCATGATCAACTCGGCCTTTGTGACGCTGGCGATCGCCGCAGGCATGACGGCGACGATCTCCAATCCGGAGCACATGAAGCAGCCGGTCCTGGCTACCGATCTGGTGCTCGGCAAAGACGAGTGGGCCATGCGCTATATCACCTATTTTCGGAGCAAGCCCAAGCCGAGCGAGTAATCGCGGAGCCAAGAAGAGCTATACCCAGACAGGCCGGAGAATCACCTCCGGCCTGTTTGCTGATTCTACGTTTGAGGAGAGATGGCCGTGAGAATCAAGGCGATCGTGTGTGAAGTCCTGGCCCGAGAGGCGTACCTGTGTGCGGCGACCAGCCCCCACATCGTCGACATGCAACTGGTCGAGAAGGGGCTGCATAACGTCCCTGCGAATCTGCAGGACGAGCTGCAAAAGATGATCAGCGCCGTGCAGCCGGAACGCTATGACGCCATCGTGCTGGCCTATGGCCTTTGCGGCAATGCCCTCGCGGGGATCGCCGCGGGCCAGGTGCCGGTGGTCCTGCCGCGAGCGCACGATTGCATCACTCTCTACCTTGGTTCCCGCGAAGCGTATCGCGTCCAGTTCACCGAGCGCCCGGGAACCTACTACTACACGCCGGACTATATCGAGCGTCGTGGTGCGGATAGCTCGTTCGCCTTGGGTGCGGCCGACGAGGGCAAGTCCAAGGACACCTATGCCGAATACGTCGCCAAGTATGGCAAGGAAAACGCGGACTATCTCATGGAGGTGATGGGGGCGTGGAAGGCCCACTACCGCCACGCCACCTACATCAGCATTCCGGACGCTGGGCTGCCGGACTACCGCCAGGGCGTGCAGGAAGAAGCGGCGCGGCGTGGGTGGGAGTACCACGAGGTCGATGGCCAGATGGATCTGGTCCGGGATCTGCTGCACGGCAATTGGGACGAGGCTCGTTTCCTGCGCGTCGCCCCGGGCCAACAGATCGTCGCCACGTATGGCGACGAGATCGTCCGCGCTGGCTGGTGCGCCGCTTGCCAAGGCGCGAAGGATCTGGGCGGCTAGGGCCGTCTGCGGATATAGTCCTCCACGTCGCTGAGCGGCCGCCGAAATGGCCCGGGCGCTTCCATCTTGAGCGAGGCCACGGCGGCCGCATACTGGCAGGCCCGTTCGGGCGGCAGGGCGAGCCGTCGTGCCACGTAGGTGGCGAAGGTAGTATCCCCGCGGCCTGTGCGACCGCGGATCTGGCTCGGCCGGAAAGCCGCCTCGCAAAAGCTGCCCTCGGCATAGACCACCAAGCCGCCTCCGTGAGTCAGCGCGACCTCGCTGGGCCCGTAGCCCGCCAACTCCCTAGCCGCTTCGCGCAGATCCGTGCGTCCTGTCAGCGCCAAAGTCTCCGCATCGTCCGCCTTCAGATATTTGACATAACCCAGGCCCTCCGCCATGTCCGGCCACGGCCTGAAGACGAGTTGATCGTTCTCGGGGACACGGATAAAGCCCTGGATGTCCAGGGCCACGGGGGCGCCGCTGGCATGGAGCTTGCGAAGCAGGGGGACGTCCACTTCGCCGGCGATAATTGGCCCGACGAGCCAGATCCGCGGGAGCAGATCAGGGATATCCTCGGGCCGGAAGGCCCCGGCGAAGGCCAGGGGCCTGCAGGTGCGGTGGTTCATGTCCTCCGTTGGGTAGGTGTTCTCGATGCCTGACGTGGCCGATGCCTCCGCCGCGTAGACCTCGATCCCCTCACTCACCAACTCGTCCAGCATAGCCCAGTCTCGCCGCGCCAAGCGGGTCACCACGGCCACGCGAAAGCCTTGTCGCCGCAGGGCGACCCCGCCGTAATAGACCGCCCCGCCCAGGGATAGCTGCTCCTTGCCCAGGTAGATGATCTTGTCCAGGGCGTAATGCCCGATCATGGCGACGTCAACGTCGTTTGGGTGTGCGGTCATCGGGGCCTCCTGGGCGAAAGGTCTTGCGCGCGCTGCGCTGATGCGTGTCCAGCTTGATGTGCAGGAACTCGTCCCACCGGTGTTCTTGGGTCATCAGCAGGCGCATATAGAGCGGCGAGAGGATGTGCTGGGGCAAGTAGATCGAGGCCCCGGTCACGTGCCGCATCCCCGGACCCGAGTGTCCCTCCGCGATGATGATCGAGTCGTCGCCGCTCTGCTGCAGCAGCTCGATCAGGCGCTGTGCGGCATCGGCGATGGCTGTGCGCGGGTTCTGCTCCGCCAAGAGCTCGCAAAAGTGGGCCAAGTCCACATAGTCGCGGTCGGTGAACTTTTGGACGTCGTAAAGGGCGAGACTGATCAAGGCGTTGCCTTTTTGCCAATCCGCCTCCAAAGCGGCGCGGAGCACGTCCGCCAAGGCATCGATCCCCTGGGCCAGCGGATCCAGGTGCTCCAGGTCCATGGCCGACTGGGTGACGGGCAGATTCGGGAACTGGTTGCGGTAAAAGTTGTTGTACTCTTCCACAATGGTGGCTGCGAGAAGTCGCGGCGACATGTCGGGGTTGTCGACCAAGCGACGAAGGACCCCGTCATAGGGCCAGCCATCTCCGGGCTCTTCCTCCTGAGAGGCAACAAAGCACGAACACGAGGTGCGGAGCTGATAAGCGACCTCCAGCATGCTCATCAGGCAGGCGTCGCAGCCCAGCAGGTCGATCTTGCGGCCAATCTGCTCTGCGGCCTGCTCCAGCACCTGCTTCATCTCCACGTTGTCCAAAAAGTCAGCGGAGGTATCGTCAAAGAGGATGGCACGGCCCTTCTGCACGGTCTCGACCGCCAAGGTCTCGATGGAGGAGCGAAAGAGCGAGCGACTGCTATTGCCCGAGGTCAGGCTGCGCATCTGGCCGCGGGTCAGCTCATCCGGGCGGATGCCGCGCTTGCGCAAGCCGTAATAGATGTCCTCATCCTTCCAGCCAGTCCCGTGATTCCAGAGGATCAGTGCGTACCGCTCCGCGGCATAGCGCTGGTGGGCCCATAGCACAAAGTCGCGCAGGGCGGCCGGGTCCCCGGTGTTCACCTCGGGCAGGCGCGCGACCACGTCGTCGTCCAGGGAGCCCTGGCGACGTATGTGGTACCGACGCGTCCCCTGGTCATGCATGCCGTCGAACTGGGCCACGATGTTCACCTGGTCGGTGGAACCCACCGATTTCATCTCGGTGAGATCCTTGCGCGCGGCGGCCTCCAGGTTATTGTCACCGGCGAGATAGACCATGAAGGTCCACTTGCGGCGAGGTTCCGGCCCAGTAGGAGTGGGCGTTGGCCGGGATCCTTTCAGGAAAGCGAGAATCCAGGTGATAAAGCCGGACCAGAAGCTGGGGCTATGGCTGGACGGCATAAGCCTCTCCTTGTCGTTCTGGATCGGGACGGGCCCTACTGAAGCCCCATTATACCACAAGATCAAAAAAGGCCAGGGGTGTTCCCTGGCCATAGGCCGTCAAGCAGTAGGCGGCGCCATCAAGGCTGAACCTGCACAAAGGCGCCATCTCGCACCTGGAACACATAGATGCGTGGCTCCTTGAGGTCGCCGCTTTCGGTGTAGGAGATCTGCCCGATGAGTGTCTCAAACTGGATGCCGCGCAGGGCGCTGGCAACCTTGGCCGGATCCAGGCTCTTGGACTTTTCGGCGCCCTCGGCCAGCACGGCCAGCGAGCTGTAGCCGTTGATGGAGTAGGTGTCTGGGTTGCGGTATTCGACCTCGCGGTACCGCTTGAGCCACTGGGCGTCCGCAACGGCCGCGGGGCTGGGCGCGAAGGCGCTGACGTACATCCCCTCCGCCCGACCTTCCGCCTCATCGATGGTTGTCGTGAGGAAAGCGCCATCGCTGACCAGCATGGGCTGGGCCAAGCCAGCGTCGACGAGCTCGATGCGCAGGTAGGGCGCTTCGATCTCGTATCCCGCGTAAAAGAGGGCATCGACGCCGGCCTGTTTGACGGCGGTCACTTCGTTCGAGTAGGTCTCCTGTCCTTCGGCCACCTGCAATGTCAGAGCTACCACTGCGCCCAGCCGCACCAATTCGGCGCTGATCTGGTCGCGCAACCCGATGCCATACTCGGTGTCGTTGTGGATGACGGCGATACGCTTGGCTCCCAGGGTCTTGACGAGGAATTCGGCGTCCACCCGAGCCTGCACCTGATCATTGGCGTTCACCCGGAAAAAGTTGGTGTAGCCCTTGTTGGTGAGCGATACCTCGGAGGCTGTGGGCGTCACGACAACCAGCGATAGGTCCTTGTATACCTCCATCGCGGCGAGCGTCTGCCCGCTATTCAGGTGGCCGATCACACCCAACACGGGCTGGCCGGCCTGGATCGCGTTCTTGACCTCCTCGGCCACTGCCAGGGCCACGTCGGAATCGGACTCGTCGTCCAGCGCCACGACCTTGACCTCGCGCCCCAACAGACCGCCGCCCGAGTTGATCTGATCGGCCATGAGCCGCACCCCACCGAGCACGGTCTGCCCGGCGTTGGCCTGAAAACCGGAAAGCGGGACGGTGACATAGACAAGCACCTCGCCCTCCGGCTTGGCGGATCGGCAGCCTGCGGCGCCCAGGCTGAGCGCCAGCAGCAGGGCGAAAACAAACGAGATTCTCAAGAACTTGGACAAGGATACCCTCCTTGTGAAATCAAGCCGTTCGCTTGTAGACCTCATCCAGGGCCGAGACCACGTTCTGCAGCGCCGACACCTGATCCTGGATGCTCTGGGAGATGTTGCGCGCGCGGCCGCTATCTACCTCTTTGGCATCGAGCAGCAAGAGCTGGGAATACAGCGTGCCCAGGGCAGTGAGGCTGTTCTCCATCTGCAGCTCGGCTTTCTGCATGGCGTTCTCTAGATCCGTGAGGTTTTGCACCTGAACGCGCTTGCTGGCGATCATCTGGCGCAGCTCTTGCCGGACCTGCTCGCTATCCTCCAGCCTGAGCTTAGCCTCGGCGTGCTGGATCTGCTTGGGCAGCGCCAGAGTGTCCCGCTGGATCACCGAATCGCCCTCGTACTCGTCTAGCCGCTTGGCCAAGCGATAGATATTGGCGATCCAGTCCGTGACCTGGGTCATGGCGCTCTCAAGATAGCCCTTGAGCACCTCGGAGTGCTGCCCGCGAATCGTCGTCTCGATCCGGCGCCGGTACTCCAAAGCGCGCTGCAGACTATCGCGATACTTGGTCTGGCGTATTCCATTCGGGTCGAAGCGCTGCTGGAACATGTCGGCCACCACGCGCTGTGCCGTGGTCTCGTCGACGATGCTGGTATAGATAATCAGGACCTCTCCCACGGCGCCGAGCACCAGCCAGTACCACCATTTCCACCAGGGAAAGGGGGCAGGGTACAGAAAGATCAGCAAGACCGTGATGGCGATGGTCAGAGCGCTTTCTAGGCGAAAGATCGAATAGGACACGATCGCCCATGTCGCCCGTTGCTTGATGTCCTGTTTCGATGATCTGGCTGGCATCCTGATCCTCTTGTCCGCCCCGGCGAGGGTGACGCTAAAAGTACGTGCTGAGCAACTTGTAGAGCTCCTGGATCGTTTCGAGGCTGCCTTCCCGCGCTTGCCCGCCACTGGCCTCCGCGATGGTCCGCAGCATCTGCATGTCCGCATCCTCACCGTAGGCGATGCAAAAGATCACGACGGGTACACCGCCCGCGTTTCCAGCCTGGATCCTGCGCACCAGATCGGTGAGCTGCATGCGCGAGCGATTCTCGCGTCCATCCGTCATCACCACGATGGCGTTGATCCGCTCGGTGTCCTTGAGGTCCTGGAGCTTGACGTAGGCCGCGTACACCGCATCCAGCAGGGCCGTGTTGCCGCGGGCGGCCAGGTTGGCGATGGCTCCATCGAGCACCGCCCGGTTGCTCCCCAATTCCCCGAGCGGCACCACTTCTTGCACCTCGGAGGCGAAGGTCAGCAGCCCGACCCGCTCCTGGTCGCTGGGGATCTGCTGCACAAAGGTCTGCATCGCCTGGCGAGCCAGGCCGATCTTGTTGTCGTCGGCCATGCTGCCCGAGGTGTCGCTGACCAGGTAGACGTTCGTCTGCCGCTTGGTATACGCCCAAGCCTCCCGCACAACCGCGATTACCGCGCTGGAAGGTATCTGCAGCGTCGTCTGCGGCTGGCTCGGGTCCACGCCATTGGCGCTGGTGAACGGCGTGCCCGGGGCATCCAACCGCACGGACAGGTCGGCCGGCCGGTAGCCCTGCTCCAGGAAGAACTGCTGAGCGTCCGCCGAGAGGAGGTAATCACGCAAGGCCGCATGCGCCTGGCGCAGGTCGCTGGTCAGCCCCGGCTGTTCCAGCAGCACCAGGGGGTGATCCTGCCAGAGCGTGCCCTCCCTCGGATACACGGCCACGAGCCGATGCCCGCTCGCTTGCCTGTTGTGGTAGATAACCAGTTGCTCTTGCACCACAAAGGCATCGAGGAACTTGGGGCCGTCCGTCAGCGCGCGCTGTATGACGGCGAGCTCGCCCTCGCCATAGTAACGGACCGTCTTTTCCACTGCGCTCACGTAGGCCAACGTCTCTTCGGCCTGCGCATCTTCCTGGGTCAAGCCACGGGTCTTGCCTGAACCGGCGTAGAACATGGCGAGGGTGGCGAGAAGCCCGCTCGCGGTATTGGTGGATGGATGGCTCCAGCGGAACCCGGGATCGCTGCGCGCCCGGTCCATCAGGTCGCTCCAGCCGATGGAACGATCCGGCGCCCCCATGCTGTGCGCCACGTCTTCCCACATGGCGATCACCACGGGGCTGATCGCGTAGCGGGTGGTCTCGCCCACCAGCGATGTCCCTGCCTGCAGCGCGGCCAGGCCCTGCTGAGCGCGCCAGGAGGCATCGAGCTGCGTCAGCCAGACCGCCGAATCCGGCGAGATGGCCTGCACTTCGCCCGCCAGCGCCGCCGCCATCATTCTCTCGGCGTCCATGCTCACGGCTTCGACGCGCACGGACCTCCCCTGGAGGGTTTTGGCCCCGCTGCCGTTGAACCGACTGACAATCTCGCGAAACGCCGTTTCTTTCTCCGGCGTGTAGCCGACGCGCAGCGTCACGTCGCCTTCGGTCACGATGCTGGCGCCTTCCGGCGAGATCAGCGCCTTGTAGCCCAGCCACGCGCCAAGACAAAGGAGCGGCACCAACAAGAGCGCGCTGACGATGAGGCAGGTCCAAAGCCGGTTGGAGCTCGTCGTGTTCGGGTTGCGAGTGCTCATGTTGCTCACCTACTGCTGCGCCACGTTCAGCTCGAACCACCGCAGAAGCGTCTGAAGCACGTCTCGGCTAGGCCACCGCATGCGCGTCGTGCGCGAGACCACGGTGACGGCGCCTTGGGGCTGCCATCGGGCGAACAGGCTATCCGGTGCGGTGATATCGACCTCGAGGTTCGCCGGCCTCAGCCCGCGCTGCAGCGCCTGCTTCTGCACCTCCGCGCTCAACAAGTACTTTTGGAACTCGAGCGCCGCGTTCTTTTCCAGGGCGGTGGTCTCCTCGCCCATCCACACCGAGAAGGGAAAGTCGAACCAGGTGAGATACTCGGGGTAGACGATCACCAGCGGGTCGGCCCAACGGGTCTGGATGCCAGCCATGTTCACCAGCAACTCGCTCTCCATGAGCTGGCCGCCGTCGCCGGCCGAGTAGCCAAAGAGGGCCAGATTCTCCACCGAATAGCTGCCTATGGAGAAGTCGGTGACGGCGCCCATCAGTTCCTTGAGCCAAGCCTGGAAAGCTGGGTCGGTGACGTCGGCAACGGTGATATCGGTCTTGTCATAATACTCACCGGCTGCGGCAATCATGGCCGCGAGCCCTGCCACGTTCCGCTGGGGGTTAGGCACCACCAGCTTGAAGTAGCCCCAGTCCGGCTGGCCGCCCAGTTCGGGCCAGCCGCCCTTGGCGATGGCCGCGTCGTGAATCACTCGCCAGTTGATGTCGCCGTATTTGGCCTCCAGCACCTTGGCGCGGCTGGAGTAGATGCCCCACGAAAAGAGCGAGGTAGCGATGGGCCGAGTGCGGTATTCGCCATCGGTCAGAAAAACGTCACGGCCCCTCTTTTCCTTATAGGCGGCGTTCACCAGCTCCACCAGGTAGCGGCTGTCCGGTATCCAGACCGTGGGAATAGGGGCCATCTCTTCGCGCTCCCACTGGCCCAGCGCCGTGAGGCCATCCATGGGGATGACCTCGACGTGGATGGGGTTGCCCTCCAGCTTGGGGCTCTGCGCGTTGAAGGCCCTGGCCGCCTCGCGGACGAACGGCTCTACGGGCAAGCACGTCACCACGCGGACCTCCAGAGTCTGAGGCCCCTCCACCAAGTTGTCGATCCCCCCGGACTGCCGCAGCAGGTATGATACCCCAACCACGACAACGGCGAGGACAATGACCACCAGAAAGACCAGTTGCGTTCGTTTCATGGACGCTTTGCTCCATCGGCAGGTGTGCGCCGAACTCTCTGGGCGCCTCGATAGCCCGGGCCGGCGACCGCCGGCCCGGGCTGGAGGCGAGCGCAGGCCGAGCGGCCCACGCCCGCCTTGGGTCCGTCAGCGCTTGGCGCTAGCCCAGCCCCAGACGGCTGCGCCGCGCGGCGAGCTGGCTCTGCAGTTCCTCTTCCTCCAGCGCGTCGGCGATCTGCTTATCCAGGCGGTTGGCGTCGATCTCGCCCTGTGCCGAGGCCTTGTCGAGCCGCCGCTGGATCTCCTCCCGCATCTCGGCCAGCCCCGCCTCCGCGCCAGTGAGCCCGCCCACGCCCTCGACGACCTTGTGGGTGAGCTCCTTGGACTTGGCCAGGTCGAGCATCGACTGCAGCTCGACGCGCTCCTGGCGGATCGCAGTCAGCTTGGCCTCCAGCTTGAGCTTGGCATCCAGCAGCTTCTGAAACTCGGTGGCCTGCCGCTCGTACTGCTCCTGGTAGGCCTCGGCCAATCGCTTGGCTGTATTGTAGCGATTCTGCGCTGCCAAGGCAAGGTCTTCCTTACCCTTGCCCAGGAAGAGGTCGACGTTTTTGTCCAGCTCCATGGCCTTGGCATTGAACTCGTCGTACTTGCGTTTGATCGTCTTGGCCTCGCCGCCCACGGTGGCAGCCGCATCCTCCAGCGCCTCCAAGTTGTCCTCCACCTTGCGGATGTACTCGTCGACGACGGCCAGGCTGTTGGCCTTGAGGGCTTTGGACACTAGCCAATTGAGATTGGCGGAAATCAGGGTGTTCACTCGCTCCAAAAGCGTCGCCATGTTATCTTCCTCCTTGTCAGATGGGCCGAGCCGGCCCCTTGATCACAGCATATCACCAGGGACCCGATGCTGCATGACGTCACCCTGACGTTGCGCTGACAGGGCGGCTCTCGCCGGCCCCGAGCGCGCTCAGGGGTTCGAAAGCCTGTAGCCGCGGCCGCGCACAGTGACCAGGTATTGCGGATTCGCCGGGTCCTCGCCAAGCTTTTGCCGGAGGCGGCTGACGAGCTTTTCGATGCGGGCATCATCCACCTGATCGATGTAGCTATCGCCCCAGACCACCTCGACGATCGTGTACTTGTCGCATATCTTGCCCAGGTTGCCGTAGAGAAGCAGCAGCATCCGGTACTCCAGGTCGGTCAGGGCCGGGACCAGCTTGCCGTCCACGTAGACGTCGCCAGCCTCCACATCGACGCGAACGCCGGGGCGCTGAGGGCTCCGGGCCAGCACCTGCCTCCGCACAAAGCCCTCGAATAGGCGGCAAAAGGGGACCAGGCCGCCATCGCGCTGGGCGAGGTAGTGCCTCTGGCGCAGAGCTTCCAGCTCGCGTCGCGCTGGGCTCTCTGCGCCGGAGACCGTTGCCATCATCGCCTTCTGTTCGGGCTCAGTCAGGTCGTTCCAGAGCTTGGCGCACTCGGTGCGCACGGTCTCATCGCTGTCCAGCAGGCTCCGAACCCGCTCATAGTTGGGCGCCTCGCGACCAATCGCCCCCATGGCCAGGGGCTTGGCGCGAGCGACCAGGTTGTAAGACGCCTGCAACAGCCCGGGATGACCATCGGCGTGATACACCAGGAACTCGGCATCGCTCTCGCTCAAGTCGCTGCTGTCTTGCGCCGCTAGCTGGCGCACCAGCTCCAGCGCCTCCGCGGCCTTCAGGGGCGCCAGGCTGCGAGCCCTGTGCGCGAATAGCTCGCAGAACTCGCCGATCTCCCGGTCTGGGCGGGTGCAGGCCAATGGGTGCAGGGTGGCCGTGACGAAGCACAGGCTGCCCTGATAGCGATCCCGCAGCGCGCGCAGGTTCAGGAAGGCTCGACGATCGATGTTCGCCCAGGGCTCGTCGAACTCGTCAAGGAGAAGCACCAGCCGCCGCTCCCAGCCTGGGTTCAGCGCCATCAGGCCATCGCCAAAGCTCACCGGCACCAAAAAACTCGAGGTCGGGTTGATCAGGTTCTGGTAGGCCTGCCGCACTCGGTCGATCACCTGGGGATTGGACGCCACCTGATCGATCTCGCTCATGATGCCGCGCAGGATCACCTCGTAAAAGCCCTGATCGGTCATCTCCCACATGAGGTTAAAGTCGACGTAGACCAGGATCATGCTGCCCGAGCCGGGCGCGCCCCATCGGCGCTGAACCTCGGGGCGGCGGAGGTTCCGCAGCAGGAACGACTTGCCGATGTTGCTCATGCCGGTCAGGGAGCAGTTTTCCCCCTCGGAGAGGGCGCCCATGACATAGGCCAGATCGTCCTGACGAGAGAGGCTGTCCTCAGCAGGGGCTGGGGTGGACATCGCGGACTCCTTCCACGTACGCTGCCGTCGATGGCCTGCAGGGCGCGTCCCCGGCCAGGCCCTATACTCAGATCGGCCCCGATGCAGGCCGCATATCCTTTACGTACAACTGCAGCGTTCGGTTTCCCCTGAACTCGTTGAGGCCCAGGCTGTACACCAGGTCAACCCGCGGCGGCCTGGTCACTGCCCACTCCGCCTGGCGGAACGCGATGCACTCTCGGAAGGTCTCTCCCTCCCTGACCTCGAAACGGAGGTGGCCATTCCCGACAACCTGGTAGTTGCTGGCCTCCAGATTGAGGGTCACCAAGCTAGGCTCCGGATTCCCGTGTCCAAAGGGCTGCAGCGGCTCCAAGGCCGCGAGCAAGGACTCGTCAGCCTCGGCCAGCGCCACCTCGGCGTCGATAGCGAGCCGGCGCTGAAGCTCCTTCCCAGCCAATTGCTCCGCGGCGATGGCGCGCAACCGCTGGCAGAGCGCGAGCCAGTTCTCGTTGCGAACCGTAAAGCCAGCCGCCTCGGCATGCCCGCCGTGCCGCACCAGCAGCTCGGCGCACTGATCCAGCGCTTGAGTGATGTGGAACTCGGGGATGCTCCGCGCCGAAGCCTTGCTCTCGTGCGCGCCGACCTCCAGCACGACGGCAGGACGGTAGAACTCGGTGGTGAGCCTCCCGGCTACCAGGCCAGCGACGCCGGCCAGGTATTGCTTGCCGGCGATCAGGATAATGTCCCCAATGCCTTCCGACGCCAACTGGGCCTTGGCTTGCTCGAGCAGCTCGCTCGTCTTGGCCTGGCGCTCCCGGTTCTTCTGCCCTAGCGCGACGGCCAACTGCTGGGCCCTCTGGTCGGAGCTGGTCATCAGAAGCTGGTAGCTGTTCATGGCGTCGGCCAGGCGGCCCGCCGCATTGAGCCTGGGCCCCAGGTAAAAGCCGATGGCCATTGCGGTGACCTTGTCCGGGGAGACCCCGGCTTCCTTGAGCAACGCGCGCAGCCCGGGGCGCTTGGTGTTCTGGATTTGCCGCAGCCCCGCACGGACGAGCCGCCGGTTCTCTCCCACGAGCGGCGCCACATCCGCTACGGTGCCCAGCGCTACCACGTCCAGCAGGTCAGCCTCCTCGATGGGCACAGCGTCGCGAGCTCGGGTGGGGTAGGCGCGCTCCAGGCGCAGCAGCGCTTGCGCCAGCTTGAAGGCGAGGCCCACGCCGGCGAGGTCAACGTCAGGATAGGTGTTACCCGGCTGCTTGGGGTTGATGATGGCGTTAGCCTGGGGAAGCTCGGGCCCGACGCCGTGGTGGTCGGTAATGATGACATCCAATCCAAGCTCGCGGGCGTAGGCCACCTCTCGCACGGAGCGGATGCCGCAGTCCACGGTAAGCAGCAGGCCGGCGCCCATCCCGAAGGCGCGCCTCACCTTGGCGGCGTCCTCCAGTGCTCGGGCGGCCAGGGCCTCCAATCCCAACTCGGCGGTTGCGCTCAGCCCCAGCTCCTCCAGCGCGCTGGGTCCTAGATCGGCAGTACTCTGGGCGTGCAGGCTGGGGATCCCCGACGACTGCCACCGCATCTCGATCACCTTGGTATGAAGCCTCTGGATCGCCTCCAGGTTCAGGCCATACCCTTCCTCCACGCGATGGGGAATATAGGGAAAGGCCTCGCCTCCCAGGGCGCGGAGAACGTGGACGAGGAGCGCCGTTGCCGTCACCCCGTCCACGTCATAATCCCCGTAGACGGCGATGGGCTCTTGCTGGCTTAGCGCGCGGCGGATGCGCGCCACCGCCTGTGTCATGCCCTGCAGCCTGAAGGGGTCGTGCTCGGCGAGCTCGGGGTGCAGGAACTCGTGAACCGCGGTCGGGGAGGCGAGGCCCCGGCTGTACATAATCTGAGCCACGATGGGCAAGACGCCGAAGGAGCCAGCAAGCTCCGCGGGCGCGGCGGGAGCCAGGACCCATTTTATCTTGTCCAAGGTGGGACCTTTCCAGCTAGGGCGGAGCACAGCAGTCTGGCTTCAGCCTGCCGCGGAGGGGCGGGGGAGACGCGGTCCCAGACCCTCCGCAAGGCGCATGGCGAGGGGCTTCAGGCGCCCCGGGCTTCCTTGATCCAGGCCAAGACCTGCTTGACCTTGGCGGCGATGGCGGCATAGTCCCCAGCCGCAATGGCCTCCTTGGTGATCAGCTTGGAGCCGATCCCCACGCAACTGACGCCCGCCTTGAACCAATTGGTGATGCTTTCCTTGGTCGCATCCACGCCACCGGTGGGCATGATGCTGGTCCAAGGGCACGGCCCGAGAATGGCTTTGACAAACTCGGGACCGCCGGCGCAATCGGCCGGGAAGACCTTGACGATCTCGCAGCCGAGCTCCTCAGCCTGCGAGATCTCGGAGGCCGAGCCGCAGCCAGGGCTGTAGGCGACCTTGCGGCGGTTGCAGGTCTTGGCCACCTCTGGGTTGAGGATCGGGCCGACGACAAAGTTGGCGCCGCTGGCCAAGTAGAGCGACGCAGTACCCGGATCGACCACCGAGCCGACGCCCAGGATGACGTCCCTCTTCGCAAAGTGTTTGACCAACGCGACAAAGACCTCGTAGGCCAGGTCGCCGCGATTGGTGAACTCGACGAGCTTGGCCCCGCCGGCGGCGCAAGCATCCACGATCCTGATCGCCGTGTCCACATCGGCATGATAGAAAACGGGGACCAAGCCGGTCTCTACCATCGCATTGAGCACCTGGAGACGCGTGTAACGAGCCATGTTCCCTCCTGATCTTTCCCGGGCTATGGGTGCCCCGGAGCGTTCCGTGGCGCATGCGAAGATGCGCTCCTTGGCCCCGATTATACTAGGAATCCTATCATCCGCAACCAACCCACAAAAAGAGGCGTGGCGGATGCGCATCCGCCGCGCCTCTCGCGCTCAAGCTCCGGTCTGGCTCACGAGTCCTTGGAGGTGCGCTCGGGGCTGGGCTGATCCTGATCGTCCACGTCCAGCTCGCGCATCTCGCCCGTGACCGTAAAGACGGTGCGCTCGCAGATATTCGTCACCCGATCGGAAAAGCGCTCCAGATCGTGCGCCACCCAGAGCAGGTTGGTGGCCTCGTCCATGACGGTGGGATCGGCGATGATCGCATCCAGAAGCTGGCGGTAGACCAGATTGTACAGGGCATCCACCTGATCGTCCTCGGAAGGGATCTCGCGCGCAGCGGCCACATCCCGCTGAACAAAGGCATCAAGGGCCCGGCGCAGCAGCTCGCAGCCCTTGTCTGCCATCTGCTCGATCTCGGGGAGAGGCCTGAAGAGCGGCTTGGGCCCGAGCATAAGGCTGACGCGGGAGATGCCCTTGGCATAGTCGCCCATTCGCTCCAGGTCCGTCGAGATCTCGAGCACGGCGGCGACCACGCGCACATCCCCCGCCATGGGGCTCTGCGTGGCCAGGCAGATGAGGCAATCGCGCTCCAACTGGAATCGGCGGCGGTTGATCTCCATGTCGCCCTCGATGATGCGCCGGGCCGCAGCCAGGTCGCGCGCCTGTAGCGCGGCCACTGCCGCTTTGATCGCCTGTTGGACCATGCTTCCCAGGATCAGGACGTCATCCTGAAGCTGCCGCAGCTTGCGATCCAAGGTCTCTCTTGGCACGTCGATTCTCCTTCTTCTGCTAGAGCTCGTAGATCTCGAGCAGCCTGCGCTCGGTCTCGCCCTCGATCTTGGCCACCACCTCGACGTAGGGCGCGATGCTCGAGTTCTTGAGCTTGCGGCGCAGCAGTTCATCCAGTTGGAAAATGCCGGCCGAGTTGCCCAGCTTGACGGACACCCGAACCGGGCGCTTCTCGCCTTTTTGGATGCTCACTTCTTCCACAGCCAGGGCCGAGACAGAATGGATGTTGACCTGTCCCGCCTCGAAGGGGATGCGTGAGCGCCCTGCGGTCATGTCCAGGGCATCGGCCACCTTGACTACCCCTGCCTCCAGGGTCAGGCAGTGCACATCCCAGCGGTGCGCGATGACGGCATGGAGCGTCTCCGCCACCATGGTGGTCAGCTCGGGCTCCTGATAGATGCCGCCCAGGATCTGCCGCGCCTTCGGGTAGGCTAGGATCAGGCTATAGCTCTCGTGCGAATCCCGATGTATGGCGATGCCCAGATCATGCAGCGCCGCCGCCAGCACCACGACCAACTCGGCGTCATCCGAGGTCATGCCGTGGTGCGTCACGATACTGGGCTGGATGCCAGCTTCCACCAGAAGCCGCAGCACCCGCAGCGCGGCATTGGACACGATTCGGATATGCACCCCGCCGTGATCGCTGATGCCGGAGCGATCCACGGCGTTTATATTAGCACAGTGCCACAGTTGAAGCAACTCCTGGTCGGCGTTGATGAGCCCGACCAGCTTGTGCAGCTTGGCATTGTGTCGTGTGGGCACTTTGAAGGCTAGAGGCGTCTCTTCCGCCTGGCTCATCCGATCCTCCCCGTGATATAGTCCTCGGTTCGGCGGTCGCGCGGGGTCATAAAGAGCTGCTGCGTCTCGCCGAACTCGATCATTTGGCCCGCCCGATCCTCATCCATCATCATGACGGCAGTCCAGTCCGACGCTCGCGCGGCCTGCTGCATGTTGTGGGTGACGATGACGATCGTATAGTTCTCCTTCAGGTGCTGCATGAGCTCCTCGATCCGCAGGGTGGCGATGGGATCCAGGGCCGAAGCGGGCTCGTCCATGAGAATGATCTCCGGTCGGACGGCGATGGCCCGCGCGATACACAGGCGCTGCTGTTGGCCCCCCGAAAGGGAGAGCCCACTCTGATGCAGCTTGTCCTTCACCTCGTCCCAAAGGGCGGCCCGCCGCAGTGACTGCTCAACCAGGGCGTCCATATCGCCGCGAAAGCCGTTGATGCGCGCACCCCAAGCCACGTTCTCGAAGATGCTCTTGGGAAATGGGTTGGGCTTCTGAAAGACCATGCCGATTCGTCGGCGCAGTTCCACTGGGTCAATGTCCCTATCATAGATGTTTTGGCCCAAAAAGACAACCTGACCCGAGGCGCGTGCCGTGGGGACTAGCTCGTTCATGCGGTTGAGGGCGCGCAGCAGCGTGCTCTTGCCGCACCCCGAAGGCCCGATGATGGCCGTGATCTGGTGCCGCTTAATGGCCAGCGAGACGTCCTTGATGGCGCGGAAACTGCCATAGTATACGTTGAGTTCCTGTGCCTGGATGGCAATCTCATTTCCAACTGCGTCTGGTGCGCTCATCAGTCGAGCCTCCTGCTGTAACGATTGCGAAGCCATATGGCGCTGGCGTTCAGGGCCAAGAGCAAGGCCAAGAGGACGATGATCGCCGCTGCTGCGATGTGCCGGAATTGATCCTGTGGCCGTGAGGTCCACTGGTAGATCTGGATGGGCAGCGTGGTGAACTTGGAGAATGGACCCTGCGGGTCCAGCGCGACAAAGGTGGAGGCGCCAACCACCACCAGTGGGGCTGTCTCGCCAACCGCGCGGGACATGGCCAGGATCGTGCCGGTGAGGATGCCCGGCAGCGCCGAGGGCAGGACATGATACCAGACCGTCTGCCACTTGGTGGCGCCCAGGCCATAGCTGGCTTGTCGAAGCGACGCCGGCACTGCCCGAATGGCCTCCTGCGCGTTGATGATCAGCAATGGGAGCACCAGAAGCGCCAGCGTCAGCCCGGCGGAAAGGATAGTCCGGCCATTAGCCGTGGCTGGGTCCACCAGCCCGAATAGAGCCCCGCTGGTGAGCGGCTCCAGCGCCCTGACAAAGACAGCCAGCCCCAGCATGCCATAGATGATGGATGGCACCCCAGCCAGGTTGCTGATGTTGGTCTGGATGATCGAGTTGACCAAGCTCTTGCCTGCATATTCTTCCAGGTAGATGGCTGCGCCGACGCCCACGGGAAAGGCCACCAGGATGATGACCGCCAGCATCCAGAGGGACCCCAGTAGCGCGGTGCGAACCCCCGCATCGGCCGGGGTGCTGGACTGCGAACGCATTAGGAAATCAGGCATCAGCCAGGCCCGGAAGACGAGGCGCGCATCAGGGTATTCGATTGCCACGTTGTGCTGGATGGCGGCGCGGCGCAGGAGTGACGCGTCGAGGTTCCAGGTGGCGACGATCCTGGGGGCAACAACTCGCTCCACCACCAAGCTGTAGACGTCCTCGCGGCTGCGCAGCTCAAAGGGCTGTTCCGACTCGAAGCGCCTCATCACGCCCGCCGAGACGTGGTCTCGCAGGATCTGAATCAACTGCTCCTTGGGCAGTTCCTCCAGCGGAACCCCAGCGCTGACCAGCGTCGCCGGATCGACCGTGTTCTCCTGGGCCACATAGCCAAACGCCTGGTTGATGATGGTGTAGAGCAGGGCTACCAGAAAGACGATGCCGACCATTGTAGCCACCAGAAAGATGCCTTGCCATCGTCGTGCCGATCGCTGCCGCTCCGCAAGCTTGGGGGCATAGTCGCCCGAATCAGCGAAACCTTGGGGCTGTCTGTTCACCAGTCTCATCAATCATAGACCTCTCTGAAGCGGCGTACGATCTGCCTGCTCAGGACGTTGAGCCCGAGGGTGATCAGGAAGAGCATCAGGCCGATGGCAAAGATGCTGTTGTAGTCGATCGAGTCATAGCTTAGGTCGCCGCCGCTGATTCGCACGATGTGGCCAGTCATCGTCTCGGCGGCTTTGAAGGGGTTCAGGGTCAGGTTTGGCCCCGCCCCAGCGGCGATGGCGACGATCATGGTCTCGCCCACGGCCCGCGAGATGGCGACGATGAGCGCGGCGGCAATGCCTGAGAGGGCCGCGGGCAAGACCACCTTGAGCGCCGTCTCCAGCTTGGTGGCTCCCAGCCCATAGGCAGCCTCGCGGAGCGAGCGAGGCACCGCGCTCAGCGCGTCTTCGCTCATCGAGCTCACCAAGGGCAGGATCAGGATGCCCATGACGATGCCCGCAGAGGCGGTGTTATAGATATCAACCGTGTTTGGTCCCAAGATGGAGCGTAACAGGGGAGTCATGGCGCTCAGCGCAAAGTAGCCATAGACAACCGTGGGAACGCCCGCCAAGACCTCGAGGATAGGCTTCAAGATGCCCCGGGCGCGCAGCGACGCGTACTCGCTGAGATAGACGGCCACGCATAGCCCCAGCGGGATAGCGACAACCATGGCCATCATACTCGTCATGAGGGTGGCATTGATCAGTGGCAAGATGCCAAACTGCCCAATGGCCGGCTGCCAGGTTGTGCCGGTGAAGAACCGGGCCAGGTCCACCTCGGGGCTGGCGAAAAAGAGCAGCGACTCTTTGCCCAGGACGAAGACGATCCCCACGGTGGTGAGGATAGAGATGGCGCCGCAGACAAAGAGAAAGCCCTGGATGAGCCCCTCCGCGGGACGGCGTCTCCTGCCGAGCGAAGTGCGAGCGACGCCTTGCGTGGCGTCGAGCAGTCGTGGCCCTGAAGTGATCTCGATGGCGTGATTGGGCATGGGTGTCTCCTATGGTCGCAGCAGCTCGCCGCCCCACCATCAGGCATGGGAAGGCTGTTGGCCTTCCCATGCCCCCGGATGCCGAGTTGGCTGGCTTCGCCAGGCCGCTAGTTGCTCAGCGCCGCAAGCACTGCCTGCCTGGCCGCGCTCAGGTCCGCTTCGCTGGCGGGGAAATACCCGACCGCCGTGATCTCTTCGTTGACGTGGGCCAGGTAAAAGCTGACGAAGGCGGCCACCTGCGGTTTTTCCTGCAGGATCTTGGCTGTGGTGTACATGAACAGCGGGCGAGCCAGCGGGTAGGTTCCCTGATCCACTGTCTCCGCGGTGGGGGCCACGCCCTCGATGGAGAGCGCGTTCAGCTTGTCCGCGTTCTCGGCATAGTAGGCGTAGCCAAAATAGCCGATGGCGTAGGGGCTGCCCAGCACGCCCTGCACCAGCACGTTGTCGTCCTCGCTGAGCTGCTGGTTGGCCGCACTCAGGGCGCGCGCCTTGTCCTTGCCCAGGATGTCCTCCACAAAGTAGTCGAAGGTGCCGCTATCCGTGCCCGGGATGAAGCGCAGGATGTTCTCATTGGGCCAGCTTGGGTCCACGTCGGACCACTTGGTGGCCGCATCCGAGAAGAGCTTGGCCAGTTGCTCCCTGGTGACGCTCTGCACAAAGGTGTTCTGCTTGCTGACCACCACGGCCAGCGCGTCCGTGCCCACGCGAATCTCGACGGGCTCGCGGCCAATGAACTGGCAGGATTCGACCTCGGAGCTCTTGATGGCGCGGCTGGCGTTGGCAATGTCGGTCTCGCCGGCCTTGCAGAAGCGCTCCAAGCCCGCGCCGCTGCCGATGCTATCGATGGTGATGTTGCCCGAATAGCCTTCATCCTTGAAGCGGACGGCCATGCGCTCGGACAGGGGAAACACTGTGGAGCTGCCCGCGGCGATAATGTCGCCTTTGACCTCCAGCGGGTTGACTTCGGGAAGCTCGGAGTTGCCCTGGGGGGCCGTGGCGCTGGTGGGGGCGGCAGCCGGGACGGCAGTGGAGGTCACCGCCGGTTGCGCTGCTGGAGCTACCGTGGCGGGCGCGCAAGCAGTGGCGATGACCGCAATAAGCAACAGGGCCGATACCAGAATACGACGCATGTTTTCCTCCTAAGGTTATTCACTAGTCACCTTGGAGGATTATAGACCGCCAGCGTTAACGCCCCTTCAAAGCTTGGTTAACGATCTGTTAAGGGGAGGCAAGCGTTTGCCTAACCGGACATGGCCGGATTGGCGGGCGCCACAGGCAGGCTGAAGTGAAAGGTGCTCCCCTTTCCCTCCGCGCTTACGGCCCAGATTCGTCCGCCGTGCGCGTCGATGATGTGCCGAGAGATGGCCAGACCCAGACCGGTGCCCCCGCCCGAGCGGGCCCGATCGGCCTTGTAGAAACGCTCAAAGACCCGAGCAAGATCCTTGGCTGAGATGCCCACGCCGGTGTCCTTTACCCAGAACACCACCGCCTGGCCCTCCTGCTGCGCCCCGCACGTCACGCGCCCGTTGGGCGGAGTGAACTTGATGGCGTTGTGGACAAGGTTGGTTACAACCTGCTGTACTCTGTTGGCGTCCGCCCAGACCGCAGGGAGCCCGGGAGGCAGAGCGCACTCCAGGTGCAGGCCGGAGCGCTCGGCCTGAGGGCGCAGGCGTTCCACAGGGTCCAGGAGCAGTGCTTCCGCCGTCGCCGCAGCAAGCTGCAGCGGCACCTGCCCGGACTCGATGCGCGAGAGCTCGAGCAGTTCCTGGACCATCTGCGCGAGGGTATCCACCTCCGTCTCGACGAGGTCCAGGAACCGCTCCGCCGCCGGAGGATCGTCTAGGGCGCCATCGCGTAGGGTCTCCACCAGCGCCTTGAGCGAGGCCAGCGGCGTCCGCAGCTCGTGCGAGATGTTGCTGATAAAGTCGCGCCGGACCGTCTCCAGCCGCCGGATGTGCGTCAGGTCTTGCAGGATGACGAGATAGCCGGAGCGTTGCTGGCCAGGGGCAAGCGGTGTGACGATACCCTGCAGGAACGTCTTGCCGCCGAATTCGATGGTGGCGCTCTGCTCGCCGCCCCAATCGCGACATTGTTGCCAGAGGTCCACGAGTTGATGGTGGCGGGCGACCTGGACAAAGGACCGGCCAATCGGCGACTGTCTGCCAATCTCCAGAAGGCGCGTGGCAGCAGGGTTCGCCAACGAGACGTTGCCCTCGTTGTCGAGGATCAGCGCGCCGTCGGCCATGTGGTCGAGCACGGCGCCCATTCGGCCCTGCTCCACGGCCAGCGTATCCATCTGCTGCCGCAGTTGTGCCGCCATGCCATTGAATGCCCCGGTCAGCCTGGCCACTTCGTCCTGTGTGGCGGGCCAGAGGCGCGCCCCCAGGTCGCCCGCTGCAAAGCGCTCTGCCAAGCGCTCGAGCTGGCGAATCGGCTTGGTGGTGCGATTCGCCACAACGACGGCCGTCACCAGCGCCACCGCGACGGCGACCAGCGCGGCGGCCAAGGTCACTCCCCGCAGCCGGGCCAGCTCCGCATCGACCTCGCTGATAGGGACGGCTACCCTCACGACGGCGATGGCGGAATCGGGCGCAACGGAAAGCGCTGCCCGAACCGGGACTGCCACGTACAGCATCCGCAGGTCCAGAGTGTCGCTGTGGCGCACGGAGCGCCCGAGGCCCTCGCGGAGAGCCTCCTGGATCTCGGGGCGCAGGAGGTGGCTGGGCATCGTCCGATAGTCCTGGTGGGAGTCGCCCAAGACAGCGCCGTCCAGCCCGATGAACGTAACGCGGGCATCTAGAAAGCCGCCGTATGTCACCGCTAACGGGTTGAGGAACTCGGCGGATAAGGGGCCTTGAGTGACTACCGCCCCTGCCAGGGCGGCGCCCTCCGCCGCGAGCCTATCCTCGAGTTGTGCGAGATAGGTGGCTCGAAACCGACTCTGCGTATATGCGGAAAGGCCTGCTATGGTGATCAGGGTCAGCACCACGTATGGGACGGCGATACGCGCGCGGATGCTATGAAACATGTTTACCCCTCAAATCGGTAGCCCACGCTGCGAACGGTGACAATGCGTGTGGGTTGGCTGGGATCGGCCTCGATCTTTTCGCGCAGCCAGCGCACGTGAACGTCCACGGTGCGCGTGCCCCCACCGAACTCCCAACCCCAGACGCGTTCCAAGATCAGCTCGCGAGAGAGCGCAATCCGGTGGTGTCGAGCTAGGAAGAGCAAGAGATCGTACTCATTCGGTTTCAGCGGCAAGGGTTTCCCCGCGCGCAGGGCCTCCCGTCGCCCAGGATCGATCACCAGGTCGCTGAATTCAAGCCGACGCTCGCTTCGCTCCTCGCCGGCCTGTGCGGCTGCGCCCTCGAGCTCAGACGCCATCTCTTCGCGAATCAGCCGAGTCCGGCGCAGAAGCGCCTTGACGCGAGCCATCAACTCGCGCATGCTGAAGGGCTTGGTGAGATAGTCATCTGCCCCGACCTCCAGCCCAACAACCTTGTCGATCTCGTCTGCTCGGGCGGTCAGCATGAGGATGGGGGCCGACATTTCGCGGCGCAGGATGCGACAGACCTCAAAGCCGTCTAGCCCTGGGAGCATCACATCCAGGATGATGAGATCAGGTTGCTCACCGCGCGCGATCTCGAGGGCCGAGACTCCGTCGGCAGCAACCTTCGCCTCATACCCCTGCTTGATCAGGTTATAGGACAGGGTCTCCCGGAGGGCAAGCTCATCTTCCACTACCAGGATCTTTTCTGCCATTCGGCGTCCCCTTTCTACCAAAGCGATGGCTGGCTGGGCTCCTCGCGAGCCAGCCTCGTCCCAGTAGCAGCCGCCAAGTCATCGAGCGCGGCGTTGTTGGGCACGATGGGTCGCGCTCCCTTGGCGATCAGGTCGTCTGTGCCTTCGCTGCCAGGCATTGCGTAGAGGAGCCGACCCTGGGCCACGGCCTTTTGGGCCGTGTCCAGGCTGCCGCTGTTGAGCCCGGCCTCCACCACCACGATGATACGGCTCAACCCCGCGATGATGCGGTCGCGCGCCATCAGGTGCCGGCCCTGGATCGGCGTGCTGGGTTGCAGCTCGGAGACCAGCGCGCCGCGGTCAACGATCTCGCGAGCCAGGGCCGTGTTGCTGCGGGGGTGAACATGGCGCAAGCCGCAGCCCAAGACGGCGATGGTGCGGCCACCCTGAGCCTCAAGGGCGCCGCGATGGGCCGCGGTGTCGATGCCCAGGGCGAGCCCGCTGACGACCGTGATCCCCCTGTCGGCCAGCCCCAGAGCCAGCCGCCGCGCCGCCTCGCAGGCTGGCGCGGAGGGCTCCCGGGTGCCAACCACCGCGACAGCCTGCTCGTCCTCCCGAAATCCGCCCTTCACAAAAAGCACGGGGGGCGAGTCTGCCGCCTGCCGCAGGTTGACGGGGTAATCTGCGTCATCCCACGTGAGGATCTCGATGCCTTCCTCGGAGAGATCGGCGATCTGTTCTTCGAGGACCTCCAGCGAGACTTGCTGGAGTTGCCGGATGGCGTCAGGGGTCATGCGAGGAACCCGGCCCAATTCCTCTACGGGAGCCTCGATGGCGGCCTCGATGGTGCCAAAACGTTCAAGCAACCTCTTGGCGGTGACGCCGCCGATGCCCGAGACCGCGCTTAGGGCCAGCCAATGAACCTTCGCCATGTGACTCTCGCCTCCCTATGCGTCGGTGTGAATCGTCTTGCTGAGGGCAAATACGCAGACCGCAGCAGCGCCGGCGCGCTTGAGCACCCGCGTCGCTTCTGCCAGCGTCTCGCCCGAATCGTAGAGATCATCCACAACCAGGAGCCGCTCGCGCCCAACAGGGGCCTGGACGGCGAACGCACCGGCCACGTTCGCCCGTTTTTCGGCCAGGGTTCTCATCTCTTTCTGCGGCCGGGTGGGCCTGGTCTTGACCAACGCGGCCAGCACGGGCACATCCAGTTGCTGGCCGAGCGCTCTGGCGGCCTCCAGCACCGGCTCTCCGTCTCGCGACATGGACGGAGGGACAGGAACGATCGCGTCCACGGCAAAGAGCTCCGGGTGTTGCTGTCGCAGAAGAGCCACCTTGCGCAGGATCTGCTCCAGGGCAGAGCGATCCCCTTG
>JAAYEA010000270.1 GCA_012689325.1 Chloroflexota bacterium
CACGGCCAGGTCGCGGAGGTTATCCTGGACGCAGGCGTGGGCTGTCGGGCTGAGGATCGTGGCCGCCGTGTCGCAATCGACGCCGGCGATGAACTGCTCGCCCAGGCCCATGGAGAGGGTATAGAGCGCGTCGTCGTTATAGGGGCTCAGGGCGGGGTTGACGTAGGCCACGGCCAGGTCCAGCCCGTGGTCCTCGCGCGCCACCAGCCCGGTGAGGAACCAGTCCTCGTCATAGACCTGCACCGGCACGATCTCGTCGGCGGTGCGGTTGCGCGCGCACCAGTCGTCAAAGTAGGCGTCATAGTCCTGCTGCGTCGCCTTGTCGTTGCCCGGCAGGGCGACGTACTCGTCGTAGCTCTTGTAACCCTCGGCGCACGAATCGGTCAGCATCTGCACCAGCCAGATGATCCGCATGGACTGCGCCTCGACCCAGCGGTTGGTCTCGCCGGGCCAATAGATCATGCGCGCCTGGAAGGCCGACTTGCCGCCGCCGGTGTCGTCGGAGGTCACGTTCAGCGGCACATAGACCAGCACGGAGCCGTCGCCCTGGTCGCTGGCCGTGACGCCGTACGCCGCCAGCGCCGACTCGTCCACCATCTTGTCGGCATAGGGGCCATTCACCACATCCGGGAGCTCGGCGCAGGCCGGGGTGGTCCCGTCGGTGATGACCAGGGCGTGGCTGCCGTCGGCGGTCTGGACCACCGAGCGGGCGCTCAGGGTGGCGCTCGCGCCGGTGAGGGCCAGCAGGGGCTGGGCGCCCAGGCTGCCGCAGGTCCCGGCATAGAGGTCCAGGCGGGCGTTGGCGGGGAGGGCGTAGCGGAAGCGGGTGGACGTCGCGGAGGCCGCGTCGATGGTCACCGTGGTGGAGAGCGCCGTCCCGGCGCCCACGATCACCTGGGCGCTGGGGTCGGCCAGCTTGAGCGGCAGCGGGCCGGTCATGGCGATCTCGAGCAGCGGCACCAGCCGCATATCGCCGTTGGCGCCGCTGGCGTCCTGCGGGTTCAGGCTGTAAAAGGTGGTGTTGGCCTTGTGCTGAATCTGGCCGTCCACATCGTTCTCCGGCCAGTCGTAGACGTTCAGGGCGTAGGCCAGGTGGTCGGCCACGACGGGGCGCATCTGCAGGTCGACCAGGACGGGCCAGCCGGAGGCCAGGTTGGTCACCGAGAGCCGGAAGGGGTGGTCGCGATTAAAGGCCGTGGCCGCGGCAGGCTGCCCATGCCGCTTGCCGTTCGTGTCCACGGCCTCGTCGGGGGAGAGGTCCACCACGTCGGGGACGCCGTCGTCGTCGTTGTCGAACTCGAACGGGTTGGGGATGTCGTCCTGGTCCGCGTCGCACTGCGCCGAGATCTGGTCGGCGGTGGGGTTGGGCGTCTCGAGCAGCACCGGGCACTCGGCGGCGTCCACCTGCCCGTCGTTGTTGCTATCGGGGTTGTTCGGGTTCAGGAACCAGGTCCGGCCGCCCAGGGGGAAGCCCCTCACCTCCACGGCGTCCGAGACCCCGTCGCCGTCGGTATCGGCCGCGCTGGGGTCGGTGGCCAGCTTGTTCAGCTCTTGCCCGTCGTCCAGCCCGTCGTCATCATAGTCCGGGTCGCCGGCATCGAGCCAGTAGACGCACTCTTCATAGTTGTTCACGCCGTCGCCGTCCGAGTCGGCGGTGTCGTCGGGGTTGCAGCTCAGGGCCGGCGGCTCGACGGGGGGGTCATCCGCCAGGGGCCGCGGCTCCGCCGCCGGGCTCGCCGCGTTCGCCGCGGCGGCCAGGGGGTCGGCCAGCGGGTCCCAGGCGGGCGCCAGTTGCTCGGCGATGGCCTGGTAGGCGTCCGACTCGGCGCTGGCGGCGGCGCTCACCGCCTGGCCGCTGGTGTGCAGCCGGGGCAATTCCTGCGGGCGCGCGGCCTGGCGGTCATAGAAGGCCGCCACCTGCGCCGCCTGCATCTGCGGCACGACCACCATGGAAAAGAGCAGCGCCATCACCACGGCGGCATAGGCCCGGCGCGACCGGCGCCCGGCGAACAGCAGCCCCGCCAGCAGCGTCCCCAGCGCCAGGGCGCCCGCCGCGGCCATCTCGCCCGGGTCGAGCCGCAGGGCGCGGCGCGGCGACCCCGGCTGGCTCGTCGCGCCCAGGGCGTTCCCCGCCGCCTCCACCTGCTGGGGGTAGCCGGAAAAGCGGGTCTGCACGTCGGCCTCCACCCAAGAGCCGTCGCGCTGCCGCGGAAAGGCCAGGTGCATGGTCAGGCGCAGCGGCAGGCCGCGCTGGTCCACCCACACCTCGCCGCTGCCGGTCATCTGCCGCAGGGAGGCGGGCACGTCCAGCGAGACGCCGGGCGGGAGCTCGCCCCGCTCGGTCAGGCGCCGCTGCAGTTGGTCGCGGAGGTAATCGGCCAGCTTGGGGCCGTCGAGGCGGAAGGCAAAGCGGGAGAGGGGCGCGTCGGCGGCCTGCTCCAGCGCGGCCACCTCGCGCACGTCCTCCATGCCGCCCAGGAAGGCGAGGGGGTCGTTATCGGGCGCGAAACTCGTGGTAAAGTCCTCGACCTCTTGCCAGGACCCGTCGGCGGCGCGCAGGTAGGCGCGGCCGCCCTCCACGCGGGCCTCGGTGCGCCCGTCGGCGGCCCCGGCGTCGCCGGGCTCCCACAGGCGCAGGCCCAGGCTCCGCGCGGGCAGGTCCACCTCCCCTTCCAGGCGCAGCTCGACGGTCTGCGGGCCGCGGCCCGAATTGGCGAGGGAGCGCGCGGGGTAGGCCAGTTGGGTGAGGTCCGTGGAGAAGCCATAGATGCCGGCATCGCGAGCGCGCTGCCAGGCCTCGCGCACGGCGCGCGCCGCGGCGGCGGAATCAAGCAGCGCCGCCAGAGGCTGATCGCGCGGCGGCGCCAGGGAGAGGACGGACTGCCCTCGTGGGTCGGATCGATCCGCGGCTGGCCGCGCTCGCGGGCTGGCCAGCCAGGCCAGGGAGGCTGCCGCGATCCCCACCACCAGCACGCACAAGCTCGCCGCCAATGCCCGTCGCCAGAGAACCGGATGGTGCCCCATCGCCCGCCTCCTCTGTGCTTCCCCGGGGCGCCCGTGCGACCTCGCCCAGACGGATCAGGAACCCGCAGCACGCGACAGCCATGCTGCTGCTATTATACCTTTAGGAAGCGCCAAAAGTCAATGGAATGGCGGGGGATATGCAGGGCTTGTGCCCAGTCGTGGAGAGAACAGTCTAGCAAGGAGGATATCATGGGCCGTCACAAGTACCTCGTTCTGGATTCGCGGATCGTCGATCGGGTGGAACGCCTGCGCCTGGCGCCGGGCCAGGTC
>JAAYEA010000271.1 GCA_012689325.1 Chloroflexota bacterium
CCTTCTCCCCTCGCATCACGGGATTGGGGCCCAAGGGCTCTCCACAGCGATCACATATTTCCTTGGCACGTTCCACCATGACCTCCTTTGGCCCGCTTCCGTGCCCGCAAGAGTGGCCGCGCGCCGCTCCCTGGCCACGCCGACCATGCTGCTTCTGTCCTACCTGATCCGATTCCTCTCGATATAGCCCCAATCGATCTCCATGCCCAGCCCTGGCCGCTGGGGAATCCGCACATATCCGCCCGGCAGCAATGGGTCGATCGGCTCGGTCAACCAGGGAGTCCGGGCATAGTGGTCGATGAAGGGGTGCAGGAGGCCCAATTCATAATACTCGCCGGGGATGCCCATGGCGCCCAGGACCTGCAGGTTTCCCGGCCCGCCGCCATGGACCTCCAGCCGCACCCCGAACGACTCGCAAAGATGGATCGTCTTCATCATGGGGGTGATCCCGCCATGCCACACGTCGTACCGGCTGATGTCCGACGCCCCGCGCAGGATCCACTCGGCTCGCGTGTACATCTTGCCTTCCGCAGTCTCCGGCCCCATCACGGGGATGCTCAACTGCTCCGTCAGCCAGACATAGGAAGAGATGCTGTGCTCGTTCATCGGCTCCTCGAACCAGTAATAGTCCAACTCCTCCAGAGCGCGGCCGATGTACAGAGCATCCTCCCGGCTATAGTCATGGTGGCAATCCAGCATGAGGCGCGTGTCAGGCCCCACCCGCTCGCGCACAGCGCGACAGGCGGCAACATCATGTTTTGGGTCCGGTCCGAGGGGAGACATCCAGGTGTGCAGCTTGAACGCGGTGTAGCCCATTTCCTTGCAGGACTGCGCAAAGTCAGCGTAGGATTCGGGGGTATCCAGGCCGTCCGGAAGGTCATCGCCGCACATGGTGCTGGCATAGGCCAGGACCTTGTCACGGTACCCGCCCAGCAGCTTGTAGACGGGGAGGCCAGTGGCGCGTCCCGCCAGGTCCCAGAGCGCCTGGTCGATGACGCCGAGGTAGCGGTCCGCCAGCGCCGTGCGCGCCTTGCCCATGCGCTGGTACTGGCGCAGCCTTTGCCAGATGCTCTCCCGATCGAAGGGATCTTGGCCCACCAGCACCGGGCGGGCCACCTCCACCGTCGCCTGGCTGCCGCCAAAGCAATAGCCCTCCACCCCCGCATCGGTGCTGACCTTGGTCAGCGTCTCGGTGGCATCGTGCTCAGGCCCTGGATGAGCGTGCCCTTCCTCGTCCTGGACGATCTTGGAGCGGTATCGAAAGGCGATTGCCTCGATGTCCGTGATCTTCACGAAAGCGCCTCCTTGCACTCGATCGCCGCGCACCCTGGCGGCTAGGCTCGACACGGTCGCGCCCAAACGGTCATGCGATATGCGGTAGTACCCCTGGCAGGATTCGAACCTGCGACCCACTGCTTAGAAGGCAGTTGCTCTTGTCCACTGAGCTACAGGGGCGCGAAGCGCGGCCAATGGCGCGGCCATGCGGTTCACCCGAGAGTATAGCACAGTCGCCCGGAATCCGCAACGCAGAGCAGCCTGTGCGACTCAACCAAGGCCGACTGGGCATTGCGTGAGCTGCGATCCCATGCGCTCCAGCGTCAGCTTGTTCGAGATCACGAACATGCGATCTCCAGCTTCCAGCACGGTCCCTCCGTAGGGGACGATATACTCCCGATTGCGCTCGATCAGCACCACCAAAAAGTCGTCAGGCAAGCAGAGATCGACGATCTTTTCGCCCACGCTCGCCGCGCCTTCCGGAAGAACGATCTCTTGCAGCGCGGTGTTCAGCCCCGCCACCTCGTTCATCTCCAGCGGAGCAGCCTCTTGCAGCCCCATCGGCTCGGTCAACTTCAGCCACCTCGCCAGGTATGGGATCGTGGGGCCTTGCACCACCACCGAGACCAGCACGACAAAGAACACCACGTTGAAAATGAGCTCGGCCTGTGGCAGCCCCGCAAGCAGCGGATAGGTCGCCAGAATGATCGGCACCGCGCCCTTGAGGCCCACCCACGAGAGCATTGTTTTCTCGCTCACCTTGAGGTGGCTGGGGGCCGTGAGGAGGAACACGGCCAACGGCCGCACCACCAGCATCAGTATCACGGTCACCAGCAGGCCGGTCCCCATGACCGCGGGCAGCCGCGAGGGAAAGACCAGCAAGCCCAGGACGAGAAACATCCCGATCTGCATGACCCAGGCCAGACCGTCGTGGAACCGAACCAAGCTGCGGCGGTGGATGAATTCGCTATTGCCCGCCACCAGCCCCGCCACGTACACCGCCAGGAACCCGTTCCCGCCCACCAGCGCCGTGCCCGCATAGGTGAGCAGCGTCAAGGCGGTGGTCAGTGGCGCGTAGAGGCCATCTTGCCCCAGATTCAGGCGGTTCACCAGCCACGGCAGAAGCCGCCCGGCCAGATAGCCTATGGCCGCGCCCAGGGCCATCTGCAGGAGAAAGCTCAGCGCCAGGCTAAGCAGCGGCGACTCTCCGGACTGGATCACGCCGATCACGCTGGTGGTCAGCAGGATGGCTGTGGGGTCATTGCTCCCGGCCTCCAGTTCGAGTATGGCGCCCAGCTTGCCGCGCCACCCGGTCCTTTTCGCGCGCATGACCGCAAAGACCGCCGGCGTGTCTGTGGAAGAGATGATCGAGCCCAGCAGCAGCGCGTCGATAAAGGGGATCTTGAGCGCCGCCGACACAAACACCGCCAGAAGCAGAGCGGTCATGATCACGCCGGCCGTCGCCAGGGTGATTCCGACCCCCAACACCGGACGCGCCCGCCCCCACTCGGTGCCCAAGCCGCCCGCGAACAAGATCAGCACCAGCGCAACGGTCCCCACCGCTTGGGCCAGCGCAGGGTCATCGAAATAGATCCCTCCCGGCCCATCCGAGCCAGCCAGCATCCCCAGCACCAGGAACAAAAGGAGCGCGGGCACGCCGACCCGGTCAGACACCTTGCTGGTCAGGACCGCCAGCAGAACCAGCAAAGCAGAGGCCACCAAGGCCAGCTCGAATGGTCCTGCGCTCAACCCGCCCAATAGATCAGCCAATCCCATCCCGAGTTCCTCCGGTAGCGGTATCCTGGCCGGCCCGGGCCTGTAGGGGCTCGTCCGCCCCCGCCAGGTTGTCCCTGATCCATGCGGCCACCTCCGCGCCGTCGCGGATCGCCCCACTGCGGATCATCTGCCCCAACCGGCACGCCATCAGGCTGAGCGCCAAGTCCTGGATGCTGTTGCCGCGTCCCTGGCCAACGGCGATCCCAGAGAGGATCTCCACGGCCGCTTCCAGGTTCACTCGCCACCCTGCGCCAAGAGCCTCCAACGCGCGCCGGTACGTCGCGACGTCCTCCGCCGTGGCGCTGGTGAATTGCTTGGGAAACTGGATCAGCGCCCGGGGATCGCCCAGAATCGGGTCGGGCACCTTCTCGTGCCCAATGATGAAGCGAAGCGCCACTTCCTCGTCGGACATATCCTGCGGCGACCGCACCCAATCCCGCACGCAGATGCCCAGGCGGCGCGTCCGCACGGTCTGAGGGTAGAGGAAGAGCCCCAACGCGGTCAGAAAATGCCCGATCTGGTCGCGGCTGTTCGCCCATGGGTCGCGGAATTGGGGCCGAAAGCCCCGGTCGCCCGCCTCTCGAATCTCCCGCAGGCCGGGCAAGTCCAGGGGCGTGGCGTGCCCTGGCAGCCAGTGCTGTTGCGTCGCTAATAGGACCGCCCGCAGCCGGGCCTCCAGCGCGCCATCACCGACGATGCCCTGATCCTCGAACAGCCTGGCCAGGGCCTCGGCGTCGTCGAGCCCGGCCTCTATGCGAATCGCCCGGATGCGCCCCAGGTTGTCGCGATCCTGGCTTGTCATCCGCACGGGCGCCAGCCCGTTGTCCATGCCTCGCTCCTCGTCAGTCCAACTGGGCGACAGTATACTCGCCTCGCGCCAAGAGCCAAACCCGCCGCATCTCGTTCTTTGGCGAATCGCGCCTTTGGGGGTATACTAGGCCCGGCAATCGCCCCATCCGTCGCTCCGAAGGAAGCCGCATGGAACCATCCAGCCAACCACAGAACAGCCCGGCGCTCCCCGAGACCACACCCGCGCCCAAGCGCGCCTCTCTCGGCGCCATCGTCGCCACCCTGGTTCAGGAACTGGTGCTGACCTTTCTGCCAGCCCTCGTCCTGGCGCTTTTGATCAACCACTTTGTGGCCCAGACCACCTATGTCCTGGGCCAGAGCATGGAGCCCAACCTGCATGACGACCAGCACCTCCTCATCGAGAAGGTGACGTACCGCTTCGGCGAGCCGGAACGCGGCGACGTGGTCGTTATCGACGTGGATCACGCCGAGATCCCGCTCATCAAGCGCGTCATCGGCCTCCCCGGCGAGACGGTCGAGATCAGGGCAAGTCAGCTCTTCATCGACGGGCAGCCCATCGATGAGCCGTACCTCTCCGGAGTCCTTCAGCGCGACTATGGCCCCACCACCGTGCCCGAGGATCACGTCTTTGTGATGGGGGATAACCGCAACAACTCGAACGACTCGCGCTATTTCGGGGCGGTGCCCCTGGACAAGGTCCTCGGCCGAGCCTGGGTGTCCTATTGGCCGCTGCAGGACGCCGGCCTGGTGAACTGAGGTTCGCGCGGTGAATCCGTCGTCGCCGCGCGCCGCCTGGCGAACAGGAGCCCTGCAGGCGCTCCCCATCGCGGCAGGCTACCTGCCCATCGCCTTCACCTATGGCGTCCTGGCGCAGGGAGCTGGCCTCTCGACTCTGAACACCTTGCTCATGTCGCTGTTGGTCTACGCCGGGGCCTCTCAGTTCGTCGCCGTGGGCCTGCTGGCCTCCGGCGCCTCGCCCCTGTCCATCGTTTTGTCCACGCTGATCGTCAACCTGCGTCACATGCTCATGTCCGCGACGCTGGCCCCGGCCCTCAAGGGATGGCGATGGCGGCAACAAGGTGCCTTTGCCTTCGAGCTGACGGACGAGACCTTTGCCGTTCACGCCATGAAGGTGTCGACAGGCGCCCTGAATCCTGCGGAATCGCTCGCCCTCAATCTCTCGGCGCAGGCTGCCTGGATCGCGGGGACAGCGCTGGGCGTCCTTGCCGGCCAGGTGGTGGGCGATCTGCGCGCCTTGGGCCTGGACTTTGCCCTGCCCGCGCTGTTCATCGCCCTGCTGGCCCTGCAGATCAAGGGAGGCCGACAGTTCGCCGTGGCCATCTTCTCCGGCGGCCTGGCGGTTGCGCTGCAACGCGCGGGCTGGGGTCATTGGCACGTCATCGGCGCCGCCCTGGCTGGTGCCACCCTGGGGAGCCTTCTGGAGAGATGGACCAAACGCAGATCACCCTGACCATATTGGGGATGGCCGTCGTCACCTTTCTCCCGCGCCTGCTGCCCATCAAGGCGCTCTCCGCGCGCAGCCTCCCGCCGGTCCTCGCTGGCTGGCTCAAGCACATGCCTATTGCCGTCCTGGCCGCCATGCTCGTGCCTACGCTGCTCGCTCCTGAAGGCGACCTGGCCGTGAACCTGTCCAACCTCTACCTCTGGGCCAGCATCCCCGCCTGGCTGGTCGCCCGGCGCACCCACAGTTTTGTCGCCGCGGTCCTCGTCGGCATCGCCGTCGTGGCCATCGCCAGGCGGCTGCTCTAGCGCACTCATCGCTGTCCAGACGCTAGATGCAGCGGCCAGCAGAACGCGAAAACCGGGCCGCTGTGCGCGGCCCGGTTCCGATGCTCGGGCTATCTCCGCAGGTGGCTGCTTGCCAGTTGTTCGTACGATTTCATCGTCGCGAGTTCGCGCGGCAGATGCACCTCGTAGGGGTCGGCCCACTTGATCCACTCCCCGCTGAGGAAACCACGATAGGGCAGCGACAGCAGCAGCTCCACAGCCCGCTTGTGATCGATCGCCCCCTCGCCGATCGGGGCCAGCGCCGTGGTGCCATCCTTCGCGCCATCGTGCAGGTGCACGTGCCCGATCCACGGCTTGATTGCCTCAAACGCGCTGTCCATGGTCGCCCCTGCGACGCGCACCGGGTGCATGATGTCCCAGTTGATGGCGATGGCAGGGTGATTCACCTGCTTGAGTACCGCGGCCAGGTGGGTGGGCTCGCACCAGTCGTCGTGCGTTTCGACACAGACGGTCACACCCCGCGCTGCGGCCTGCCCGGCCACCTTCAGCAACGACTCCGCCACCAGTTGAATCGCGTCAGCGCGGCTCAGGCCCGGGCCAAGCTTGCCGCCGAACACACGGATCGTCGGCGCCCCCAGATCGCCCGCCAAGTCGATGCATCGAAACGTCTCGTCGACGTTCGCCTGCGTCGTGGCCGGGTTGGCATACATGCAAGAAGTGGCGATGCACGCCAGGGCGATGCCGCTGTCCGCTACCTTGGCTCGCGCCTCTCGGCGCGCCGCCGAGCTGATCTCCACCTCGATGCCGTGCGCCTGGCGATCCACCAGCCTCGGCTCGATGCCATCATAGCCATACCTCTTGGCCGTCGCCAGCACCTGATCCAGGGTGAGCGATGGCGTGGAAAAGGTCATGAATGCGTATTTCACTGCAGCCTCCCTAGACCGTCACATCGATATGAACCGCCTCGCCGCTCTCGGCGGAGGCATAGATCGCGTCGCTGATCTCTTGTACCACCAGGGCACGCTCCAGGCTGGTATCGGTCTGCCGCCCCTCGCGAATCGCCTGGGCGAAATCGACGATCGGCGACGAGTTGTAGCCCGAATTGTCCGGGCCGAACTCCCACACCGTGCGCGAGCTGACCCCGCCCTCGGGGGTGGTCTCGTCCAGCACCATCTGCGAGCCGCGCCTGCCCAGCATATCCAGCTGGAGCGACCCGCGCGAGCCGGTGATGCGCCAGGAGGACTCGGTCTGCGCGGCCACGAACTCGCCTCGCTCAAAGTTGATCATCGCGCCGCCCTCGCAGCGGATCAGCGAGACGAAATGGGTTTCGGCATCCGATCCGGGCCAGACGTGCTCCTGCAGGTGCGGCGAGATCGTCCAGCACTGAGCAAACACCGTGGTCGGCCTGAGTTGCCAGCCGCACAGGCCCAGCATATAGTCCAGGTCGTAGCAGCCCCAGTTGAGCAAGATGCCGCCGCCGTTCCGCGCCTTCACCAGCCGCCAGTCGGGGCGCGGGGCGTCGGGCTTGCGCCCGCAGCCGCGAATCTCCCGCGCCTGCAGCACACGCAGCTCGCCCAGCGCGCCCGAAGTGACGATCTGGGTCGCCAGCACCGCCGCGTCGGTCTGCCGCATGCGCAGCGAGCAACACCCCGCCGTTAGGTTCCCCCGCATCTGGATGAGCTCCCGCACCAGCTTGGCGTTCATCA
>JAAYEA010000272.1 GCA_012689325.1 Chloroflexota bacterium
GACCCCCCGCCCGTTCCGTGTACCATGCCCACCAGAACGACAGCCAAAGGAGGCCAGTCATGTATCGAGTTGCGATCGTCGGTTGCGGGCGGATGGCCGGGTCCATCGATGACGAGGTGCTGGATTACCCGGCGGTGGCCTTGCCCTACAGCCACGCCGCCGCCTACGCCCAGACGCCGGGCGTGCAAATGGTCGCCGCCTGCGACATCCAGCCCGAGGCGCTGCGGCGCTTCCAGGAGCGCTGGCGCGTGCCCCAGGGCTACGCCGACTATCGGGCCATGATCGACGAGGCGCGGCCGGAGATCCTCAGCGTGACCACCCACGCCACCCACCACGCCGAGGTGGTGGTCTATGCCGCCGAGCGCGGCGTGCGCGGCATCTATTGCGAAAAGCCCATGGCCTGCTCGCTGGCCGAGGCGGAGCGCATGGCCGGCGCCTGCCGCGCCCACGGCGTCGTTTTCAACATCGGCACGCTGCGCCGCTACCACCCCGGCTACCAGCGCATCCGCCGGATGGCCGAGGAGGGCCAGCTCGGCGAGGTGATGGCGGCCTACTATTTCGGCAGCGGCCAGCTCATGCACTCCCACAGCCACAGCATCGACACCCTCTCTTACCTCCTGGGCGACCCCGCGCCCGTGGCGGTGTCGGGCCAACTCCACCCCGAGACGATCCAGCCCGAGGGGATGCAGCTCGCCAAGGACCCGTCGGTGCTCCACGCCCACATCCTCTACGCCGGCGGGCGCGAGGCCTTTCTGCTCCCCGCGCGGGGGATGTACGAGTTCCAGTTGGTGGGCAAGGACGGCGTCGCCTACGCCTGGAACAACGGCATCGACTGGGCGCTGCGGCTGCGCCGGACGGACACCCGCTGGACCATCCATTCGCCGGCGCCGTTCCCGGAGTGGGAGCAGGGCAGCCCAACCCTGGCCTGCGTCGCCGACCTGATCCACGCCCTGGAGACCGGCGCGCCCTCCTCCGGCCGGCTGGAGATCGCCCTGCCGACCATGGAGATCAGCATGGGGCTGATCGAATCCCACCGGTGCGGCGGCGTCGAGGTGGCGCTCCCCGCGCCCGCGCGCGACTATTACGTCCCTGCCCGGTAGGGGCGGTCCCCCGTGACCGCCCTCCCTTTCCGACCGCCCCCACGGCGCCGTTTGCCCGCCGCGCGGTTTCGTGCTATAAACCAACCATGTTACCTTGCGGGTTCCCGAGCTAGCGACCATGCGCATTCTGCACGAGCACCCCTGGCGCGTCAGCCCCCAGGAGGGGATGGCGATCCAACGCGAGCTTGGCCGCTGGGTCGTGGCGGAGGACCGGCTGGGGCCGGTGCGCACCGTGGGCGGCGTGGACGTGAGCGCCCAGCGCGGCATGGCGCGGGCGGCGGTGGTGACGCTCTCCTTCCCGGAATTGGTCCCGCTGGAAAGCAGCGTCGCCACCCTGCCGCTAGAGATGCCCTATATCCCGGGCCTGCTCTCCTTCCGCGAGGCCCCCGCCATCCTGGCGGCGCTGGAGCGGCTCTCCGCCCTCCCTGACCTGCTCATCGTGGACGGGCAAGGCATCGCCCACCCGCGGCGGCTGGGGATCGCGGCGCACCTGGGCGCGCTGCTGGACCGTCCCGCCATCGGCTGCGCCAAGTCGCGGCTCTGCGGGACGCACGACGAGCCGGGGTGGGCGGCGGGGAGCCAGGCGCCGCTGCGCGATGGCGAGGAGGTCATCGGCGCCGTGGTCCGCACCCGGACGGGCGTGCGGCCGGTGTACGTCTCGGTGGGGCACCGGCTCGGCCTGGAGACGGCGATCCGCTACGTGCTGGCCTGTTGCACCCGCTACCGGCTGCCCGAGACGACGCGCTGGGCGCACCGGGTGGCGGGCGGCGAGTTGATCCAAGAGGGGGGAACGTGGAAGACGGCATCCGCCGCGTCGCGGAACTGATCCTGGACTCGCGCCACGCCCTGGCCCTCACCGGGGCGGGGATCAGCACGCCCTCCGGCATCCCCGACTTTCGCAGCCCGGGCTCGGGGCTCTGGGAAAAGGTCGATCCCCTGGAGGCCATGTCGCTGCGGGCCTTTCGCGCCGACCCCGCCAGCTTTTACCGCGCCTTTCACCCCCTGGTGGGCGCCTGGCTGAGCGCCGCCCCCAACCCCGCCCATCTCGCCCTGGCCGAGCTGGAGGCCCTGGGCCTCCTGCACGGCGTGATCACCCAAAACGTCGACGACCTGCACCAAAAGGCCGGCTCCCAGCGGGTCTGGGAGATGCACGGCCATTTGCGCGAGGGGACCTGCCTCAAGTGCGGCCAGGTCTCGCCCCTGGGCCCGTCCATCGCCCGCTACCTGGCCGAGGGCGCCCTCCCCAGTTGCCCCGCTTGCGGCGGCGCGCTCAAACCGAATATCATCCTCTTTGGCGAGCAACTGCCGCGCTACACCCTGATGGAGGTGGCCGGCGAGGTGGAGCATTGCGACCTGCTGCTGGTGGCGGGCTCCTCGCTGGCGGTGCTGCCCGTGGCCGATATCCCCTTCTGGGCGCTGCGCGGCGGCGCGGCGCTGGTGATCTTGAACGACGCGCCCACGCCGGTGGACTTGCAGGCCACTGTGGTGGTCCGCGAGCGGGTGGAGCGCGCCCTGCCCCGCCTGGCCGAGCTTTGCCGTCGCGTCCGCGCCGGCGAGTCGCTGGCCGCTTGCGCCGCCGAGTGGGCGCCCCCGCCGCGCCGCTATGGCCCGGTGACCATCCCGGCGCTGCCCCGGCTGCCCCGCTTTTCGGTGGCGCCTTTCCTGCCCAGATTGCCCCAGGTCTCGCTGCCGCCCGGCGTGTCCCGGGCGGTGAGCCGCCTGCCCCGCCCCACGCTGCGCGGCCTCGGCGCCGCCCTTGCCGACCGCGGCGAGGATACCCTGGTCCACCTCGACCGGCTGCTCATGGCGCTGGACGAGCAGCGCCACGAGGGAGCGGGCGCGGTGGGACGGCTGCGCTGGCGGCTCTATTACCGCAGCCGGCGCTTCCTGCACCGCGCGCGCCTGCGGGCCGTGCCCTGGGCGCGGTCGCGCGGCGGATCGTCGCGCGGCGGATCGTCGC
>JAAYEA010000273.1 GCA_012689325.1 Chloroflexota bacterium
GCCGCAGCTCCCCGAGCTCGGCCATGCGGGACAGGATGACCAACAGGTGCGGCGATGGGCTCCCCTTGGCGGCAGGCCCCGCCAAGGCATCCTGCACCCGGGCCAAATCTGGGTAGCCGTGCAGGGTCTGCGCGATGATGCCCTCCAGCCCGCGCATCAGGTCCAGCATGTGCCCGGTATCCAGGTTGGAGGGCGGCTGGGTGTCCATCTCGGCAAGCTCGTCCATGAGGACGATCAGGTTCTCTTCCAGGTCTCCTCTCTCCACCGGGACGCGGCCCCCGTAGCTGCCCGACTCGGGGGCGTTCTCCAGCCACCACTCCAGATAATGGGCCACACTGCAAAAGCAGATCCGCGACGCCTCGTGGGAAATGGCGATGGCGTGGTCAGTGGCGGCCCCACAGACCGCGCAGGTCCCCGCGCCGCTATCCAGGGGACGCTGATCGCCGCAATAAGGCAGCCTGTACTCACCGGGGACGTCGCGAGGCGGGACCAACTCGGGGATAGCCAGGACGCGCGGAGACAAGGGAAGCTCCTGCGGCGGGTGCGAAACCGCTCCCCAGAGGGGCCCTCGGGGCTCGCGGATCAAGAGGGGGTTGCGCCGCTGGTGGTTGTTGCAGAAGGTCCAGAAGGGGCTCGCGATGGCGAGCTGGCGGATTCGGCAGAGGAAGGCCTGCTCTCCCTCCGCCTGGGCGCCCCCCAGTTGGTGGATCGCATTGAACTCGCACGTGCTGCAGCAATCATTGGTCCTCACTGGCATACTGTTCCCTTCCCAGAACTCCTTGTTGGCACTATAGCATGGGTGCTCTGACCTGTCAAGCGAGCCGGGGCGGTCACAAAGTGAGCTGCGGCTGATTTGCTGTCTTCCATGATTGCTCATCCATAACTTGACGAAGGTTTCATGTATATAGTATAATGTGGTTGACCCAGTCGTTACCAGGGTATCCTTCGCGTCCTGGCTGTGTTGCCGGACGGGCAACGAGGGTTCGGTGACCTGGGCCCGGTTTCACTGTACGGCTGACCGCCCAAGCTGTCTTTTGCCTCGCGGTTTGGAGAGAAAGGAGTTCATTCCATGACCAGGAGACGCAAGTCGAAGAAGCCGCCCCTGGAGCCTACGCCCAAGATCGTCGATCTGGACCTCGTGGACGATTGGGAAGGGGACGATGCGGTTCCCGAGAGGGAAGACGCGGAGGTAGTGTCCGAGCTGGAGCCAATGCCCGAGCCTGGCGACGAGCTAGGCCTGGTGCGGGATGCCGTCGGCGAGACGGCGGATCTGCTGCGGGAGGAGGTCTCTGAGGAGGCCGACGAGTCGAGGGACTGGCTAGAGGACAGGGTGACGGATCTTGTGCCGGAAGATGTGCTGGCCGGAGAGATCGTAGCCAAGGAAGCTCTGGAAGCTTCAGACGTGGCTGCCGAGCTTGGCGACGAGGGCGCCGATTGGCTTCCTCACGAGCGCGAGCAAGGGCCGGCGCCAGAGCTGGAGGAAGGCGTCGGCGAGGAGAAGCCTTGGCTCGAACTCGAAGAGGTTGCGCTGGAGAGGTCGCCGGAGGATGAGGCTGTGGTCGTGCGAGCCGAGGAGCCGGCGATTTCCCAGGCCGCGCCGGCGGATCAGCCGGCGGAGGCGGTCGAGGAGCGCGTAGCAGAGCCCGCCTTGCCGCTGGCGGCGGCCGTTGCGGCAGCCCCGGCGACGACAGTGCGCGCGCCCAGGCTGGTGGGCTGGTTCATCGCCTCCGTGTTGATGGGGGCGGTGCTAGGGTCGGTGATCACCCTACTTATCCTGAGTGGCATCAATGGCGGCCTGAGCTATACCGCTGGCGTCCGCGGCGCCTGGATGATGGAAGAGCAGAATCGGCTATCCGGCGAACTGCTGGGCCTGACGCAAGACCTTGCCGCGACGGACAACCAGTTGGCCTCGCTGGCCGTGTTGCCTTCGCAGATCGAGATTATCTCTGGTGATGTGAACACGATGCGCAAGGGGCTGACCGATCTGGGCAACGGATTGGAGCGGCTCACCTCCGACCTGGGGGGCGTCTCGCGAGGCCTGGATGGGGTCGGCGGCGACGTGACCGCCCTCAAGGGCAACCTGGGCAACGTCACCCAAGAAGTGCAGGGGCTGGTCAAGCAGAGCACTGACCTCCAGGCGGGCGTGACCAAACTGGGCGCGAGCGTGAGCGCCGTGGAAGAGCAAGTCGCGGGGTTCAGGACCACCAAAGAGACCTTTGACACCTTTATCCAGGGGCTTCGTGACCTCCTTACCGCGGTGCCGCCGGCCAAGTAGATCGGCGCGCCCTCCGGAGCGGCTGCGGGCAGTCCGGGCAGCCGCGCCCGGGTCTCGATCGCGGAACGGGTAGAGCGGAGCCAATCGATGAGAGGGAGGATACGATGGGCGAGACGCCTGAGAAGCAGCCGAGTACCTGGAAGCGTTTCTGGAAAGGTGTCTGGCTATTTGTCCTTTGGCTGATCCGGTTGGTGCTTGCCCTTGGCATAGGGGTGCTGCTGGGGGCCACGATCTTTTACATCGCGTACATCGGCGTGCCCCAATTCTACACCCAGGTGCTCAATCCGATCCAGGTGAACCGCGTCAAGTTGGATATCCTCGAGGCGGATGTGCGCAACACCCAGGCGGGCCTGAACGCCGAGCTCAAGTCGGCGCAAGAGGAGATCCGTTCGCTGCTGCAGACGATCAGCACGCAACAGGCGGCGATCACCGTATTGCAGACCGAGCTCGAGACCGAAAAGCTCAACCGCGAGCAGTTCCAGGAGCTCTTGCAGTCTGACGTGAAGCGGCTCGACGAGACGACGCAGTTCCAGGGCATCGAGGTCTCCGAACTGGGTACCGCGGCCGAGTCCAGCGCCGCGGGCCTGGTCGACCTGGACAAAGCGGCCAAAGCGTTGCAGGCTACCGTGGATGCGCTGATCCAGGCTCGCGATGCCACGGATCGGGACCTGGAGGCGCTGGCCGGCCGGGTGACTACCGCGGAGACGGGGCTCAAGGGAAGTAGTGAGCAACTGGCCGATCTGAGCGCTGAGCTGATGTCGATCTCTGGGACCCTGGACGTCGCCAGCGCGGAGGTGCTGAGCCTCCGCGAGGTCATCACCATGCCGATCAAGCTGAGCGACGCGCTGGAGCGGAAACTGGTGCTCATGCAGGCATGGCAGAGCATCCTGAAGGCCAAGGTGGATCTCCTGCAAAAGAACGCGGGGTACGCCAGCCAGTCGCTGTCCATGGCGGAGAGCTATGTCCGCCAGTTCGTCGCCCTGAGCACCGATGTGCCGGAGGCCAAGCTGGCGCCCATCGTCGCGCGGATGGAGGCTGCGCTCCCCTATATCGAGAGCGATCCATTCGTCGCGGTCCAGGACCTGGAGATCGTCTGGCACGAGCTCGAGGGGCTGATGACGACCCGGTTCGCCACGCTGACGATCACGCCGGCAGAGTCACCCACGCTGGAGGCGACGCCGCAAGGGACACCGGAGGCCACGACGTCTCCTGAGCCGACGGGGTCGCCGACGCCGGTGGAGACGGCGGCGGCCACCGGGACGCCGCCTGCGACGGCTTCGCCGGAGGCCACGCCACCTCCAGAAACGCCTACCGCTGGCCCGACGCCCACGCCGAGCCGGTAGAACAGCCAGGCCGAGATGGACCTCCGAGCTCCCCAGGGAGCTCGGAGGTTTTCCGTCTATGGACTGGAGTGATCGAGGATGTGGCGCGCCACTGTGGCCACGGGCGCGGTCCAAACGCGGCCCTGCTGCCGGACCAGGTAGTCGAGCAGGGCGCAGAGCTCGACCTCGGGCATGGGCAGATGCCCCTCGTTGATGCCGTGGATGGTCAAGATCCCCCACCACCCATTGGCGAGGCATTGCTCGACCAGCCCGATCAGGTCCCAGGCAGACATCCGCTCGACGGCCCACGAGCTAAGCAGGTGCAGGTCAGCGTTCAGCGGGTGATTGCCCCGGTTCGACAGCCCCTTGCCGCGTCCCGCGATGAGATGGCGCGCCACCACGGGCACGTACGAGCGGCGGGTGGGGCCGCGGCCGATGTCCGACTCGTAACAGGGATAGGCAAAGCTGCGGTCGTTGGCGGGGAACAGGACGGAAAGCCGGCGCTCCGTCTCCACGATGTCGGCTTCGATCTGCTCCAGGGTCCAGCCCTGCAGGGTCAGTTGGGTGTTCAGGCTGCAAGGATGGGCCATGGTGTGGTTGCCGATCTCGTGGCCAGCCTGGTACGGCGCGAGCCACGAGGCGCAGCGGCTCTGCCAGTCATCGCCGCGCGGGTTCAGGTAGAAGGTGCCGCGAAAGCCACGCTCCTCCAGTCGAGGGACGGCGATCTCGAGCTGGGAGCGCATCCCGTCATCAAAGGTGAGCGAGATCGCGCCCTCGCAGCCTTGGGGCCAAGAAAAGATGGGTGCGGAACTCATCAGTGCGTCTCCTCCTGCGACCGAGTGTTGGTGCCACCCCATTCTAGTCGGCATGGCACTGGCGGCAACTTGCCCAGTTTCTCCGCTGCTTCTCCATGATTTCTCCACAGTCTGCGCCTATACTGGGAGCCAAGCCTGAGGCCAAGAAGGAGAGGCAGAGGAGACATGGGCGAGGCATTGATCGAGATTCGCGAGATCGCCAAGATCTACGAGATGGGGGAGATCAGGGTCCACGCGTTGCGCGGGGTCTCTCTGGACATCGAGAAGGGTGAGCTGCTGGCCATCATGGGCCCCTCAGGGTCCGGCAAGTCCACGATGATGAACGTGCTGGGCTGCCTGGACCAACCCACGTCGGGCCAGTACTACCTCGATGGCCGGGATGTGGCCAAGCTGGACGACGACGCATTGGCCGACGTGCGCAACCGTCGCATCGGTTTTGTCTTTCAGACTTTCAACCTGCTTCCTCGCACCACCGCTCGCAAGAATGTCGAGCTGCCGCTGGTCTATCGCCACCTCGGCCACAAGGAACGCCAAGGGCGCGTGGAGCAGGCGCTGGAGATGGTGGGGCTGGCCGACCGGATGGACCATCGCCCCAGCGAGCTTTCGGGCGGGCAGCAACAGCGCGTGGCCATCGCTCGCGCCCTGGCGGCGCGGCCCGATATCATCATGGCCGATGAGCCGACTGGTAACCTGGACTCGCGCGCCGGCGCGGAGATCATGACGATCTTTCAGAGATTGAACCGTGAGATGGGCATGACGGTCGCGTTTGTGACCCATGACCCCAACATCGCCGCGCATACGCGGCGCATCGTGCGCCTGGCGGACGGCCGGCTGGTTGCCGATGAAAGGGTAGCGGAAACGCTCGACGCGCGGCAGACGCTCGCGGCCCTTGTGGCTGCGAGCAATGATGGCGATAACGGCAACAACGGGCATAGCTAACGGATGGGCGCTCCTGCCCGGCGGGATCGAGTAGCCCGCTCTTGATCGGTATTGCGACGCCAACTGGCGAATCCGCTGGACACAGGCTCTCGAGTGGAGGTTCTCTGGCATGAAAAAGGCTGTAGCGATCATTGTGGTGGTGGCGGTGCTGGCAGGTCTGGGCTATGCGGGGTACAAGAGGTTCGGCCCGCAGCCTGCGGTCGCTTCATCTCTGCGCACGTCCACTGCGGTCACCGGGACGCTGGACATCACCGTCTCGGGGGCCGCCAACGTGGAAGCGTCGGATAGCCGCGCGGTGGCGTTTGAGGCGGGCGGCAAGGTCACCCAAGTGCACGTCAAGGCGGGTGACCGGGTGGAGGCCGGGCAACTCCTGGCCGAGATCGACACGAGCGATCTGGAGTTGGCCGTGGCCAAGGCGCAGTTGACGTTACATAGCTCCGAGATCGCGCTGGCCAAGCTGAAGGAACCAGCCAGCGAGGCCGCGATCGCCACGGCGCAGGCCAATCTGGAGACCGCGCGCGAGTCGCTGGCTGAGCTGGAGGCTGGGACTGCGGCTTCCGAGCTGGCGGAGGCGCAGGCCACCCTGGCCAGCGCTCAGGAGACGCTGGATGAGCTCAAGGCCGGGCCAGCTGCCGAGACCATCGCCACGGCGGAGGCGGCGGTCAAGACGGCGGAGCAGGCGCTGGCCGAGCTGAAGGCCAAGCCCGACGCTGCCACCATCCAGGCGGCGAAGGCCAAACTGGACCAGGCGAAAAACAGCCTGTGGAGCTCCCAATCGAGCCGCGATTCCACCTGTGGTGGGGTGGCGGAGGGCCGGTCGTCCAGCTCGGCCTGCAATAGCGCCAACGCGGGGGTCGCCAACCAGGAGATCAACGTTCAGCTTGCCGAGGCCGACTATCAGGAGGCGCTCTTGCCGGCAACCGCGGTGGAACTGGCCAGCGCGGACGCTCAGCTCAAGAGCGCCAGGGCCAGCCTCGAGAAGGCCAAGACGGGCGCTTCTGCCGCCGAGCTTGCAGCCGCCGAGGCGAAGGTGCAGGCGGCTCAAGAGAACCTGGCCAAGGTCCAGCAAGGCGCCTCCGCGGCCAAGCTGGCCATGGCGCGCGCCGAGGTTGCCAAGGCCGAAGAGTCGCTCAGTGAGCTGCTTGCAGGCGCCTCCGAGGATGATCTGACCGAAGCCCAAGATCAGATGGAGCAGAACCGCCTCTCGCTGGAAAAGGCCCAACGCGAGCTCGAGTACGCCAAGTTGAGGGCGCCCATCGCGGGCACGGTGACGGCGGTGAGCATCAAACAGGGCAACAACGTGTCTGCGGGCGCGACGGCGGTCACCATCGTCGATCTCGCCAAGCTCCAGCTCACGGTGCCACTGGCCGAGACCGATGTGGTGAGCGTGGCCGTGGGCCAACTGGCCGAGGTGACCATCGACGCTCTCTCGGCGCTCACCCTGCAAGGAGAAGTGACCTACATCGCGCCGGTGGCGACGATCTCGCAAGGGGTGGCCAACTTTCCGGTGACGATCCAACTGGCGCATCCCGACCCCACGGTGCGCGTCGGCATGACGGCGGCGGTGAACATCATCCTGGAACGGCATGAGGGCGTCCTGATGGTGCCCAATCGCGCCATCAAGACCGTGGATCGCCAGAAGGTGATCGATGTGGTGAATGTCGACACGGTGATCCAGGTGCCCGTGCAGACTGGAACGACCAACGGCAGCTACACCGAGATCACCGCCGGCGCGCTCAAGACGGGCGACACCGTGGCGCTCAACGTCAGCTCGGGCAATACCTCGGCAACGACGGGCGCTTCGACACAGATCGGCGGCGGCATGGGCGGCGGGTTCATGATCAGGGAAGGCGGCATTCCCGGCGGCCCTGGGTTCTAGCGGCGACGCGAAGGAGCAATCGACGATGAGTATCATAGAGAGCCTGCGCATCGCCCTGGCCAGCCTGATGGCCAATCGGATGCGGGCTTTGTTAACCATGTTGGGCGTGATCATCGGGGTGGCCGCCGTGATCGCCTTGATGAGCATCGGCCAAGGGGTGCAGGCGGCCATCGCGTCGCGGATCGAGGGGCTGGGAACGAACCTTCTATTCGTCTCGCCCGGGTCAACCACCGAGGGAGGGGTGCGGTCGGCGCAGGGGTCGGCGGCCTCGTTGACCATGGAGGACGCCGAGGCGATGGCCGATCCCCTGGAGGCCCCCTCGGTGCTGATGGTGGCGCCTATCGTGCAGAGCATGACCCGGGTGACGGCCCAGGGCCAGAACGCGATGGCACAGGTCACGGGCGTCACTGAGGAATACCAGTGGGTGCGCAGCGTGGCCGTCGAGTTCGGCAGCTTTATCGATGGCAGCCAGGTCTCCGCCAAGTCGCTGGTGGCGGTGCTGGGCCACCAGGTGGCGGCCACCCTCTTTGGGGAGGACAACCCGGACCAGGCCGTCGGCGAGACCATCTATATGAACAACGTGCCCTTCAAGGTGCTCGGCGTGGCCGAGTCGGGCGGCAGCAGCATGAACAGCGCCGACCAGACGATCTTGGTGCCGATCACCACGGCCCAGTCGCGCCTCTCGCGGGCCTTTGGGCGCGGCGGCACCAGCGTCATCTCGACCATCTATGTGCAGGTGGCCGACGAGAAGCTGATCGAGCAGGCCAAGACCGAGATCACCGAGCTGCTGCGTGCCCGGCACAACATCACGGCCGAGGACGACTTTACCGTGACCACGCAGGAGGATGTCATCGAGTCGGCCACGGCCATCACGGGGGTGTTGACCTTGTTTCTGGGAGCCATCGCCGGCATCTCACTGCTGGTGGGCGGCATCGGCATCATGAACATCATGCTCGTCTCGGTGACCGAGCGCACGCGCGAGATCGGCATCCGCAAGGCCGTGGGGGCCAAGCAACGCGACGTCCTGGTCCAGTTCTTGGTGGAGGCAGTGGTCATGAGCCTGAGCGGCGGCATCCTGGGCGTCTTGCTGGGAGCGGCCATCAGCCGGCTCATTTCCGGCGTGACGGTGGCGGGCACGACACTGGCCCCGGTGATCCAGGCGAACACGGTGGTGCTGGCGGTGCTCTTTTCCGCCGGGGTGGGGCTCTTTTTCGGCGTGTATCCTGCCTGGCGCGCGGCGCAACTGCACCCCATCGAGGCTTTGCGTTACGAGTAGACGGGGCGATAATAGCGTCTCAGTAGCCCCGGCGCCCATGGCCGCGAGCGGCCAGCAGGGTCGAGTGCGCGGCGGACGGGGTAGATCGCCCCAAGGAGGCCTTTCATGCCCCGTCAAGTCAGGGTCAGCACCATCAGTTGGCAACGTAACGCCCTTGCCGCCACCGTCGACCAGAACCTCGCCAAGGCGCAGCGGCTGCTCGAGCTCGCCTGCGCCACCAAGCCGGACATCGTCTGCTTGCCGGAGACGTTCTCCTCCGTGAACGTGCCCGGGCGAGCTGCTGACCTGGCCGAGTCCGTCCCTGGACCGACCACGGACATGGCGGCCGCCGCGGCGCGCCGACACGGCTCCTATGTCATCTGCCCGCTTCTGGAGCGGCGGGGAGACCGCGTGTACAACGTGGCGGCTCTGCTCGACCGGCGCGGGCAGATCGTAGGGACCTATGAGAAGGTGCATCCGGTGACCTCTACGGCGGACTATACCGAGCTGGAGAGCGGCGTCACCCCCGGGGCGGCCGCCAAGGTGTTCGAGACGGACTTGGGGCGGATCGGCATCCTGATCTGCTTCGACCTCACCTTCCCGGCCGAGTGGGCGGCTGTGCACAAGCTGGGGGCGGAGTTGGTGTTCTGGCCGTCGGCCTACAACGGCGGTTTCCCGTTGCGGGCGTTTGCGTCCCTCTACAACTATAACGTGGCGACGGCCGTGCAGAGCGACAAGTCCTGCATCATCGATATCACGGGCGAGATGCTGGCCGAGTCGAACCACTACACACCCATCATCGAGGCGCAGCTGGACCTGGAGAAGAAGGTGTACCACACCGATTTCAACGCGAGCCAGCTTGAGGCCATCCGGGCCAAGTACGGCCGTGACGTGCTGGTGCGCGTCCTGCGAGATGAGAACTGGATGACCATCGAGTCGCGGCGCCAGGACCTGACGGTGTCGCAGATCGAGGCCGAGTTTGCCCTCGAGCGACTGGACGGCTATCGAGCCCGCAACCAGGCGGCTCGGGATGCCTTGGCCGCAGGGGAGACGCCCAGGCCGCAGCAGACTCGCTACATGGACCACGCGATCTATGTGTGACCTCGCTGGGTAACAGCGGGGCATGCTTGTGAAAGGAAGGCGCTGAACCGATGAAGACGGTGATTTTGGTGGTTGGGGTCGCACTGGTGGTGGGCGCGGCGGCTGCCGCCGGAGGATACCTGTACGGCCAGAACGCCGGCAAGGCGCAGGCCCAGGCCGAGTTCGAGGCATTCCTGGCCGAGCGGCTGAGCCAGTCGGCGGGCACGGCGCAGCCAGGCGCCGTGACGGGCCAGGGCTTCGGCGGCGGGCAAGGCCTGGACCGCCAGGGCGCGGGCGCCGGGGTCACCGGCAGCGTCGAAAGCGTCGACGGGCAGACCCTCGCCGTGAAGGGGAGCGACGGCGCCAGCGTCAAGGTGCTGGTCACCGAGAACACGACGATCTCCAAGACCACCAAGGTCGAGGCGGCGGAGCTGGTAGCCGGCGAGCAGGTCACCATCATGGGGCAGCGCGACACCGAGGGCAACCTGGTGGCGCGCATGATCCAGGTGGGCCAGGGAGGCTTTGGAGTGTTCGGCGGCGCGGCCCCTGGCGGCGGCTTCCCGCAGGGTGGCAGGACCGCGCCCTGATCCGACTCCTGCGAGGGCCCCGGCGTCGCGCCCGGGGCCCTTTTTGATAGGTTTCGCTAGACGGTCACCGCGTAGACGTCGCTGCGTCCGCGGTGGGCGGCGTTGAACGAGATGTAGCGGCCCGCGGGGTCGCAGAGCGGATGCGGGTGGGGGAACTGCCCGCCGATGCTGTTCCACTCGGTCTCGTGGCGGGCGATCACCTCGATGCGGGGCTGCTCCTGGTCGTAGTAGAGCCAGAGGAGCAGGTCGGTGCTCAGGTTGCCGTCGAGGATGATGGCGGGACGGCCAGCCATGGCCGAGACGTGGCCGTAATGGGGCGCCTTGTCGAACAAGTACTCGCGCACCGTCTCCCCGCGCTTGTTCACCACGCCGATATAGTGCCCGCTGACTGCGCTACGGCCGTGATAGACCACCCCCTCGCCGTCCCAGGTCCAGGCCGAGTGCACCTGGAAACGGGCCTGGTCCCGCGGGGGCAATTCGGTGAGCTGCTGGGTGGAGATGCGCAGCGTCCAGATGCGGTTGGTGCGGCCATCGCTGCCGCCCCAGAACTTGGGGGGAAAGTCGCGGTCGATGAGCAGCAGGTCTCCATCGGCGGGGCAGTGGGGGTTGTGGGAGCAGCCGATGTTGTCCTCGCGGTAGATCACTTCCACCGGGCCGCCGGCGAGGGGGACCTGCCAAAACTCGAGCTTCATGCCTCCCCCGGCAAAGTGCTCCATGTAGCCCTTGGTGGGGCGCTGGCCCAACATCAGCTCGGGGTGCGCGCTCTTGACCGAGATCACCACGTGCTCTTCCGCCGGGTCGATGCTGGGCATGCCGGTCATCCACTGCTTGCCGATGTGAGGGATCAGCACGCGTTCCTTCAGCGTGCCCAGTTGCACCGCGCGCAGCGCCTCGTCATCGCAGAAGGCCACCCAACCGCTCCTCGGCGCGATGCACATGCTGCCGATGACGCCCTTCCCGGAGCTCATGGCGCTGCCGGCGCTGTACTGCAGCGACCCATACCCGCCGATGCCATCGATCGGATCGATGAGCTGCGTGATATCGCCAGTGGGCACATGGGCGGCAAAGATGGCGCTCATCCCGTCCCTGGCGGAAGCGAACACCAGGTACTCGCCATCCTCGCTAAAGCCGACGTTCGTATGATAGGTGGGCGTCTGGTTATAGAGGCCCTGCGTGGTGATCTGCCGCACCTCGCGCAGCGTCCAGGCGTCGCGGTAGGTCTTGGACTCGTTCCAGGTCTCGCCTTTGTGAGCCATTTCCCCTCCTTGGGATGTCCTCAGGGCCAACGAAACTGGTCAGGCGCCGTACCCGCTCCAAAAGGTCTGCCCCCACTTGGTATCGCGATCGCCCCACTCGTCTCGATAGCGGACCAGCTCGGCGCGCAGCTCGGCGAGCTTGGCTGCATAGGCCGGGTCGCCCGCCAGGTTGTGCACCTCGATGGGGTCGTTCTGCAGGTCGAAGAGCTGGGTGTGCCGCTCGCCGCGAACCACGTACTCGATGAGCTTGTGGCGGCGGTCTCGGATGCTGCGTTGCAGGCCCGAATAGGCGTAGAAGAAGGTATCTCGCACCTTCTCCCGCGGGTCGCGCATGGCCGGCACGAGGCTGCGCCCCTCCACGGTGGCGGGAGCGGGTGCGCCGATGAGATCGCAGAGGGTGGGGTAGATGTCCAGAAGATAGGCAAAGGCATCGGTGCGCACATTGCGCGGGATGCCGGGCCCGCACATGATCAGCGGCACGCGGACGCTGTGCTCATAGTTGCTCTGCTTCCCCATCAGGCCGTGCTGGCCGAGGGCCAGGCCATTATCCCCGGCAAAGACGACGATGGTGTTGCCCGCGCGGCCGGTCTCCTCCAGGGCGCGCAGTATCTCGCCGATCTGGTAATCCAGATGGGAGATCATGGCATAGTACTCGGCGATGTGGCGGCGGATCTCATCCGGCGTGCGCGGGAAGGCCGCCAGTTCCTCGTCCCGGATGTGCAGCGCGCCGTTATCGAAGGGGTGCTCGGGCATGAAATTGGCGGGCAGTTCGATCCGGGCCGGGCCATACATCTCTAGGAAGCGCTTGGGCATGGAGCGCGGGTCATGCGGCGCCATGAAAGCGACATAGGCGAAGAAGGGTGCCTGGGAGTCGTAGCCCCGCAGAAAGCTGATGGCCGCCTCGCCGAACAGGTCCGTGGAGTGCTTGCCAAAGGTGACGTGGTCGACGTGCTGCGGCGTGACCGTGTTGTCCCCATACGGGTTGCGAATCCAGGGCGTGGCCTCGGGGTAGCGTCCGCTCGGGTCGAAGCGACAGGCGGGCACATTCCAATGATCGGCCATGCCCCCGAAAAAGATCTCAGCGCCATCGGAGAAGCTGCGGGCGTAAGAGCTGGGGCCGTTGTGCCACTTGCCGATGCCATAGGTGCGGTAGCCTTGAGCCTGCAGATGCTCACCCAAGAGCACGTGCTCGTCGGGGATATACTGACCCGCCTCGGCGAGGTGAAAGAGGGTGCGGCCGGTGTGCAGCATCGCTCGGCTGGGCATGCAGACCGCGCCCACGGTCCCGCAAGGGATGCAGGCGTGGGTAAAGCTGACGCCCTGGCTGACCAGGCGGTCCATGTTGGGGGTGTGGATGGCCTGGCAGCCCAGTGCATGGATGGTATCGAAGCGCTGGTCGTCGGTGAAGAGCAAGAGGATGTTGGGCTGGTGGCTGGACATGGTCGCTCCTTTCGCGGTGGCGGCTAACGCAGCAAGCTCTCGGCGTCTTGCCGGCTCAGTTGGTGCATCACGAGCGGTTGGGAGCCGTTGGGCTGCGACTGCTCCCAGGTGGCGAGATAGCCGTCCTCGGTGGGCAGCACGTCCACGTAGCGGCTGGCGCCGGTGCCCCAGGGCGAGACGAACATGGGCAGATAGAGCGACAGCCGCTCGTGCACCCGCAGGTCGCGCTCCAGCGCCACGGCCACGCCGCCCAGTTCCTCGCACGAGTAACCCCGCGGGCGCCGGACCGCCTTCGCGTGCTCGTCGAGGTTGCGCACGGACTCGCCGCCATCGTAGAACATGAGCACCAGCGGCTCGCCATCGGTGAAGGGGCCGATCTGCGGCACGCGCAGCAGGCCAGTGATCCGGCTCATGGCTACGTCCCAGGTGGCGCCACGGGGAAAGAACTCGAATACCGGCGGGCCAAAGGCCGCCGCTCCGGCGCGCCGCACCGCGTAGGCCGAGTTGGAGCTGGTCCAGCAGTAGGGATGGGTGCAAAAGACCAGCACCGTGTCGCCGTTGGTCCGCTCATAGACCACCGGGTCCTTGACGTGCACGTAACGCAGGTCGCGGCACTCCAGCAGCGGCTCCACCTGCGCTTGGCGGAGCTCATAGATGGTTGGCGCGCGGAGCCGCTCGATCGTCCAGACGCCGGTGCCCGGCTTTTGATAGGCCTCCCAACCCTCGGGATAGCGGATGTCGCCCTTCTCGCTGGAGACGAACAGCTCGACGCTGCCGTCAGCCGCAAAGCGCAGCGCGGAGCCCTCGATGGATTCGACGGCATGGCCCGCGACGTCCAGGTCGCGCTTGGAGAAGGACAGGATGGTGTTCCAGGTGAAGCCGCCGTCTCGCGACGTGAGGATGTCCAGCGCAAGGCCGCGCTCGCCCAGGCCCAGGCCCGTGCGCGAGTCGCCCTGGTTGCGGAAGCGGCCGGTCAGGTAGAGCGCCCCGTCGGGCCCGGCGACCATGTTGCCGCCGCCGAACCAGTGGCCGCTGGCAGGACGCTTGGGGGCGACGATCACCTGGGCGCGTTGCTGATTGACGAGCGCCTGGCAGAAGCGGATCAGGGCGATTCTCTGCGTCTCGGTTAGCAAGATGATCTCCTTCCCCATGTCTGGGTTCAGGCCGATGCGCCGGGGCGGCTGTAGCCCTGCTCTTGGTAGCGCGACAGCAGGCTGCTGAGGTGCGCCACGATCTCGGGCTGTGCGGCCCAGCGGTTGCGCGCCTCGCCTCGATCATCGTCCAGACGATAAAGCTGTCCCAGGGGGTCGCCCGGCCGAGGCTCCGCAGAACGTGGCTCGGAGAACCCGCCCGAGCCTAGCCCCATGATCAGCTTCCAGGGTCCCTGGCGGATGGAGAACATCCCCTCGCCGGAGTGGTGGACGATGGCCTCCCGGATCGGCGCAGCGAGCGGCTCTGCGAGCAGCGCGGGCAAGACGCTATGGCTATCTGAGGCGGCGCTGGGTGGCAGCGCGTAGCCGACGATCTCGGCCACGGTGGCCATGAGGTCCACCAGGCAGATGGGCTCCTGGCTGACCGCGCCCGCGGGGATCACGCCCGGCCAACGGGCGATGAAGGGCTCGCGGTGGCCGCCGTCCCAGATGTCCGCCTTCTGGCCGCGCAGGTCGCCGCAAGCTTTGTGCCCATAGTCGCGCCCGTCATAGTTGGTCAAGCGGGCGCCGTTATCGCTGGTGATCACCAGCAGCGTGCGATCGGCGATCCGGTGGCGGCGCAGCGCCTCGTCGATCCGGCCCACCATCCAGTCCACCATCACGACCATATCGCCGCGCTCGCCAGCCTGGCTCGCGCCCTTGACAAAGTCCGGCGGCACGCAGGGACGGTGCGGCGCGGAGGGGGTCAGGTAGAGGAAGAAGGGCCGGTCCGGGTCACGCCGCATCTGCCGGTCGATGAAACCGACGGCCTTTTCCGCAAAGACGGTGTCCACCTGGGCGTCATCCCAGCCGGGGACCATTAGCCCCGGGCGCTGTTGCGGGTTGTAGGGGTGCTTTTCCTCGCTGGGGATGCCTACAGTGTGGTTGTCCTCGATGAAGCAATAGGGGGCCATGTCCAGCGAGCCCGTGATGATAAAGCACGTGTCAAAGCCGTGCTCCCGCGGGCCGCCTTGGATGGGAGCGCGATAGTCGACGTTGGCGCCGTCGGCGGCCGGAGGCTCGCCGTCCAGGGTGGTCCAGCCCAAGCCCAGGTGCCACTTGCCCACGGCCGCGGTGGCATAGCCAGCCTGACGGAGCATCTGGGCGATGGTCAGTCGGCTGGGCTCGATGAGCGGCGGCTCAAAGCCCCAGAGGACCCAGCGCTTGAGCGGGCTGCGCCAGCAATAGCGGCCCGTCAACACGCTGTAACGGCTGGGGGTGCAGACCGCCGAAGAGGAGTGGGCGTCCGTGAAACGCATCCCTTCGGCGGCGACACGGTCGGCATGGGGGGTCTGGATCTTGTGCGCGCCGTAGCAACTCAGGTCGCCGTAGCCCATGTCATCGGCCATGATATAGATGATATTTGGCCGCTTCGGGTCGCTCATGCGCTGGTCTCCTCCTCAGGTGGACTGCCAACCTTGCGCCCGGATCATAGCACGCTCCGCGCCGGATGACAAAGGGGAGTCCCGGGGTTTTTGACGAATAGGGGCTGCTGGGCTATCATATGCAGACGTGGCCAAGAACCTATCCAGAGGCGGGAACAGTGTTGGACAGTCTGCTGATCGCCACCACCAATCCGGGGAAGAGACGCGAATTCGCCGAACTGCTGGTGCGCTTGCCGGTGACCCTGGTCTGGCCGGATGAACGGGGCCTGAGGATCGAGGTCGAGGAAACGGGAGATACCTTCGAGGAGAACGCCCGGCTCAAGGCCTTGGCCTATGCCCAGGCCAGCGGGCTGTGGGCGCTGGCCGATGATTCGGGCTTGGAGGTGGATGCGCTAGGGGGCGCCCCGGGGGTCCACACGGCCAGGTACGCCGGGCCTGAGGCCAGCGACGCCCAGCGGTACGGGCTCCTGCTCGCCCGGATGCGGGAGGTCCCAAGCAATCGGCGCGGCGCTCGCTTTCGGTGCGCCATCGTGGTCGCCGCGCCCGATGGGCGGAGTTGGGCCACTGAGGGCGCCTGCGAGGGGATGATCGCCCAAGCCCCTAGCGGAGCCGGCGGGTTTGGCTACGACCCCGTCTTCTACATGCCCGAATGGGGCTGCACCATGGCTGATCTGCCTGCGGAGATCAAGAACCGCGTCAGCCACCGAGCCAGGGCGGCGCAGGCTATGAGGCGCCTCCTGCTCGACGAGATTATCCCCCATGGATGAGAACCGCCAACCGCCGGAGGTGGCGGTGGCAGTGACCATCGAGGCGCGGGGGATCGCCGGCGCGGCGAGCATCGTCGCGGTGGGCAACCTGGTCAGCCGGGTGCTGGGGTTGGCCCGGGAGAGCATCAGCGCGGCGCTGTTCGGCGCATCGGGCCTGGTGAGCGCTTTCGGTGTGGCCAATATCATCCCCAAGCAAATCTATGAGCTGCTGATCGGTGGGATGCTGGACTCGGCGTTGGTGCCGGTCCTCTCCGAATATGTGGCGCTCAAGCGGCAGAGAGAGCTAGGGCAGCTCGTCGGGGTGATCCTCTCCCTCGTGGCGGTCGTGCTGACGGCCATCGTGCTGTTGCTCGAGCTCCTCGCGCCGCAGCTGACCTGGCTGGTGGCCGGCGGCTTTGACGACCCGCAGCGAGTGGCGACCCAGTCGCTGCTGCGCATCATGCTGCCCTCGGTGCTGTTCGTCAGCCTGGCGGGGGTGACCACGGCGCTGCTTCATGCGCAGAAGCGCTTCGCCTTGCCGGCGGCGGCCGCGGCGGTCTATAACGCCGGGCTGATCGTCGCCATGCTGACCCTGTCGGGCCGGTTGGGCATCTATAGCCTGGGCGTGGGCGTGCTGTTGGCGGCGGCGCTGCAGTTGGCTGTCCTGCTGCCCGGGCTCCGCCGGATCCCGCTGCGCCTTCGCCTGGACCTCAAACACCCAGCGTTGAAGCGCATCGCGCGGCTCTATGCGCCGATCGTGCTGGGCCTGGGGGTCTCGCTGGTCCAGGTGACCATCGACCGGCGGCTGGCCTCCGGCACTGGCGCCAGCAGCATCGCCTGGATGGACAAAGCGACCACGCTGGTGCAATCGGCCCATGGGCTGGTGGCGGTGGCCATCTCGACGGCGGTGTTGCCGCCTTTGGCCCAGGCCATCGCGCGCGCCGATCTGGAGGGCTATCGCCGCACCCTGGGCACCGGGCTGCGCCTGGCGCTGCTGCTGATCGTGCCGCTGACCGTTGGCATGTTTCTGCTGGCCGAGCCGCTCGTCGCGCTGATGTTTCAGCGCGGCGAGTTCGCGGCCATCGATACCTACTGGACCATGCGGGCGCTGCGACTGTACTTGTTCGGGCTGGCCTTTGCGACCCTGGACTGGCCGCTGAACTATGCCTCCTATGCTCGCCAGGATACCCTGACCCCGGCGCTGGTGGGCATCCTCTCGGTGGGCGTCTACCTGGCCGTGGCGCTGTCGTTGGTTGGGCCGTTGGGCATGCTGGGGCTCGTCCTGGCCGATTCGGCAAAGCACCTGAGCCATGCGGCCACCATGCTGGCGCTGACCTCGCGCCGGGTGGCGGGGCTCGGCGCGGAGCGACTGGGGACCACGGCCGCCAAGGTCGGGCTGGCCGCCGCCGCGATGGGCGCGGCCGTCTGGGCGGTTGGCGAGGCGCTGGGCGAAACAGCCTCCATGGCGTCGCTACCGGGGCAGTTGGCGGCCTTGGCAGCGCCCGCTGCGGCCGGAGTGGCGGTCTATGCGGCGCTCATCTCGCGGCTGCGCATCGACGAGGTCGGCCTGTTGCTCGCGGCCGTGCGCAGGCGCCTGGGCCGCTGACGACGGGCCCGGCCCGGGTTCGTTGTCAGAAACGGCACTCAATGCTATAATAGGTCGTGGCGAAACACTCGTATTGGACAAAGGGGCTGATGTACCTCGATTCGGGGCGCGAGAGAAGAAAATGGCCGGGGATGCTGCTGGCCGTCTTGTGCGGCGTGGCGCTGGGCGTCTTGGTCTACTGGCGGCCGCCCGCTTTTCTGCACGTGATGATCCAGCCGACGCCCACCATCGTCATCAGTACGCTGAGCAGCGAGGAGTTGCTGGCTGAGGGCGACCGCCTCTTTCGCGAGGGGCGCATGGATGACGCCATCGAGGCTTACAAGCAGGTGACTGATATGAGCCCCAAGAGCGCGGTGGCGCACGCCCATCTGGCCAGGCTGCTGGCGATGCGGCGGCGCTACGACGAGGCGTTGCGAGCGGCGCAGCGGGCGGTGGAGATCGACGCCGAGTCCGCCGAGGGCCAGGCAATCCTGGGCATGGTGCTGGACTGGAGCGGGCGGGCCCATGAGGCCATGACGCCGCTTCTGCGGGCGGTGCAACTGAACCCCAGCCTGGCGGAGGCCCACGCCTATCTGGCTGAGGGCTATGCGGACACCGACCGGCTCGCCAGGGCGCAAGAGACGGTGGCGCAGGCGGTGGCGCTGGAGCCCGACAACCCGTACGTGCTGCGCAGCGTGGCCTATGTGCGCGAGCGGGCGGGCGACTATGAGGGCGCCATCGAGCAGTACCTCCTTGCGGCGGAATTGCAGCCCAACTGGGCGCACCTCTACGTGAGCCTGGGGCAGAACTATCGGGTGCTAGGGAGGAACGAGGAGGCCATCGCCAGCTTTAAGCGGGCGATCGAGATCGATCCCGTGGATCCGCTGGCCTATGATACCTTGGGCCTGCTGTACTATGTGGCGCAAGAGTACGATGCTGCCGCCATCGAGTTTCAGCACGCCATCGAGGTGTCGCCGGACTATGGCCCGGCCCATGGACACCTGGGCTGGGCCGACTATGTGCGGCGGCACTATGAAGAGGCCGTCCCGCACTTTGAGAAAGCCATCGCGTTGGGTGAGACGTCGCTCGAGTACTATTACGAATTGGGCCTCTCCTACGCCTACTCCGGGCAGTGCGACGAGGCCGTCAAATGGCTGAACAAGACGCTAGAGATGGAACCCACCAACAATCCGGCCAAGCAGGGGCTGGCTTACTGTGCTGGCCGCTAGGTTGGGGTGCCACAGGGGCTCGAAGGGGGAAGATAGATGAAACGTGCTGATCAGAGGCGGCAGCGGCTGTTCTGGATTCTTAGTGTGCTCCTGGTGCTGACCATGATCGGTGGGTCGCTCCTGGTGATCTTTTCCAATCCGGCGACGCCATAGCCGGCGCCGAGGCCGTGCACGCGCCTATCTCGGCGATCAGTTGCGAAATCGAGGGCCCTATCTTGACAAAGCGACCATGCAACCAGGTCGGCCTGCTCTATCACGAGACGCTGGCGGATTCGGCGCAACTGGCCGGCGAGATCGCGCGCATCCTGGGTGGATTCGGCGCGACGGTCTGGGCCGGCTGCTGTGACGACCAGGGGCGGATCATGGCCGAGGTGGGCAAGCTCGACATGATCATCACCCTGGGCGGCGACGGGACGATCCTCCGGACGGCCCGCCTGGCGGCGCCCTACCGCATCCCCGTGCTGGGCGTCAACCTGGGCCGGCTGGGCTTTTTGGCCGAGATGCAGCCCAGCGAGGTCCTCGCCAAGCTGCCCCAGTTGCGCGACGGCGAGTTCTGGCTGGAGGAGCGGCTGATGCTCCACGCCGAGCATCGTCGGAACGCTCATGTGGTGGGGAGCTATGAGGCCCTCAACGATGTGTTCGCTGGGCGCGGCCGGGCGGCGCGGGTGGTGCGCATCGCCGTCACCGTGGACGGGGCGCGCGTGGGAACCTATGTGGCCGATGGCGTGGTGGTGGCGACGCCGACCGGTTCCACCGCCTACAACCTTTCCGCTGGCGGGCCGATCGTGGCTCCCGATACGGACGACCTGCTGCTCACGCCCATCGCGCCCCACCTGACGCCGGCGCGTTCCATTGTCCTGCCGAGCGAGTCGACCATCAAGATCAGCATCGCCACCCAGCACGACGGGATGCTCACCGTGGATGGCTGGGTGGATGTGGACGTCAAGAACGAGGACGAGCTGGTGATCACCAAAAGCGCCTATACCGCCCAATTCGTCCGGCTGGGGCCGCGCAACTATTTCTACGAGACGCTGATTCAGCGCCTGAATCGCAGGACCGACAACCTCTCCAGTAGCTAGAATATGCTGAGCGAACTAGGCATCCAGGATTTCGCGATCATCGACAAGCTGGTCATCCGCTTCGGGCCGCGTTTCAACGTGCTGACCGGCGAGACCGGGGCGGGCAAGTCGATCATCATCGACGCCGTGGGCCTGCTAATGGGCAACCGCGCCGATAGCGACATGATCCGGACCGGCGCGGACGGCGCGCGCATCCAGGGCCTCTTCGAGCTTGTCCCGGAGACCCGCGAGAGGCTGGCGCCGCTGTTCGCCGAGTATGGACTCGACTTGGAGGAGGACGTGCTCGTCGTTAGCCGCGAGATCAACTCCTCTGGGCGCAATATCTGCCGCGTCAACGGCGTGGCCACCACACTCGCCATCCTCAAGCAGGTCAGCCAGCAACTGGTCGACATTCACGGGCAGGGGGATAACCAATCCCTGCTGCGCCCGCGCCAGCACGTGGACCTGCTCGACCGCTACGCCGGATTGGGGGCCCAACGCGCCGCGCTGGCCGAGCAGGTCAAGCTGCTGCACCAGACGCGCCAAGAGATTGCCAGGTTGGCCCGCAGCGAGCGCGAGACCGCCCGACGCATCGACCTCTTGCGGTACCAGATCGCCGAGATCGCGGCGGCTGAGCTGCGCCCCGACGAGGAAGAGGAACTGGTGAAGGAGCGGGGGCGGCTGGCAAATGCCGAGCGGCTGATCACCCAGGCGGCGAAGGCGTATGATCAGCTCAACGGCGGCGACGGGCAGACCAACTCGGCGCTGGACCTGGCGAACCGGGCGCTGGGCGCCCTGATGAGCCTGGAGCGGCTCGACCCGGACCTGGGCGAGATCCGCCAGATGGCCGAGGAGGGCGCGGTGCTCCTGGAGGAGGCCAGCAAGGCGCTGCGGCAGTATCGCGATGCCCTGGAGTATAACCCCGCCAGACTGGAACAGGTCGAAGATCGGCTGGAGCTGATTCACAACCTGCAGCGCAAGTACGGCGACTCGATCGAGCAGGTCCTTCTATACCGTGAGCAGGCGGTCGCCGAGTTGGAGGAGATCACCCACCACGAGGAGCGGCTGGGCGAACTGGCGGCCCAGGAGGACACGCTGTTGCGCGAGATCGGGCGCCGGGGCGAGACCCTGTCGCAGGCTCGCGCCGAGGCCGCTGGCCGGCTTGCTCGGTCGATCGAAGCCGAGCTAGACGAGCTGAGGATGGCCAACACGCGCTTTGTGGTCGACATGAAGCGCGCCCAGGCGCCGGATGGCGCCTGGGTGGGGGAGCGGCGCTATGCCTTTGACGCGACTGGCCTGGACCAGGTCGAGTTCCTGATCTCGCCCAATGTGGGCGAGGAGCCCAAGTCGCTGGCGGGCATCGCCTCCGGCGGCGAGACCTCGCGGCTGATGCTGGCGCTCAAGTCGGTGCTCTCCGCAGTGGATGAGGTGCCCACCCTCATCTTTGACGAGATCGACGCAGGTATTGGCGGCCGGGTGGGCGTCGTGGTCGGCCGCAAGCTGTATGGGCTGGCCGCCGACCACCAGGTGCTCTGCGTCACGCACCTGCCGCAGATGGCCGCCTTTGGCGACGCCCACTATCAAGTCGCCAAGGAGGTGCGCGACGGGCGCACCGTTACCACCGTACTGCCCCTGGAGCGAGCATCGCGCATCCGCGAGCTGGCGACGATGCTGGGCGCGCCGGATAGCCCCAACACGATCCGCAGCGCCGAAGAGCTGCTGGCCCAAACTGCCGAGCTGGGCAAGGCCGCGCCCATCCCCAAATGAGGCGCGCGCCGTGCGTACCCTCCGGCCATTCAGACTTTGGATATTGGCCGGAGAAGGACGCAGCCTTGTGCGCACTCGGAACTGGGGCAACTCCCCCGATGCTGCCGATGCGACGGGTTCCCTGCCTCGGGACCCCTAGATCACCACGTCGATCAAGGCGGCGCCATTCACGCCGGCTGCCTCGATGATGCGCCCATTCTGCACGATGATCGTGTGCCCATCCGAGCCCTGGTCCCAGAGCTGTCCACGCAGAAAGACGTTCATGCCATGCCGGATGCCCGACTGCGGGAGGCGTCCCGCCAGGGCATAGCGCAGCCAAGCTTGCCCCTCGGTGAGGCCGTCCAGCTCCTCTGGGCGCAGCCCCTCGGGCGCAGCGGATCCGTCGTACCCCCGCCACGGCTGGTCCCAGACGCTGTCGCCGGTGAGAAACGAGGGCACGGCGACGAACTCGGCGCCCTGGCGGGCGATGGCGCGGTAGGTGTCCGGGTACCAGGAGTCGGCGCAGATGAGCACGGCCAGCTTGCCCAGGGGCGTATGGTAGATGGGCAGTTGGTCGGCGGTCCCCTTGGCCGTGAAGGGCAGCTCGCTGCTGATGGGGTAGACCTTGCGCGCGAGCTGTTCGTGCGCGCGACCGTCAGGGCCATAGACCACTGCCACGTTGTAGAGTGGCCCGCCGCCGCTGGACAGGCGGCCGTTAGCAATCCGCGGCGAAGGGAGCAGGATGGACCCGGCCACGATGGTGACGCCATAATCGCGGGCCAGCGCCGCAAAGGTCTGCTGGTGGACCATGGCCATGCGGCGCGCTTTCATCCGAAAGAGGCTATACCTGGCCAGGTCGCTCGCAGGCCGGGAAAGGGCCGCCCCGAGCATCGTCGCGGCGAACGCCAGCGGGTGTCGTCTGACCAGCGCGCGCATGGCGCCCTCGATGGTGGGCGCCTGGATCGCGGCCTCGCTCTCCCCCAACGCCACCAGCCAGGTGCCGATGTGCTCGGGAAAGATGACCACCGCTCGCTCGCTGAGCCAGCCCCGGCTGCAGACCTCGTCCAGGTAACCGCCCAGCTTGGCGCGAAAGTGGTCCGCGGTGGCATAGTCAGTCGGGCGCATATCCGGCTGGATGCCGACGAGGTGCCCCAGCAAGGGGGCGCGGCTCGCATCGCCCTCCGCTGCGCGCGGCTCATCCGCGTCGCCGTACTCGGCGACGTCCTGGATGTTCAGCTCGACCGGATCTGCCTGCATCCCGCTCTCCTTCGCACCTACGGCTGGCTCGCGCGCAGCTCTTTCTTGAGATAGTACCAGCTATGCCCGATGGGCTTGTCCTTGAGCTCGGCAAAGGCCTGATAGCCGCACTTGAGGTAGAAGCCCAGCGCCTGAAAGCTGATCGTCTCCAGATGGCTATGGGTGATCCCCTTGGCGAGGGCTTCCTCTTCGGCCAGACGGACCAGGTGCGTGCCGATGTCCTGGCCTCGCTGGTCCTCCCGAACCCACAACGCGCCGATGTGCAGCCAGTCCCAGCGGAGATTGCCCGATATCCCGCCCACGACCTCCCCGGCCTCGTTCCGCACCAGGACGGCAAAGCGGGCGCTGGGGTAGTCGCCCATGACCTCGCGGTTGAACGCCTGCAGGCCTGCGCCCAGTGTCTCGAGCGCCTCGCTGGGCGGGTCATACACGGTCTCGTAGGTGATGGTTGTCATGGTCTTTCCAGGGCACGGGCGGCCTGGGCGCGCCGCCCGTGTATCCCCACTAGTATGGTCCCGCGATCAGGAAAACATGCTGCCCATGCCGTGAGCCTCGATCAGGTCGTCGCACAGGCTGCGGATCTGATCCAGCGTCAGCTCGGCGCTGGTATGCGGATCGAGCATGGCCGCGTGATAGACCGTGTCGCGCCTGCGGGTGAACGCCGCTTCGATGGTGAGGAGCTGCGGGTTGATGTTGGTGCGGTTGAGCGCTGCCAACTGCTCGGGTAGCTCGCCGACGTAGCAGCCCTGCACGCCATTGCGGTCCACCAGGCAGGCCAACTCGACCACCGCTTTGGCGGGCAGGTTGGGGATGAGGCCGGTGTTGAGCACGTTGCCGCCGATGCGGAACGGCTCGTCGGTCTCGATGGCGTTCATGATCCCGGAGCCGTATTCGTGGGTGCGGGTATGGGTGAGGGCGGGGTTATGCACCAGCTCCTGGCTCTGCGTCTTCCAGCGCTCGATCTGGCGGATGCAACGCCGCGGGTACTCGTCCAGCGGGATGTTGAACTCTTCGATCAGTTCTGGGTATTGGCTCTTGATCCAATAGGGCATGTATTCAGCGCTGTGCTCGGAGGATTCGGTGACATAATACCCGAATTGGCGCATCATCTCGAAGCGAACCATGTCGGTGTGCTTGGGGCCGCCGGCGCGGGCCGCGCGGTTCATCTCGGCGGCGCGGCGCTTGACCTCCGGGTAGAGGTCCACGCCGCCATCGGTGATCTCCAGGAGCCAAGCCTGGTGGTTGATGCCGCCCACCTTCCACTGGAGCTTGCCGACCTGGTCGAACATCCCGACGCGCTTGAGCAAGCCCGTGGCGCAGCCCTGCACCGAATGGCATAGCCCCACCGTCTTGATGCGGGAGCCGCGCAGCATGGCCCCGGTGATCATGGCCATCGGGTTGACATAGTTGAGGAACCAGGCCTCCGGGCAGACCTCTTCCATGTCGCGGGCAAAGTCCAGGCAGACCGGGATGGTGCGCAGGGCGCGAAAGATGCCGCCGATGCCCAGGGTATCGGCGATGGTCTGGCGAAGGCCGTACTTTTTCGGGACCTCAAAGTCGATGACGGTGGCGGGCTCGTAGCCGCCCACCTGGATGGCGTTCACCACATAGTTGGCCCCGCGCAGCGCCTCCTTGCGGTTCTCGACTCCGAGGTGGCCGGTGATGGTGGCGCGACCGGCGTTGATGTTGCGGTTCAGCACGTCCATCATCATCTTGGACTCTTGCAGGCGCTGCCCGTCGATGTCATAGAGCGCGATGTGCGCGTCGCGCAGCGAATCGGTGAGCATGCTATCGCCCAGCACGTTCTTGGCAAAGATGGTGCTGCCCGCGCCCATAAAGGTGATCTTTGGCATCTGTGAATTTCCTCCAAATGGATTAGTGGACTAGTTGGCGCGCCTCAGGCGAGGGCGCTGAGCCAGTCAAAGTTGCGCTGGAGCGTCGCGACCCTCTCTTGGGGCGTCGCGCCGTCGATCTTGGCCTCATAGTTGAATGGCCCCGTGTACCCGATCTCGGCCAGCGCGGCCACAAAGCCGCGCCAATCGAGCACGCCCTTGCCGGGCATCTCGTGCTTTTCGTCGATGCCGTCATAGTCGGACATGTGCAGTGTCCAGAGGCGGGCGCCGAGCTGGCGGACCACGTCGGGAAGGGTAGCGTAGCGATTCATCAGATGGTTGGTGTCCAGGCAGACGCCAAAGACCTGAGGGTCCAGCGGCTCGAGGATGGTGAAGAGATCCTCGACGGTATTGCCCAGACAGGTGCGGGGCAGCAGCTCGATGGCGATGCGCTTGCCCGCCTTGCGGCAGCGCTCGCCGACCTCGGCCAAGGCTCGCTGAGCCAGGGCGGTGCGCTGCGCCCGCTCCTCGGGCAGCACGGGCTCGGCGCTCGAGTGCATGACGATCATCGGCGCGCCGAGGGCGATGGCGGCGTCCAGGGCGAGGTCGGTGTGGGTTAGCGCCTGCGCCCGTTCCGTGGGGTCCAGCACCGAAAAGTCGTACCCTTTGCCGAAAAGCGCGTGGATGGTCATGGGACGCACGCCGCAGCGCTCCAGCATCCGGTCCAGGACGGCCATCTTGGCGCGGCCGCCTTCTTCAAAAAAGCGCGCCATGACCTCCACGGTGGCGATGCGGGAGGCGCGGAGGGCTTCCTGGAGGGTGTCGTCGATCTCGCTCGAGATACCGTGCAGGGAGACACCGAGTTTGGGTTGGTACAAGACGGACTCCTTTCAGTCGCCGGTTGACGGGGGCGCGGTCGTCCCCTGTAGGCTTTTTAGGTTCCCCACGTACTCGCGCAGCACGTCCGGGTCGTCATATCCGCGGCGAATGGCCAACTGGACTTCTGCGTCGGCCTCGGCAGGTCTCCCGGCCATGGCGTAAGCGGCGGCCAGGTTGCCGTGGGCCACGGCCAGGCGCGGATCGAGCGCCACGGCCCGCTGAAGGTGCCCGATGGCGCGCTCCGGCTCGTCACCGTGGATGTATAGAGCTCCCAGGTTGTTGTACGCCTCGGCGGACTGGGGCTCGGCGGCCAGGGCCTTCCGGTAGCACGCTTCCGCTTCCTCCACTTTGCCCTCGGCATCGTGGAGCAGGCCAAGTTGCAGCCAGCCCGACACGTGCCCGGGGTTGATGCTGAGCGCTTTCTCAAAGGAAGCAATGGCCCGCTCCCGCTGCCCCAGCGCCCGCTCCGCCTTGCCGAGGACGGTGTAAACGTCCTCTCGCTTGATCTGTTTCACTCCGAGGATGGTCGCCTGGCGGAGCTCCTCCGCCGCGGTCACATAGTCCTTGCGCACATAGGCTGCCATCCCTCTCTGGGCGCGCCCGTCGCCTGTCCGGCTGTTGCCGGCCAGCGCGGCGACCTTTTTCACCGAAAAGTAGACGATGGCCAGCGATAGGGCAGTGCGAATGATCCGCAGAATGATCTCTTCGTCCATGTGCGCTCGCGCTTCCTATTTGCACCAGAGCTGGCCGATGCTGCCGCCCAGGGTGCTGTAGATCACTTTCCAGTGGCGCCAGGGCAAGTTGGCGCCCACGGTGTCCAGCGTCGCCTCGCCGGTCTGGCGCTGGCCGCCGGGGCAGGCGACGGTGACGCCGACGGCTAGGTTGTGCCGCCCCGCCTCGGTGCGCGCCGGCTCGCCCACGTGAACTTCGACGACCTCATAGGGGGTGCCCAGCACCCGTTGCAGGCAGATCTCCGAGCAGCCCGCCCCGAGATCATAGTAAGCGCGATTGTCCCAGCAGCGGGTGAGCGCGTCGCGGTCACCCTGGCCGACCAGCCCGAGCAGGCTGCGAACGACCGCCTCCGGGGATCGGTCGAACCCGCCAGTGCAGTTGTCATAATACAGTGCGCGTCCTACTAGATAGACGATAACGGGCAACAGGAGCAGGCCCAAGATGAGCGCCATCTGCCGGTTGCGGCGCGCCATCCTCTCGCGATAGTAGGTGTCGGTCAACGATACACCTCCTTACGGCATCCGTTGCAGCCCCTCCCAGCGCACGCTCCACGAGCCATCCTGCGGAAAGCCAGGGGCGTTGACCTCCGGCGCGCCATCCCATCCCGCGGCCATCATGGCGGCCGCCATGAGCAGCCCGCCGTTGCCGGGCAGGTAGATGGTCAGGCCCTCACGGTTATAGTTGTGCCCGTTGGGCAGGTAGGTGTTGCGCGGGTTGGGCGAAAGCAGGGCGTCCACTGCCAGCCCTGGCTCGCCGACGCGGGCCGCGGTCATGGCGGTCATGGGATAGTCCCAGCCCCAGGTCTTGTCCTGCCAGCGCCAGGTTTCCAGCACGCGATGCAGCGTGCGGCGCATGGTCTCGCGATCGGCCAGGGCCCCGGGCAGGATGCCCAGCGCGCCGAGCAGCGAGGGGTGATCGTTGCGCTGGCTCTTGTCGGTGAAGGTGTGCGGGTGGGAGCCGGCGTTGACGTACATGCCGCCGGCCATGGGGAGCGGCGGAAGGTGGCGCAGGACGTGGTCCCAGCGCTCGTCGCGGGCCAGCCCGAGGCGCTCTCGCCAGGACTGCGCGGTCGCCAGTCCCCAGGACCAATACTCCAGCTCAAAGGTGGGGTCCCAGGTCTCCTCGGCGCGATAGGTCTCCTGGGCGGGGATCAGCGGCGGGCCCAAGCGGTAGCAGCCCGCGCTCTCGATCCACACGGCGAAGGAAGACATGAACTCGGCGGTCTCGAGCACGATGGCGCGGTACCGCTCTAGCGTCTGCCGGTCGCCGCGCAGCCGATAGAGCAACTCGGCGTAATAGATGGGGTGCGGCTGCTGCCAGATCAGGAACGGCCCGATGGGCGAGGGCGAGTCCAGCCCATCCGGGCCGACCATCTTGGGCCAGCGCGCTCCGGTGTAGCCCTGGCGGCGCGCCGTCTCTTGCGCGCCGGGGAGGATGCGGTCATAGTAGCCAAGGCTTCTCTCCAGCAGCTCGGCGCGACCCCACAGGGCAAAGTGAGCCGCGTGCCACCAATGCATCTCCAGGTGGAACTTGCCGTACCAGCTATTGAAGGTCAGGCCCGTCTCCTGGGGCGGCAGCGACCCGGCGCATTGGATCGCGGTCAGGTACTGGGAGAGGACGATCCGGCGCTCCAGCTCGGCGGCACGCGGGTCGGCGCTGCCGGAAAGGTCGATGGCGCCGCCGGCGCTCCAGAAGCGCTCCCAGTGCGCCCGGCAGGCGCTCGCGGTCTCGGCCACTGTGGGCAAGTCCCCGAGGGGCCCTTGGGAGAACGCCACGGCGCACTCGATCGCCTTTTGCCCAGCCCCAGGCATGACCACAAACGAGTGCGGTCCGACCTCCTGAAGCGCTCCTTCAGGCGACCAGGCCACGGCCACATGGTAGCGGTCCGCGTCCAGGGTGCGCAGCAGGTCGGCGCGCCGCGGCCCGTGCTGCGAGGGCTGCGTCTGATGCCGTTCCGGCGCATTCCAGTCGCCACCGGAGCCCGTGTGGGTGGCGGAGCCGTACGGAAAAGCAAGCGATAGGCTGATCCGGCCGCTGGCGAGGAGCAACGACTCGACGCGGACGGCCACCAGGTCCAGCGCCGGGTGAACCCAGGTGTGGACCAGGACGGGCTCGCCATCCACGGAGAAGCGGCTGATCAGCGTGCCGGTCCAGAGGTCGAGGGTCTGGTGCGGATCGCCGAGCTCGGGGAGCGCCACCGGCGCGCCGTCGACGTGGCGCAGGACCAGGCCCAACCGCCCCAGGTCGAGCCGGTGGGGGTTGGCGCGGAGCCAATCAACGGCGACGGGGTCCACGCGCCGGTCGGGCTGCGCGGGGTCGCGCGCCGACCAGGCCGCTGCCGGGCCGTGCGGGCTGGGGCTGACCGGGTAGGGCGCCGGGCGGCCATAGGTGTCGTAATAGCGAAACGCCTGCTCCTGGTGGAAGCCATGCAGGTTGGGGAAGGAGTGCCAGCCCCACTGCGCCTGGGTGCCCAGGGGGATCACGCCGGGGAGCGCGGGGTCTCCTCCCGTCTCGTAGAAGCCAGGGAAGGTCTGTAGCCCGGTGATATCGGCGGTGAAGGCGAACTCGCCGTTGCCCACGGTGAGCGGCGAGAGCGGCGTTGGCTGTCGCACCGTGGGGTTGTGGCGGGTCACCAAACGGCGCCTGTCGATGGGCGCGGAGATCTCGTCGGGCATTTCGCCTCCTGCAGAGGGTATCGCGCTCACACTGGCTCGAAGCGGGCCTGGAAGAAGCGCAGGTACTTGGGCTCAAAGATCATGCGCAGGCCGCGCGTCCGCTCGCGGTTGTCGTAGGCCGCCTTGACCGCCTCGGCCACGATATCCATGTGCGCCTGCGTGTAGACGCGCCGCGGGATAGTAAGCCGGGTCAGCTCCAGCGCGGGGTGGCGGTTCTCGCCGGTGACGGGGTCGCGACCGGCGCTGACGATGCCGCGTTCCATGCTGCGGATGCCGGAATCCAGGTAAAGCTGGGCCGCCAGGGTCTGGGCGGGGAGTTCGTCCTGCGGGATATGCGGGTAGAAGCGCTTGGCGTCCAGAAAGACGGCGTGCCCGCCGACCGGCTGGACGATGGGGATGTCCCAGTTGATGAGCAACTCGCCCAGGTAGAGGACCTGGCCCACCCGCGAGCGGATGTGGTCGTCTTGCACGCACTCCTCGATGCCGATGGCGATGGCTTCCATGTCGCGGCCGGCGAGCCCGCCGTAGGTGTGCAGCCCCTCGTAGATGACCACCAGGTTGCGCAGCGTCTCAAAGAGTTCGGCGTCGTTCACGGCCAGCCAGCCGCCGATGTTGACCAGGTTATCCTTCTTGGCGCTCATCCAGGCACCGTCGGTGTAGCTGCAAAACTCTTTGAGGATGCGGGCGATGGTCCAATCGGCATAGCCGGGCTCGCGCTGCTGGATAAAGTAGGCGTTCTCCGCCATGCGGGTGGCGTCGAGATAGATGCGCACGCCGTAGCGGTCGCAGAGCTCGCGCAGCGCCCTGACGTTGGCCATGCTCACGGGCTGCCCGCCGGCCATGTTCACCGTCCCCGCCAGGCTCACGTAGGCGATGTTCTGCGCGCCCTTGTCCTTGATCAGCGTCTCCAGCTTGTCCAGGTCCACATTGCCCTTGAAAGGGTGCAGGTCGGCGGCGTCATGGGCCTCCCTGATGATCACGTCCACAAAGGTGCCGCCGGCCATCTCCTGGTGCTGGCGCGTGGTGGTAAAGTACATGTTGCCGGGGACCCACTGCCCTGGCTTGATGGCAGCCTGGCTGAGGATATGTTCCGCGCCACGGCCCTGGTGCGTGGGGACCAGGTACTTGTAGCCATAGTAGGTCTGCATCGCCGCTTCCAGGTGGTAAAAGTTGCGGCTGCCCGCATAGGCCTCGTCGCCCAGCATGAGCCCCGCCCACTGTCGGTCGCTCATGGCATTGGTGCCGCTGTCGGTGAGCAGGTCGATGTAGACGTCCTCGGAGCGCAGCAAGAAGGTGTTGGAGAAGGCCCCCTCCATCGCCTGCCTGCGCTCCTCCGCCGAAGCCAGGCGGATCGGCTCCACCATTTTGATCTTCCAGGGCTCCGCCCAGGAGCGGCGGCCGAACTGCTGTCCGATGGTCTGGTACTTTTTTGCGTCCATGCTATCTCCTTTGATCTGGTCAAGAACCGCCCTGGTTCTTGACGAGCTTGCGGCCGACGGCGAAGGCCTTGCCGAGGAGGCGCGAGATCCCATAGTATGCGCTCGTCCCGGGGTCGAACATGAACGGCCTGATCTTGGCGACGTCTGGGCGGCCGTCCGCATTCAGCATGGACTCGTCCGCCTTGACATCAATGATCTCCCCAACGAACTGAGTGTGTAGGCCCAGCTCGATGGCCTGCACGAGCTTGCACTCCAGCGCCAGCGGGAACTCGCCGACGTAGGGGGCGTCCACCAGCTCGCTGCGAACCGCGGTCAACCCGGCCGCGGCGAACTTGTCCTCCTTGGCCCCGCTGACGACGCCGGCATAGTCGGCCTCGACGACGTGGCCCTCATCAGGGATGCTGATGGTAAAGGCCCGGCGGGCGACGATGTTGCCATAGGTATAGGTGGCCTTGCGCAGGGCCACGGCGATGCACGGCGGCCGCGAGCAGCAGATGCCTCCCCAGGCCGCCGCCATGATATTGGGCATCCCGCGGGCGTCATAGGTACCCACGATAAAAACGGGGGTGGGATAGGCGATCGTTCCCGCTCCCAGAGAGCGCCTCATATCGGCCTCCTTTCGCTCATCAAGCCGCTCAGCCGCATTATACGGCAGGCGACGAAAGGGGGCAAGGTGGAACCGCGATCCGCCCGCGAAGGATCGCCTGACCAAGGCAGTGGGCGGGACGGGGGCGCGGGTCAGCGCAAGGGGCCGATGGTCAAGTCATCGGCGAAGGGGTTAGCGGCCTGGTCCAGCACCGGCTGGGCGCGCAGCGAGGGGTACTCGTACATGCCCACGCGCATGGCGAATGGGCCCACTGCTCGCGCGGGTAGCCCGAAGCGAAAGCGTTGCACCACCACGTCGCCCGCCTGCCAGTCGTTGACGGGGGTGGTGGGACTGTCCACCTGCGCCACGCGCTGGCCTCCGGCATCCAGCAGGTGCGCGTAGAGTTGGTAGGCGGCCCCCGGGTTGGCAGAGACCTTCCAGACGCGCCAGACAATCCACCAGGCCAGCGATTGGCCGGGCTGCGCCAGCTGCTCTTGGCCATAGCCGATCAGCTCAGCGCCGTTTGCCAGCGCGCGTGGCCCAGGGATCTCCTCCCACACGGGCCACGATTGCCCATCCCAGCGCGCCAGCCGGAAAGGTTCCTCGCCGGCTCGCGCCGGGATCAACGCCCCCGCGCGCCACAGGCCGGCGCTGGCGTAGGTGGCCACGGCCGCCTCCGCGCCGGGCGTGACCAGGACCGTGGCGGGGCTGGCGGGAAAGAGCGCGGCATGGCGGCCGTCTACGAAGCGATGAGGCAGGCCCCGCAACAGCACATCATAGACCGCGACCCACTCGGCCGTGCGGGGATCGTCGCCGGGGCTGACCACGACGACGAGGTCCCCCCAGTCCCGGGCCTGCCGGCGGGTCTCCAGCAGCACGCGGAGCGGGACGCCGAACCCACCGGGCGTGGCTTGGCGGCCGATGACGTCGAGCAGGACTCCGAACGCAGCAGCCTGGGCCAAGGAGATGGCGACCACCAGGGGAGCGGCCAACCGCCATGCGCTCCTGGCCGCTCGTCCGGCCGAGCCGCGGCCAGCGGTCGCCTCAGGCGCCTTGGAGAGCAGCCAACCGACCGCCAGGAACGGCGCAGGCAGCAGCGAGGTGAAATAGTGCGGATAGAGCTCGGTAGAGTGTCGCAGCATAACCAGGATCGGCAGGATGGACCAGATGGCCACGACGGCCGCCGCCCCTGCGGCGCGGTCGTCCCGCCTGCGCAGCCCGCGCCATAGGCCCCAGGCTACTGCGGCAATTGCCAGCACTCCGGTGAGCGCCTGCGGCAGGCTCAAGCCTGGGACGCGACGCAGGAATTCGAGGTACGTTGGGTCGCCCGCCAACGAGTGGATATCGGCGCCGGTCACCAGCATCCACCACATCTTGAGCGACGCGGAATCCAGCGCCGCGGGGCGAGAGAGAAAGGCGGCGAGACCTGGCGAGACGCCGCTCTGCTGCCCCAGGACATGCCACAAGAACGGCAACGCGGTTAGTGCCCCCAACCCGGCGCCGGCCAGCAGGGCAGGAAGGTGGACGCGGCGGCGATAGAGGACGAGCAGGATCGGCGTCAGGGGCGCGACCAGCACGGCATGGTAGTGGAGCTGGACGATCAGCACCAGCAGGAGCACGTGCGCGGCCTGAGCCCAGCGCTTGCCTTCCAGGAAGCCCAGCAGCCCGGCGGCCGCGTAGACGAGGACCAGTGGCGACATCAGGTTGGGCTCCCAGATCTTGCGGGAGTAAAAGACGGCCCACGGGCTGGTGGCGTAGAGCAACGCGGCGATCCAGGCGGCCCGGGCGCCCCAGTACCGGCGGGCCAGCCACCAGCAGAGGGCCACGGCCAGCACGTTCAGCGCGCCCGTGAACAGCACCCCGGAAAGCGGGTTGGAGGAGAGGCGGAAGGGAAGCGCATAGATCCAGATGCTGAGCGGCGCTTTGGGGAGCCCTACCGAGGTCTCGATACCGTGCAGCGGAAAGGCGCGCCCCCCGGCCAGGTCCAGCGCCATCTGGGCGATATGCGCCTCGTCCTTCTTGAACTCGGTGATGCCGGGCCAGCCCAGGCGCAAGATCGCCGCCAGGACGAGGATGGCAATCAGCGTCCAGCGTTCGCTGACCCGACGATGCTCAGATTGCATGTGGCGCGCTCCGACCGAAGTACTGTCCATTATACCCAGGCTCGCCCGCCCACCAAGTCGGTTCAGAGGCGGCTCTTGCCGGGGCAGCGAAGGTGTGTTATACTCGGCCTATTAGCTAGCGTCTTCGTGCGGAGGGAGGCACGCCCATGCGGGACCTACACATCGCTTGCGGGCAGTTCGCCCCAGAGCCTGGCGACAAGGCTAAGAACGTCGCGCAGATGATCCGGCAGGCCACCGAGGCGCGGGCCGTGGGCTGCGAGCTAATCTTGTTCCCCGAGCTCGTGGTCACGGGCTATCTCGAGCCTGAGCAAATCCGTCCGCTGGCCGAGCCGCTCACGGGGCCGTCGGTGGAGTCCCTGGGCGCGGCGGCGCGCAAGCTGGGCATCGCCATCGCCTTCGGGTTCGCCGAGGTGGACGAGGGGGAAGGGGCGCTCCATAACAGCCTCGCCGTGCTCGACCGTGAGGGGAGCGTGGCAGGAGTCTACCGCAAGATGCACCTGTGGGCCACGGAAAAGTTGTGGGCCAAGCCGGGAGCTCGCGCTACCACCTTTGACCTGGGCGACGTGCGCTGCGGCGGATGGATCTGCTACGACACCCGCTTTCCCGAGCTGGCGCGCCTGCTGGCCCTCTCTGGGACGGACGTCGGCCTGGTGTCCACGGCTTGGCTGGGGCCTGGGGATGAGTGGAAGCTCGCCTTGCGCGCCCGCGCGCTGGATAACAGCATGTTCGTCGCCGGTGCCGACATCATCAGCTATGACCCGGTGTTGCGCTGCTACGGCCTGAGCATGATCGTGGGCCCCAAGGGCAATGTGCTGGCAGAGGCCAAACCCGAGCAGGAGGGGATCATCCACGCGGTGCTCAAAGGCCAAGACCTGCTGGCTCAGCGCAAGCGCGTGCCCCTGTTGGCCGACCGACGCCCGGGCCTGTATGGCCTTTTGACCCGCTGAGTTCTGCCGAGCCTTTTTCGACCTGAGCGCCGCGCCCCCGGCGCAGGCCTTTCCGGCGGACCATCGCGATACGCCTGTCATTGGAGGATCACTTCACGATGCTGCACCCGGCTGGGCGCACCCTCGGCACGCTGCTTGTGGCGGTGTGCGCCGCTCTGCTCTCCATCGGGCTGGCCATCTCGCCCAGCCTCACGGTCTCTTCCGCCCCTCAGGGCCAGTCGCCCCTGACCCCTGGCCCCTTGCCCACAAGCACCCCCACGCCTGCGCCGGACTATGGCTTCGTCGAGTCATGGGCGCCGCAAGCCACCGAGCCGGATGCGATCAACGACCCGGGCTGCCTGATCTCGACGGGAGGGGCATTCTACCTGGCGGACACGGGCAACCACCGCATCCGAGTTTATGACGCTGCGTGGCAGTTGGTGCGCGAGTGGGGCACGCCCGGCGGTGGGCCAGGCGAGTTCTGGTTCCCCGAGGGCATCGCCGTGACGCAGGATCGCGTCCTGGTGGCGGACACGGGCAATCGTCGCGTGCAGGCTTTTACGCTGGATGGCGTCCATGTGGCCAACTGGGGTGTGAGCGGGCTGGGACGCCTGTCCATGCCCTGGGGCATCGCGGTCGATGGCGGGCTTGTCTACGTCAGCGATAGCAGCACTCACCGTATTGTGGCGTTCAGCCTGGCGGGGGCTTTTCGTGGCGCCTGGGGCGGGGAAGGGTCGGCCAACGGCCTGTTGCGCGCGCCCCGCGGGCTGGCCGCGGCGGACGGCCTCCTCTACGTGGCCGATAGCGGGAACAACCGCATCCAGGTCTTCACCGGCGATGGCCTCTACGCCTCTCAATATGGTGGGCTGGGCACGGAGCCGGGCAGATTGCACCAGCCCTCGGGCGTGGCGCTTTCCGCCAACGCCATGTATATCGCCGACACCGACAACAGCCGTTTGCAGGTCTGGGATCGCCAAGGCCGGTTCCTCTGGGAGTGGCGAGGAGACAACGGGGGGCTGGTGCGCCCGCGCGGGGCGGCTCCGTCGTCGGATGGGGGCGCCTGGGTGGTGGATAGCGGCAATCACCGGCTGGCGCGGGTCATCCCGCAGGGAGGCGAGATCGCCCTATGGCCCAGAGAGGAGGGCGGAGGGTTCGGCGGGGCCCGCGCAATGGCGCCCGGGCCCGATGGCAACCTCTATAGCCTGAACCTGGAGGGCAGCCGCGTGCAGGTGCAGGGCTCAGCCGGCGAGCTGCTGCGCTCGTGGGGGGCGGTCGGGAGCGGGCCAGGCCAGCTCAGCGCGGCGCAGGGGCTGGCCGTGTTGCCGGATGGCCGCGTGTTCGTCGCCGATACGGGCAACAACCGGGTGCAAGTCTTTTCCAGCGTGGGCGAGTATGGCCGCAGTTGGGGAAGCGCGGGGAGCGGGCCGGGGCAGTTCGAGGGGCCCAAGGAGATCACGGTGGACGCGTCCGGCCGCGTGTACGTGACGGATGCTCGGCGCGTCCAGGTGTTTGACCTCGCAGGGCATTGGCTGGAGCAGTGGCCGACGCTCTATGCCGACCTGGCGGCAGGCCC
>JAAYEA010000274.1 GCA_012689325.1 Chloroflexota bacterium
ATCGCGCGGGCCGGGACCGGGCTGATCATCGTCGAGGCGACGTGCGTGCTGCCGGACGCCAAGCTCTCCGATAACCAGCTCGGGCTGTGGGAGGACGGGCAGATCGCCGGCTTTCGGCGGCTGGCCGAGGCGTGCCACGCCCACGGCGCCACGGTGCTGGTGCAGATCCACCACGCCGGCAACCGGCGCACCGCCGAGCGAAGCGTCACCAACCTGTCGCTGGAGGCCATGGCCGGGATTCGCGAGGCGTTCGTGGCGGCGGCGCGGCGGGCCAAGGAGGCGGGGCTGGACGGCGTTGAGGTGCACGGCGCGCACGGCTACCTGCTGAGCCAGTTCCTCTCGCCGCTGGCCAACCGGCGCGACGACGCCTACGGCGGCGATCTGGACCGGCGGCTGCGCTTCGCCGGCGAGGTGGTGGAGGGCCTGCGGCCGCTGCCGGACGACCGCTTCATCCTGGGTTGCCGACTGGGCGTCAACGAGCCCGCGCTGGAGGACGGCCTCTATGCCGCCGAGCGCTTGACCCAGTTGGGCGTCGAGCTGCTGCACATCTCGAACGGGATCGGCGATGGCTCGTCGCCGCAGCCGCCGGAGGGGTTTCCCTACAACTGGCGGGTCTATGCCGCCGGGGAGGTCCGCAAGCGGACGGGTGTGCCGGTCATCGCCGTCTATGGCATCCTGACGCCGGAGCAGGCGGAGGACGTGCTGGAGGCCGGGCTGGCCGATTTCGTCGCCGTGGGGCGGGGGCAACTGGCCGATCCGGAATGGGCGCGCCATGCCGCTGAGGGCGCGGGGCAGGTGCGCTGCCTGGAATGCGGCCGCTGCAAGTGGTATAGCGATCCCGCCAAGTGCCCCGCCGGGCCGGTGCGGGAGTGGCTGGCGGGGGACAAGGGAGGGGCATGACCACGGGAGCACCTGCGCTCAACGGCTATACCGGCAACATCCTGAAGGTCGACCTGACCACCGGCGCGCTGGAGGTGGAGCACCCGACGCCGGCCTTTTACCGGCGCTACCTGGGCGGCAACGGCATCATCGCCTATTACCTGATGAAAGAGGTGCCGCAGGGCGCCGATCCGCTGGGGCCGGAGAACCGGCTGGTCTTTGCCGGGGGCTTGCTCACCGGCGTGCCCATCGCCGGGTCGGGGCGGAGCCATGTGGGGGCCAAGTCGCCGCTGACCCGCGGCTATGGCGAGGCCGACGCCGGCGGCTTTTTCGGCGCCGAGATGCGCCGCGCCGGGTTCGACGCGGTGGTCATCCACGGGCAAGCGCCCGCGCCCGTCTATCTCTGGCTGCACGACGGGCAGGCGGAGTTGCGTCCCGCGGAGCACCTCTGGGGCTCGCTCACGCTGGATTGCCAGGAGGCGATCCGCCGGGAGCTGGGCGAGCCGCGGGCGCGGCTGGCGCTGATCGGGCCGGGCGGGGAGCGGCTGGCCCGATATGCTTGCATCATGCATGACGTCAAGCACGCGGCGGGGCGCTGCGGGCTGGGCGCGGTGATGGGCGCGAAGGGGCTCAAGGCGGTGGCGGCCCTGGGGCGCACGCCGATCCCCCTGGCCAAGCCCGAGGGGGTCAAGGCGCTGGCGACCTGGATGCGCGACCATTGGGCCGAAAAGGCGCAGCGCCGCCACGAGCTGGGCACGCCCGGCGACGTGCTGGACCTGAACCCGCGCGGGGTGCTGCCCACGCGCAACTTTCAGGACGGGCAATTCGAGGGCGCGGAGCGGATCAGCGGCGAGGCGATGCGCGACACCGTCCTGGTGGATACCGGAGGCTGCTTCGCCTGCCCCATCCGCTGCAAGCGCGTGGTCAAGGTGGACGACGCCGACTATACGGTGGACCCCGGCTATGGCGGCCCCGAGTACGAGACCATCGCCGCCCTGGGTTCCAACTGCGGCGTGGATGACCTGCGCGCCATCGCCAAGGCCAACGAGCTCTGCGGCGCCTATGGGCTGGACACCATCTCCACGGGGATGTCGGTCTCGTTCGCCATGGAGTGCTACGAGAACGGCCTGCTGACGGACGAGGAGACGGGCGGGCTGGCGCTGCGCTTTGGCCACGCCGCCGCCATGGTGGAGCTGGTGCGGCGGATCGGCGAGCGGGAGGGGCTGGGCGATCTGCTGGCGGAGGGGCCGGCCGCGGCCGCCGCCAAGATCGGCCGGGGGGCCGAGGCCTACGTCTTGACCGTGAAGGGGCAGCCGCTGCC
>JAAYEA010000031.1 GCA_012689325.1 Chloroflexota bacterium
CCGCACATGCCGCCGGCCTCGGACCAGACGAAATCGTCCCCGACGGCGTCGATGCTCTCCAGCGTGGTAAAGAGGTTGCCCGCTAGGATCACGTCCTTGACCATCTCGGCGATGGCGCCGTCGCGGATCATGTAGGCATAGGCCGAACTGAAGGAAAAGTTCTCCAGCGCCGTCTGCCCGCCGTACATGTCGCAGGCGTAGACGCCCAGCTTGATGCCCTTGATCATGTCCGCGAAGGAGGTGTCGCCGCCGGCGATGGCGGTGTTGTTCATGCGCACGATGGGGATGAAGCGATAGCCCGAGGCGCGAGCGGAGCCAGTCACCGGCTCGTCCATCTTGGCCGCCGTCTCGCGGGAGTGCAGCCGCCCCACCAAGATGCCGTTGCGGATGAGGTCGTTGCGGCGGGTGCGCACGCCCTCGTCGTCGTACTTGTGGGTGCCGCGCAGGCCGGGGAGCGAGCCATCGTCAAAGACGGTGAGGAGGTCCTGGCCAAAGCGACGCCCCAGCACCATCATCTCTTGCGCCCGCGGGTTCTCATAGACGAAATCGGACTCGGAGAGGTGGCCAAAGGCCTCGTGGATGAACACGCCCGCCAGCCGAGGGTTGAGCACCACCGGGTACTTGCCGCCGGCGACGCTTTCAGCGCTCAGCAGGTCCACGGCGCGCTGGGCGGCGGCTTGCGCCAGCTCCTCGCGGCCCAGAACAAAGTCAAAGCCGCGCTGGGCGGAACGGGCCTCGGTGGCGGTCTGCACGTTGGCCCCCTCACGGGCGATGGCGGTGAAATAGACCGTCACCAGGGGCCGCTCCTCCTCGATGTAGCTTCCCTCCGAGGTGGCCAGGGTGACGCGGCTAAAGGTGTCGCGATAGATACAGCGCGTGTCCACGATCCGCGGGTCGTGGCGGAGCAGGATGTCGTTATAGCCCTGGGCCAGCGCCTTCTTGTCCGCCAGGGGGACGCCGCGAAAGTCGCGCGCGATGCTGGCGACGATGGAGTCCTGGACGGCAGGGACCTCGGCCAGGGGGATGGGCTCGCTGGCAGGCACCACCTTGGCGCACTGGTAGGCCAGCTCCACCTTGGCCGCTAGGTCGCTGCGGTCGTTGAAGGTGGCCACGCCCCAGCCGCCGTCGCGCACCAGGCAGCGCACGATGCCTCCCGCGTCTACCGCGGCGTCGGCGGACTCCAGGTCCTTGCCGCGATAGGCCACGGTGGTGGCTTCTCGCTCCTCCAGCCGGATCTCAGTGTAGTCGGCTTTGCTGCCCTTGAGGGCAGCCAATATCTTGTCTCGCATGGGTTGGTCCTCCGGATAGCTACATGGTCTCGGCGGAATGTACCTCATTCTTGCCCTGTGGGCGAGCTTGGCTCAGCCACCCCTCGCGCACGTAGAAAAAGGCGGGCACCGCGAAGGAAAACCCGATCCCCGCCGTGGCGAGGATGAAGAGCCACCACCAGCGGTAGCCGCGGCGCTTGCTCTCGCGATAGACGTAAACCCAAAAGGCCAGCAGGGCGATGAACAGGTCGGCGGCGATGAAGCGCGACATCTCGGTGGCCAGCGCCTCATCCACGATCCGCGCCAGGTCCAGGCCGTGCTGCTGGGTGTAGGGCGCAAAGACGGCGAAGGGCAGGATCAGGCCGGCGAGGGCGAAGACCAGGTAGAGCCTGCGCATCGGACCACCTCCTAATCGAACCGCGCGTTATACTCGTCCACGATCTGGCCCACCACGCGTACCCGCTCGATGTCGCCGGTGCTCGAGATCTCGTCCGAGATGCCCAGCACCAGCTTGGGCGCGAACATCTCGATCAGGCGGCGGGTGCAGTCCACCAGCGTCTCCACGCTGAACGTGTCGTCGAAATAGATCGCTGGCAGGCCATCCACCAGGAACAGCTCGTCGCCCAGCCCCGCCTTCATTTGTTCCAGCGTCACATCGCCCTGCGGCCAGGGGGTGATCGCTTCGATGCCGTCCAGGCCGGTCTCCTTGGCCAGGGGCAGCAGGGGGCCGGTGTCGCCGTCCCAGTGGGCGATGACCCACTTGTTCCCGGCGTGCAGCCGCTCGCAGCGGCGCTGGCAGGAGGGGAGGTAATAGCGCTTGAACAGCGCGGGCGGCAGCGTCCCAGAGTGGACATTGTCGCCAAAGCAGATGATGTCGATGGGAGAGGCGTTGATCACGTCGATCATGCGGTCGTGGCAATCGTCCAGCGCGGCAAAGTAGGCTGCCACGGCGTCGGGCCAGTCGTAGGTGGCATAGATCGCCTCCTGCACGCCCATGTCGTTGATGTAGAGGCTCTGGATATTCATGCGGGGCAGGTACATGGTGGGCGCGCCCAGGTCGCCGACGTCGCGGACCAACTGGTCGTAGCGGTCCTGGTCCCAGCGCCAGGTGGTGTTCTCCGCCCGCCAGGCGGCGATGCGAAAGTCCTCCTCGGTCTCGATGTACCACTTTTCGCGGATGCGCCGGGCCGAGCTGCTGGTCTTGCGGACGATCTCGGTCTGGCGTCCCACCGGCGTCTCGATGATGCTCTCCACGTGGGTCTCGTCCAGGTCGCGCTCCCAGAAGCGGACGGAGGGATGCTCGACTTTGACATAACAATTGTTAAACTCGTACAGCCGGGCCGAGCAGCCCAGGGAGCGATAGATCTCGGGCACGGTCATGCCGGTGTAGGGGGCGGGCAACGGCTCTCCGGCGAAGCGCTTATCCGTGTACCAACAGCCGATGCGCGGCTGCCAGATGATCTTGCCGCCGGAGCGGCCGAAGGCGACTTGGTGGTGTAGTTCGGCGAGTTTGCTGATCATTCCCTCTCTCCAAGATGGTAGGTTGTGGGGCTAGGCGGCGGGCGGCTGCGGCGCGAGCTTGGCTTCCATCTCGCGGACCTTGCCCAGCGCGGCCAGCCCCTGATAGAGCCAGAACAACACGAGCGCGTGAAAGCCGACGCTCCAATAATCCTGGAACCAGATGAACAACAGGGCATCGAGTGCATAGAGCACCATGCCCAAGATGTAGGCCCACCTGGCGCGCCGCCGCGCCAGGACGCCGACTAAGATGAACAGGCCTGCGATCACCAGCGCGATGGCGAAACCGACACCCTTGACGATCAGCACGACGTTGCCCTCGGCTCCCTCCACCAGGTAGGCGGCCAGCGCGTCAACGAACTGCGTGATGCCCAGGCCGAGAAAGAAGGTCCACGTCGCGCCGGTGAGCGAGATGATCGAATTGATCAGCGAGAGGCCAGCGATCCAGAAGAACCAGCCCGCGCCGCTGGCGAACTTGGCGCTGGCTTCGGACTGCTCGCGGAGCAGCGAGGCTTCCGCCAGGCTCAACGGCTCGCGGGCGACGGTCGCCTGCGCTCCTCCCGCCGCCACCAGCATGGCGTCGAACTCTTCCTGCCAGAAGCGGCGCTCCCGAGCGATGACCATCTGGCCGGTGGTGTTGACGTTCAGGTCGACGCGCGCGGTGGTGGGGCCGCCGTCCCCCGGCGTGATCTCGGCCTGAACCGTGGCTTGCCAGCGCTTGGGCGAAAAACTGGTCAGCGAGCCAAGGGCCGACCCTCGTCCGTAGCGCAACGCCGGCCCCTCGCCGCTGCGCTTGTAGCCGATCTGGGTAAGGTACTCGTGGAGACGTTGCGCTGCCGCTTCGGGGCTCTCGGCGGTAGCGATGCTCTCGGTGAAGCGCATCCAGCTCATCTTGTGTCCCTCCATACAATGATGATACGCCGCTCTGTGGAAAGCGAAACGGGCAGGGTTGCGCGGATGGCCCAGGTGGCCTATGATTGGCTCACGATTGGGGATTATACTGCGCCGCCGCGCGGGCGGCAAACGAGCAGGGGGAGGGACAAGATGACCTATCGCGCCTACATGACCGCCGCTGGCGACGACCGCATCGTCATCCATGACGTGGATGCCGAGACCGGCCGGCTGGAGAATCGCCGGGACGTCCTGGCCGCTGGGGCGCCGTCGCCGCTGGCCACCGACCCACAGCGGCGCTGGCTATTCGTCGGATTGCGCGCCGTCAACCAGATGGCCAGCTACCGCATCGAGCGGGACGGCGGGCTGACCCTGCTCAGCCAGATACCCCTGGGGTCGGACCCCTGTTACGTTCGCACCGATCGCACAGGGCGCTTCCTGATGTCCGCCTACTATGGGGCGGGGCGCGTGGCGGTGCACCCCATCGGGGCGGACGGCGCTTTGGGGAGCGAGCCAATCGAGTGGCTGGCCACGGCGCCCAAGGCCCACTGCATCATGACCGACCGCACGAACCGGCTGGTCTTTGTCCCGCACGTGGAGCCCTCCAACATGATCCTGCAGTTCCGCTTCGACCCCGAAAGGGGCACGCTGACCCCGAACGCCACCCCGCGCGTCCAGCCGCCGGCGGGTGAGGGGCCGCGCCACTATGGCTATCACCCGACCCTGGATGTGCTCTACTTTTCCAACGAGCAGGGCTGCAGCATCACCGCCTACCGCCTGGACCGCGCCGCGGGGACGCTGTCGCCGTTTCAGACGCTGCCCACGCTGCCTCCTGGCTTCGCGGGCAAGAACACCTGCGCGCAGATCCACATCCGCCACGACGGGCGAGCGGTGTACGTCTCCAACCGCGGGCACGATAGCATCGCTTGCTACGCCATCGACCCGACGACGGGGGCGCTGACCTCGCTCGGCCAGCAGCCCGCCGAGCCCACGCCCCGGGTCTTTGGCCTGGACCCCGGCGGGCGCTTCCTCTATGCCGCGGGGCAGGGCTCGGGGCGCGTGGCCGCCTATCGCGTCATGGACTCGGGGCGGTTGGCGCCACTGGAGACCTATCCCCTGGGCGAGCGCCCCATGTGGGTGCTGGTGCTCTAGAGCGCGCCGCGCCCCCAGGAGCGGTCCCCGGGGGCGCGGTCATTCTGCGCGATCAGCGCCAAGCTGGCGACGAGCCTATCTGACTACCAGTTGAGCCACATCCACCCAGCCCGAGTCGGCGCCGGAGGCGTCCACCGCGCGCAGGTAGATGCGGTGCGCGCCGATGGTCGGCAGCTTGAACAGGACGGGCCACTTGATCTCCAGAGCGCCGTCATCCAGCCAGGCGGCGGCGAACTCGTCCATCCTGACAGCCATGTAGGGTGACTGGGCCCGGGTCGAGCCGCCCGGCTGTTGAGGCGCATTCCAGCGCTCGCCGGTCCAGGCGTCCACAAGGCCGGTGACGAGGCTGTAGCGGGCCTGGGGGCTGGTGGGGATCGCCTCGGGCGTATCAGCCATGGCCAGGTAGACCTCTCGCAGGCCCATGCCGCTGGCGGAGGTGCGCAGCCGGACTAGCTTGTTCGCCTGGACAGCGTACTGTTTTCGGCCGACCAGGCGAACCTCGGGCGGCAGCGAGGCGGTTTCGGCGGCGATGGGGCCGTGCCAGTCGGACCCGCCCAGGATGTCGATGGCCTCCAGCCAATAGTTGTAGGCCGAGCCAGGGGCCACGTCCGCGTCCAGGTACTCGTAGCGTGCGCCCATGGGGCTGCCTGGCGCCTGGGCTGGCACCAAATCGGTGTTGATCCGGACGGGCGCCCCGCCCTGGCCGCGATAGAGGTTAAAGCCCAGGTTATCGATCTCGGTGGCGGTCTGCCAGGAGATGAGCAGGCCGCCGGGAGCGGGCGCCGCGCCGAAGGCGAGCAGTGTCACCGCCGTGGGGTCAGGCCGCGCAGGGTCAATGACCGTATCGCGGATCACGATCGGGTACTCCGTGCTGTTCGCCTGGGCTGTGTTGATGATGCTCGTCGCATCTGGAGGCAACGGGTCGTTTACCAGCACACTGAAGGTGACGACCATTTGCTCTCCTGGCTCCAACTCCAAGTGCTCTGCGGCCGCAACCAGGTCGGGCAGATCCCCAGCCGGGGCGCCGGTGAGGGCCTCTCGGCCAGAAACAACCTCGTAGCTGATCCGCACGTTGTCGATGAACAGATACTCGTTGCTGCCGTATCCGGCCGAGAGGCGGAACCGCACGACGGTGGCGCCCGAGATAAAGCCGCTCACGTTACCAGAGAATGACCCGGTGGCATCGTTGGCCAATGTCCAGACGGGAGTCCAGTTGGCGCCCCCGTCGGAGGACATCTCGGCGGCCACAGTGTCCCCGTCTTCGAGGTTGCCCGACGTGGTATAGTCGAACGCCAGGGTGGCGCTCAGCGCCCCCGTCAGGTTCGCCGTGCGACGGAGGTTGCGCCCGCTGGTGGTCATTTGCAGCCTGCCGCCAATGACCCGGATGCTCCCCGCTGACGGCCCGTCGTTCTCGCCGCCCTCGATCCAGGCGGCGGCCCAGTTCTGCGTGCCCGTGTTGTTGGTGTAGGCGTAAGGGGTGGCGTTAAAGTTGTCGGCGACCGTCCAGGACTGCGTGGTGGTGCGGTACCCGGTGACGCGGCTGCTGCCAGCCACGTAGGTGGTGTGCTCAGGCGCCCAGTCTCGGATGACGAGGTCGTGAGAAGTCACCAACGGGCTGGGGTTGCCCACGACGATGGTGTACTCGATGGTATCTCCGGCCTCGACGGTGGCGCCAGAGGCACCCGAACTCTTGTCGATGCTGAGGCCGGAGACATAGACAAAGGCGTCATCGCGCGCGGAGAAGGTCTGCCGGTTCGGCGCGACGCCCCGGTATCCTGTGGCAACCGCCTCATTCCTGCTAAAGCCGTCCGCCAGGGTACCGGTGGTGATGGCCTGGAAAGCGATGGTCAGCGCCTGGTCGGCGGCCAGGTCTGCGTCCAGATTCCAAGTGAGGATCTGTCCAGAGATGGCCGGATCCGCGTCAGGGCCGCTGACGGAGCTGTGGTCTGGAAAGGTGATGGTGGTGCTGTCGTCCACGTATGCCCAGCCGTCCGGGAGGGTATCTATCACATCCACATCATCGGTCGCCCAGTCGAAGGTGCGCGTCACGAGGGCAAAGGTGGTCGTTTGCCCAGCCCCAGGTAGCACCACTTCGGGGTCCGCGGTCTTGTCCAGGGCGAGCACCCGATCCAACCACTCCTCGCGCATGGGCAGCGTTGTATAGCCCAGGTCCAGGTAGGGCGTGCTCAGGCCGGCAGTGGCGGGATCCTCGCCCCAAGCCACCGCTACCGGCCCGCTGGCCCAGATATTCATGCCAGTGTTGTCGTTGTCGGGGTCGAACACCTTCTGGCAATCGAGCCGATTCAGGGTATAGGTCCGGTCCGCCGTACCGTCGGTCGGGCTCAAGTCAACATAGACGCGGGTGCCGTCCTGGCTGGGTGTGACAAAAGCGGGCGAGCCGTTGTTGGTCGGAACCGTGTCGGACGTGCCCGGAGCCCAGCCCAAATAGTACTCCTCCTCCAGGGCAAAGCTTGGAACCAAGCTAAAGCTCCAGTCAAAGTCCGGGCTCTCGGTGCCGACCGACCCGACGCCCCAAAAGACCTCGGCCGCCCACAGGTGTACCGCCGAGTTGGCGGGCACATACCGTCCCGCGCCATCTCGGTAGCTGAGGGTATCGCCTGGGTCGATGGTGAAGCTGCCCGTTCCCAACTTGTCCTCGTAAAAGACGGTCAAGGGCGCATCATGCGGGTTGTGGAGAAAGAGATCCGTCTCGTAATAGGCTCCCTGCGCCCCACTGTAAAAGTGCCCGCTGACCGGGCTATAGTATTCCCGATCCCACAGGCTGTCCGGCACGGCGGTATAGTTGCGCCCTTCGGAGTAAAGGCCTGCTTGGGCCTGGCCCACGATGAACTGCGCCTGTACAGGGGCGCTGGCGTGCACCGTGGTGCCGGCCCAGATGCTGTAGAGCTGGGTCACCTCGCCCTTGTTGAGCGTGGTGCTCACCTCAACGCCGGCGGTCTCGGGGTCGTTGATCTCAACCGTTGTGCCGTCGGCGGTCGCCTGGACGATGACATAGACGCGAGCGAAATCGTCGTAGAGCTTGGGCGCTGACGCCAGGTTCTGGCCAACGGGGATGGTATAGTCGGTGAGGAATGGCTTGGTGGGATATATCTCCCAGGACAATGCAAAAACCGTGCCGGTCACTTCCGGCCAACTGGAGCGAGTCACCGTGACCGCGCCTCCGGCGGCGTAGAGACGGTCCTGGCCATCATAGTAGGTGGGCGGCGGAGTGCCAGTGCGAGGGACTGGGATGTTCGCACTTTCGAACCGCTGCACTTGGCCTCGGTTCAGCGTAAAGGTCTCGTCCGCGGTGGATGGATCGTTGAGGTCCAGGTCGTAGCCGTCCTCCCAGTGATCGTAATAGATGGTCGTGTTATCCGCCGAGGCGGTCACCCCGATCACGCAGTGCATGGCGGATGCAGCCAGGGAGGGATCGTTGTCCAGATCCCGAAAGATCTCGCGCAACTGGAGTTCCCCGCCAGGGATATAGTACTCTGAGTAGCCGGACGGCGCGCTCGCAAAAGCTGCCCGCGGCACGGCTAGGCTCGGCACAATAAGCAATAGCGCGAGCAGGGCAGCAAGCGCCGTCCTGGCCTGGCGCAGTTTCCGCACGCCGCCAAGGGCATTCCAGACAACCACCGTCAACATGTGGTCCTCTCCGACTCTACTGCAGGTCACTGCAGCAATGGCGCCGCGCTGCCTAGTCCCCTGGTATGCAGGACGGCAAAAGATAACGACCAAAGACGATACTGGGCATTGGGCCCGGTCCTGACGCTGGCACGGGTTCCTGCGCTCCCCGGACCGCAAGGGCTCACGGAACGCGCAGCACACCATCTGGCCATTGCCGCCGCTCCAGCCCGTTGGATCACGCTATGGGGCGGAGTGCGACGTATTAGCCCCTAGTGTAACCTTGTGCTATGTTGTTCTCAATAGGCCACTGGTACCAGTGACCAGCGGCCTCGCAGGCAGCAGCAGAGCCCTATTTCCCTGCTGACCATCGAATTGACAAAGTTGCGCGTTTCTGCTATTCTCCTGCACAGCAGGTCTCGACACACTCGGATGTTGCGCACCGTCCCTCCCTGGACTTGCCCCATCAAAGGTTGCGCGACGGCGTGGCGCGCCAGGTACCACCGTTGCCCTGCGCCACCCGCGTCGCGAGGACACACCATGCTTCGGAAACCGGTATGGGCCGTGGCGGCCCTGGCCCTGATCTTGATCGCTCCCCCGCTGGCGGCGCTGCCCTGGACCCCTGCGCCGGTCGAGATGGGGCCAGCGGACAGCAACCCAATGCCCCTCCGCCGCGTCTGGTTTCAGCACCTGGCGACCTGGGGGCGGTCCGGCAGCGCGCCCGGCCAATTCAGGGAAATCACCGACTTGGCGCTGGACGAGGCCGCGGGCGAGTTATACGTGGCCGAGGCGGGCAACCAGCGGGTGCAGGTCCTGGACCTGCGCGGGCAGCCCGTTCGCCAGTGGGGGGAATCGGGCGGCGCGGCGGGGCAGCTCATCCACCCTGCGGGGCTGGCGCTGGATGGCCAAGGCGCTGTCTACGTGGCGGATCAGGGGAGTGAGCGGGTGCAGGTTTTCACCCGCGAGGGCGAGTTTGCGCGGCTTTGGGCCCACCCGCGCCTTCGCGACATCGCCCTGGGCCCCGAGGGCCGGTTCTACGTGCTCGGCGAGCCGGAGGCGGCGCGGGTCACCGTTTATGACTCGGGCGGCGCCGCGCTGCGGTCCTTTCCCCTGCGCGATGAGCAGGATCGCCCGATCCCTGTTGTGCGGGCGGCGCTGAGCCCCGCGGGCCTCCTCTACGCTGCCGACCAGTCGCGCCTTCGCCTGGTGGCCTTCTCTCTCTCCGGCGTCTACCTCTTTCAGTGGCGCTTCCAGCGGTCCGAGGTCACAGGCCTGGGCGTCAGCCCCGACGGATGGCTCTACGCCTCCGAAAGCAGCGGGGGCACACACCTGTACAACGTGCGCGGCGAGCTCTTTGGCACCCTCCCCTTGGAGGGGGCGAGCGCCATCGCGGCCACAAGCGGCGATCCCGCCATCGTCTATCTGGCCGCCGGCGACCGCATCCATGTCTATAGCCAGCACCTGGAGCAAGAGCGGCCGGTCTACCTCCCCCGGCTGAGCCGGGCCGATCCTCCAACGCCGACGGCCACCCCCTCGCCGACGGCTACCAGAACCGCTTCGCGCACTCCGACCCCCACCCACACGCCCACCGTCCCCGCGCGGACCGCAACGGCGACAGCCACCACCTGGGCGGATACCTACGAGCCGAACGACAGCTTTGACCACGCGGCGGGGCCGCTCGCCTCGGGCGCCACATACCGCTCCTATATCTGGACCCGACAGGACGAGGACTATTACTACCTGGTGGTCCACCTCGTCCACTATCCCATCACCGTCGACCTGCTCGACGGGCCCAAGACGGCGGACTATGACCTGTACCTCTTTGATGGGGAGCGCCAACTTGTGGCCAAGTCGGAGAGGGTGGGGAGCATCGAGCACATCACGCACCTGCCGCGGCGAGCTGGCCTCTATTACGTGCTGGTACGCTCCTATGGGGGGAGCAGCCGAACCGAGCCCTACGTGCTGCAGGTGGTCTTTGGCGGGGCCACCCAGACGCCCACGGCCACGGGGAATACGCCTTACCCGCCGCCAGCTACCCCCACGCGGTCGCCCACTCGCACCCCTACGCGCACGCCGCTGCAGACGATCCCCCTGCCGACGCGGACCGCGACGCCGTCCGCGCCGACGCCAACTCCCTGGATGAGCTATACGCCCACGCCGCGCCGCTAGGCGCCAAAAACAAAGAGCCCTGGGGCACTCTGCCTCAGGGCTCTGTCGTTGCTGGACGCCTCGCGCGGGCTATTCGAAGGCGACGATCTGGTGGCCGCGGATCTGCGGAATCGTCAACTTGACATAGTTCCCTTCCGTCCGGAAGGGCAGTTCGGTCTGCTGCGGGACCAGGTAGGCGCGCTTGACGGGCTTGTTCAGCTTGACTCCGACCTCCACATCGCGCAGGGGCACGACGTCCTCCACCACGGTGACCTCCACGCCGCGCTGCTCGGGCACGTAATAGAGCACGTGGCACAAGTGGCGCTCGGGATGGTCGGCGGCCGCAGGCTGGCGCAGCAGCGCGAGCTCGGCGCCGGTGGGGGCGTTGGAGATCACCATCGGCTCGGGCAACAGCATGCTCAGGAGGTTGCGCACGAGCAAGCGATAGACGCGGTTGGCGTAGCGATGGTACTCGCTAAAGATCGGCCGGGCGACATAGATGATCTTGCCGTTCTGCGTGACCATGGGCGCCGAGCCCTGGCGGCGGGGCGGCGTCTGCTGGTGGCTGCAAAAGTGATCCCAGGTGCGGTTAAAGTACGGTTCCACCTCGGGGACCAGCGAGACGGCGCCCTGCAAGGTCACCCGCGTCCCGGGGCCATAGATCACGTGGGCCTGCGGCGCGATATCCTGGGCGATGGCCCCGCCGACGCTGTCGAACCCCATATAGCTGGGGGCATACTCGGCAGCGCCCCAGTACTTGAGGCCGAATTCGTCCAGGGCAAACCCCTTGCGGTCCGGCGAAACGCCGGACTCGTAGCTCAGGATCAGGGCGCCGCCACCCTGGAGATAAGCCTGCACCTTCTCCTTGAGCTCGGTGTCAAAGAGGATCACGTCAGGCGCGATCAGCACCTTGTACTTGCTATAGTCGGCCTCGCGGTCCAGGATGTGGAACTGCTGGTGGCTTTCCAACAGCATGCGCATGGCGCC
>JAAYEA010000032.1 GCA_012689325.1 Chloroflexota bacterium
CGGCGCCGCGCCAGCAGCCCGATGGAGATGCCCCAGACCGGCAGGCCCTGCACAAAGGCTCGCGTGCCATCGATGGGGTCGATGGCCCAGAGTTGGTCGGCATCCCCCGCCTGCGCGCCCATCTCTTCGCCAAGGATGCGGTGGCTTGGGTAGGCGGCGCGGATGCGTTCCACCAGGAGCCGCTCGAGTTCGCCGTCGGCGACGGTGACCCACTCGTCGCCGGATTTGAGCCAGGGCTGGACATGCTGAAAGCGGGCGAGAGCGATCTCGCCCGCTTCCATAGCCCACTGTCGCACGAGGTTGATATCCACGCTAGACGTGTGCTGTTCGGTCATTTACCCTCACTCCGCCGGAGCGGCAGGCTCGTCATCCTCGCCGGATTTGTCTTGGTCCGGCAGCGACGCTTCCGCGGCCTCTTGGGCCTCAGGGACCGCTCGGGCCACGCTGGGAGGCGTATAGTCCACCGCCGTGGGCAGGCCGCCCGCCGCCGTGGCGCTCACCTGGTCCATGCGCGGCCAAGGGTAGGTGGAGGTGCCAAAGCGGGTCAGGATCACCGCGCCCAGGCCCAGGGAGGCGGCCAAGAGCCCCAGCAGCCAGCCGATGCACGGCACCCGAGAGAGCAGCGTGAGGATCACCACGCCGATGAGCACCGCCACCAGGGCGTTGACCTCCTGGACCTTGAAGGCTTTCAGGATGGCCCGGCCCAGCGTCAGCCCCACGGCGATCCAGCCGAAGAGCATGGCCACGGCGAAGGCCAGCCCCAGAAGCACCGGGCCGATGCAGGTGATGACCAGTATCACCAGCAGGATAGGCAGGATGATGATGGTCAGAAGCCCGGCGGCCAGGCTCAGCACCGGCTCGTCGCTGATCACGCGCACCACCTGCTCCGTCTGGGTCGGCAGCAGCAGGGTGGCCAGCAGCGCCAGCGCCATGATGCCCAGCACCGCCAGGATGGAGCCCAAAATCCACCCGAGGGCATCGGGCATCCAGTTGTCCGTGTTGCGCGTCATCATGGGGCCGTGCCAGGACCACGGCACCACCTGATCGCCTTCCACCACGTCGCCCTGCACCTGCGCCCCGGGGTCGCGCTGCACGGAGCCCCCGATGGACATCACCTGCCCGCTGACCACCGCGGTGGCCTTCAGGTCCACCGAGCCGCCCAGGATGGTGACGTCGCCGCTGACCTGGCCCGCCACGTCCACCGAGCCGCCCATGGTCACGATGTTGCCGTTGACGGTGCTGCCCGCTTCGAGTCGGGCGTTGCCGCCCAAGATCACCAGGTCGCCGCGGAGGCTCTCGCCCGCGCGGAGCACATAGTTGCCGCCAAAGACAAAGTGTCCATCGGCGCTCCCGTCATCGGCCAGAGCCACGGCGGGCATCGCCAACACGACCAACAACGCCAACAGATAAGCTAACCAGGTTCTTTTCATCTTGCTCTCCTTGTGGATCACTAGGACTCCACGACTGTCTTCTTGAGGGCCAGTGGACGGCCGCAGACCAGTTGAACCCAGACGGCTACCAGCGCCGCCATTAGCACGGCCAGCCCTGCCAGGAAGGCCTGGGGCAGCGCGTTCACCACGGTTCGCAGCAGCAGCCAGCAGGCCTCCAGGAAGGTGCCCACGATGGCGCCGAGGCGCGACAGCAGCCCCACGCCCTGCCCGACGATGCCCGGCTGATCGGCCACGGCGCGGCCCAAGGTGGACAGCGGGCCAGCCAGGAAGGTCAGAGGCAAGGCCAAGAGCAGCAGAACCCCCGCCGCCAGGATGACATAGCCGGTCACGAGCTGCTTGCGGGCCTGGCGGCTGGCGAGCCGCGTGGCGATGCGCGCGTTGACCCGCTCGGCAAAGCCAGGCGCAGGCGCCACCATCGGCGTGGCGTCCAGCAGCGACGAGATGCGCTTCATGGCCGCCCAGGTCTGCTGGCAGGACCCGCACTCGCTCAGGTGCGCGTCCAGCTCGCGGCGCGCGGCGTCATCCAGTAGATGATCGAGTTGTAGCGACATGAGCTCAGTGGCTTGCAGACAGCGCATGTTGCACCGCCTCCTTCTCGGGTTTCAGGGCACGAATCGACATCGTTGGTGGCTCGGGCTCGGCGGCCTGCGCGCCCGCGGGAGCGTCCAGAGCGTTCATCTGCTCGGCCAGCAGACAGCGCGCCCGATGTAGCCGGGACTTGACGGCGCTGGCCGTCGTCCCCAGCATCTCGGCCATCTCGTCGTAGGATAGGTCCTGCCAGTAGCGCAGCGCCAGGACCACGCGGTAGGGCGCCGGCAATTGGGCGATCATGGCATGCACGCTCTCTTGGCTTTCGCGCTGCAAGGCATGTCGCTCCGGCCCGGCGCCGGGATCGGCAAAGGCCTGCTGCGCCAAGACGTCATCCAGCGAGACGTGGCTCCCGTGGCGCCGGCGAAGGCAGTCGATGCAATAGTGTGAGGTGATGGACAGGATCCACGAAGAGAACTTGCGCTCTGGCTCGTAGGTGCGCAGCCTGGTGTAGACCCGGACAAAAGTCTCCTGCGCGGCATCCTCCGCCTCCGCCGGATCGCCGAGGATGCGATAGGCCAAGTTGAACACCGGCGCCTGATAAGCCTCGATCAGGCGGGCGAAAGCGGCCTTGTTGCCCTGCAGGGCTTGTTGTATCCAGGTCTTTTCGTCGTCCATGCTCGTCCCTCGTTCGTGCTATATATACGCGCCCGCGCCACCAAGGTTGCGCTCCGGCGCAATACGGCCGCCCCCGCGGCGCTCAGGGGGTGCGGACACTGGGGAGCGGCAAGCACGCAAGCGCCGGTGGACCCATAGGGTAGTCACCGGCGCTGGGGGGTGTTTCGTGTGCGCTGGCGCCTTGCGGTCAGGGACCGGGGCCAGCCGGAGCGTGAGGATCAGGGCTTTCTCTTGCTCAGCTCGCCGAGCCGCACCGACCGCTCATAGGCGGCCCAGATGGCCCGATCCAGGGCGGCGCGCACGCCGCGCTCTTCGAGCTGATAGAGGCCCTCGGCGGTGGTCCCTCCGGGCGAGGTGACCATGTTGCGCAACTCGGCCAGGTGCTTGCCCGATTGTTTGGCATAGAGCGCCGAGCCGAGGGCGGTTTGGATCACCAGCTTTTCTGCCACGGGGCGCGCAAAGCCCAGGTGCACGGCGGCATCCACCATGCCCTCCAGGATCAGGAAGAAAAAGCCCGGCCCGGAGCCGTTGACGGCGGTGGCCATGTCCAGGTAATGCTCGTCCGGCACATAGATCTCCTCGCCCAGCGCGGCCAGGATGGCCTGGACCTGCGCCCGCTGCGCCTCGCTCACGGCGGCGGTGGCGGTCCAGACGGACATGCCGGCGCCCACCTGGGCGGGGGTGTTGGGCATGACGCGCACGATGGCGTCGTGCCCCAGCGCCTCGGCGATGGTCTGGACGCTGGCCCCGGCGACGATAGAGAGAACGAGCTGTCCCTCGCGCAGCAGCCCGCCCGTCTCGCCCAGGATTTGCCCCAGGACCTGGGGCTTGACCGAGAGCACGACGAGATCGGCGGCGCGCACCGCCTCGCGGTTGTCGGCCACGCCGCGCAGGCCGTAGCGCCCCTCCAGCTCGCGCAGGCGCTCCGCCCGGACGTCGCTGGCGATGATCTGGCCCGGCTGGACCAACCGCTTGTCGAGGATGCCGTGGATGATAGCCTCGGCCATGGCGCCGCTGCCGATAAAGGCGATGGTGGTAAACATGGGTTCTCCTTGTGATGAAAGGCCCTAAAGACCTCTCGGATCTCTAGGGCCTGGATTGGCGCAAGGCAACGTCAGCGATTCAGCCCGATGGGGCAGACCTCTTCCGGGGTGAAGGATGGGTTGGCATAGCCGTAATCGGCCAGGACGGCGGCCGCCTCGGGGTTCTCGAAGGCAAAGGCGGTCACCGCGCGACAGGCGGCGGGCACCGTGCCCATCTTGACGTAATAGTCGAGAAAGATCTGCGACACCTGGGTATAGACGTGGTCCGGCTGCTCATCCTGCATCTGGATGGCCACGGCCTCGGCGTTGGGCAGGTCGTTCACCAGCACATAGACGACCATTAGCCGGTAGCGGGCGAACGCGCGCAGGTCGTCCTTTTCCTTTTGACCCTCGCTGTCCCAATCCCGCCAGGCGCGCAATTCCTGATTGTCGATGGCCTCCTGATAGAGGGCGATGGCTCGCGTATAGTCGCCGATGGTGAAGGCGGCGTTGGCGTCCAGGACCTTGAAGTAGAGGAAATCGGACGCATCGTACAGGGTTTCCTCGAGCTCGTAGCGGCTGCCGTTCCAGTCATAGACGTCGGTGCGGGCGCGCTGCGGGCCGGCGCCCACGGAGCCAACCACGCCGCCGTGCATCAGGAGCTCCAGCGCGGGGTCGCCATCGCGATTCTCGAACGAGACCTCGCCATAGGCCAGCTCGATCTGATCGACGGTCAGCGGCTGGAAGGCGGCGCCGTCCCAGGCCAGGACGCGCGCCGCGGTGAGGCAGGTATGCGCCCCGCAGGTGGTGGTGGTATAGGCCAGCTCGATGCGCCCGTCGGCATTCACGTCCTGGGTAGCAATGACGGCCAGGTTCTCCGGCAGGCTCGCCATCTCGGCGGAGACGCGATAGATGATCTGGTAGGTGTTGCCCGTCCGGTCCAGGATGAGCATCTCGCCCGGCACCGTGAGGGTGAGTGGGGCGGGGTCGGCGATGGTGACGATCCATTCCGGCGCGCCGTCGCTATCCACGTCTGCCTCTTGTATCCCGCCCAGCCGGTCGGTGATGGCTCGCCAGTCGCCGAGCATGGCCCGCAAGCGGACGATATGCACCGGCGATTCGTTCAGATAGGCCAGGATCGCCTCCGCATAGTCGGAAAAAGCGGCCGGCGGAGCAGGCCACAACTTGGTATAGTCGGGCGTGGCCGTGGCGGTGGGCGCGGGCGTGTCCGTGGGCGGCAGGGGCGTGGCGGTCGGCTCGGGCGAGGGCTTGCGCGGCTCCAGCGTCGCGGTGGGCGGCACCGTGGCCGTCGCGGTCGACGTCACGGTAGGGGTGGCCGTGGGCAAGGGGGTGATGGTCGGCAGGGGGGTTCCCGGCGCGGGAACCTCGCAGCCGATCAACAGCCAGACCATCATCGCGAGCAGACAAATCGCCAGGTGCTTGCGGGTCATCTTGACCTCCCAACGCGCTCGAAAGGCAGGCAACCGCTTGCTAGCCGAGAGGCCGATCCGCCTCCCGCGGTTGCCGCGGACCAAATCAGATACGCCCCGCCTTATTGCGGCGGGGAGTCATCGTCAGCCTCCACCACGGGGCCCGCGGGATCGCCAAGCAGGGCCGACAAGGCGGCCACGGCCTCGGCCGCATCGGGGCCGCCGGCGGTCAGCCGCACGCGGTGGCCGCAATTGGCCGCCGCGCTCAGCACGGCGACCAGGCTCTTGGCGTTCTGCGCTGCCGTATTGCGGCTCAGGTTCTGGATGCGGAGCTCGGCTTGGAAAGCGGAGGCCTGCCGCACAAAGGCCGCCGCCGGACGGGCGTGCAGCCCTTCCGGGTGGCGGACAATCAGGTCAACGGACAGTGTGGTCATCAACGCTCGTCTTTTCAGGCCTGAGCCGCGCCAGCGCCCTATTCTCCGAGGTGCAAGGCCGCCACGATGCGCTTTTCCTGGCCCAACTCCTGATATCGCTCGCAGGCGCGCCGGGTAGGCAAGGCGTGCCACTCGACCTTGGCCGCTTCCAGACGGGCGATGGCTTTGCGGGTCAGCGCCAGCTTGGCCCCGCCAGCTCCCAGCCCGATGATCAAGACCTCGGGCTTGTAGCGCTCCAGCCAGGCCTTGATGGTCTTGCCAGTCAAGGAGCGCCCCTGGTGTTTGGGCCAGCTCAGATCGACACCCTTGGGATGGACGATCACCGACTGCGTGTATCGCTGTTCGTCAACCTTGAGGGCGCCGGGCGGATCCCAGCGAACCTGGGGTGGTGGCATGGCACAGTCCTCTCCTTTGAGGCGTGATACGGCGCCGCGCGGGTCAAGCGGCGTCGCTCTCGATCCATTTGGCGGCGCGCTGGACCGCGCGCTCCCAGCCGCGATATCCGGCGTCTCGCCGGGACTCTTCCCAAGCTGGCTGAAAGACGCGGTCCACGTTCCAGTTGGCGCGCAGATCGTCCAGGTTATCCCACAGGCCCGTGGCCAGGCCCGCCATATAGGCCGAGCCCAGGGCGGTGGTCTCTTGCACCTGCGGGCGGATCACCGGCTTGCCCAGGATGTCGGCCTGGAGCTGCATCAAAAAGCTGTTCTTGACCGCGCCTCCGTCCACCTTGAGCGTGGAGAGGGGGATCCCCGCGTCGGCCTCCATCGCTTCCAGCACCTCGCGGCTCTGGTAGCAGATCGCCTCCAGCGTGGCGCGAACGATGTGGGCGCGGGTGACGTAACGGGTGAGCCCCACGATGGCCCCGCGCGCGTACATGTCCCAATGGGGGGCAAAGAGCCCCGAAAAAGCGGGCACGAAATAGATGCCGCCGGCATCCTGCACCGACTGGGCGATCTCTTCGGTCTCGGCGGCAGTGCGGATCAGCCCCAGGTTGTCGCGCAGCCACTGCACCGCCGCGCCGGTGATGGCGATGGAGCCCTCCAGCGCATAGGCCGGCTTTTGCTGGTCGATGCCATAGGCCACGGTGGTCAACAAGCCGTGCCGGGACGGGATGATTTCCTGTCCCGTGTTCAGCAAGGTGAAGCAGCCGGTGCCATAGGTGTTCTTGGCTTCGCCCGGAGAAAAGCAAGCCTGTCCCACCAGCGCCCCTTGTTGGTCGCCCAAGTCCCCGCAGACGGGGACCGCCGCGCCCAGCGGGCCGCCCTTGATTGTGGTCCCGTAGAAACGGCGATCGCTGGAGGGCCGAATCTCGGGCAGCATGGCCCGAGGGATGCCCAGCAACGCCAGCAGTTCCTCGTCCCAATCCAGCGTGCGCAGGTTCATCAGCATGGTGCGGGAGGCGTTGGTGTAATCGGTCACGTGGGCGCCGCCCGCGGGCCCGCCGGTCAGGTTCCAGATAAGCCAGGTGTCCATGTTGCCAAAGAGGGCCTGGCCGCGCTCGGCCTTGGCGCGCACCCCCGGCACGTTGTCCAGGATCCATTTGATCTTGGGGCCGGAGAAATAGGTGGCGACGACGAGGCCGGTTCGCTCGCGGATGAGCGGCTCCGCGCCCTGGGCCAGGAGCTGCTCGCAAATCCCCTGCGTGCGGGTGCATTGCCAGACGATGGCGTTACAGAACGGCTGGCCGGTCTCGGCGTCCCATACCACCGCCGTCTCGCGCTGGTTGGTGATGCCCAACCCGGTGATGGAGGCGGCGGCGAGGCCGCTGGCCTGGAGCGCGCCGGACATCACCCCTTGCGTCTTGGCCCAGATCTCCAGGGGATCATGCTCGACCCAGCCAGGCTGCGGATAGATCTGGCGATGTTCCTCGTAGCTGGAGGCGACGACCTCGCCTTGCCGGTTGAAGAGCATGAAGCGGGTGCCGGTGGTGCCCTGGTCGATGGCGGCGGCGTATTCCTGGCTCACGGCGCGCTCTCCTTGCGGGTGGTCTCAGTAGGTAACATCATAACCCATTTCGAGTCGGTCGTCAAGATATGCTCATATGTGTTCCGTCAAAGCCAGATCTCCCCAGGCCAGAAGGGGCAAGCGTAGGGCGCCATGACTTGCCAAGGCGCGCGCCTGCCCCCAGGCCAACCCCGCCGCCTCCCGCGACCACGCGCCCAAGGTGTCATAGGGTTGGGGCGTCAGCGCGGCAGGCTTGCGGCCAAGCAGGACAAAGCCGAGAGGGAGGTGTTCCAGGAGGCGAAAGCACAAGGCCCTGCTGCTTTGCCAAAGGCGCGGGGAGAGGCTGCGCCGCTCCGACCAGTGCAAGGACGCGCCAGACAGGGTCTACCTCGGCGGGGGTCGGAGACGAACCCGCTCGACGCTGGGCGGAGTCAGACAATGATTGGCCGCTCGCCTCAGCCAGAATCTGGCTGCCTGTATACGCCCAGTGAGCCGGCGTAGACAGGCAGCCGCCGACAGCTCGCTCGCGCTCGAGGATGTTCCAGGACATGATACCCCAGAGCGCAGGGTTAGCGATCTCGCTCAGGTCGGGTTGGCGGCTGCGGGCGGCAGCCTTTCACGTCGGCGTAAATGCTACCTTCGGTACTGCCGCAGCACCAGCGGCAGGTAGATCCGGTGGACCTCGCACTCGCCCCCGATGTGGAAGGCGACGCAATCGCTGCCCTCCACGGCACGGCCGTACTGGTCCGTGGCGTGGCTCTCGGCGCAGTTGCTGGCCACCCGGCAGCCGTCGCGCACGCGCAGGAACAAGCTCAGCGCGCGGGACTCTCCCGGCGCCAGCGGGCCCAGGTTGCCCCAGCCCACCTGCCCGGTCGCCAGGTTGACCGTGGCCGGGGCCTGCATCGCGCTGACGAACTCGAAGGCCCCGGGGTCAAAGTGGTCCAGCAGCGGCACGCTGGCCAGCGTGGTGTTGCCGGTGTTGCGCACCTGGAGGCGGAACCGCACCACGTCCCCAGCCACCGGCGCCGCCAGCAGCTTGACCATCTTGTCCACGAGGATCCCCGGCTCGGGCGGGACCAGGCGCACGGGCGCGCAGGCGGCGTCCTCGGTCACGGCGCCTTGGGGCCCGTGTCCGGTCACGTGGACGCAGTTGGCCACCTCGCCGCAGGGGCCAAGCGCCCGCAGGACCACCTGCCAGGAAACCTCGGCCGCAGGCGGCAGCGGCGGCAGCTCCCAGACCAGGTGCCCGGGCGCCGGGATGTGCGTGGGCGGGATGTCGCTGGTCACGAACTCGAGACAGCCGGGGTCATAGTGGTCGGCCACGGTCAGCGGCGCGAGGGGGACCCCGCCGACGTTGCGCACGGTGATCCGGAAGGCCACCGCCTCGCCGACGGCCGCCGGCGGCGCGTCCGGCGCTGCGACGCCCGCGGGCAGGACGCGCTCCTTGAGGATGCGCACCGCGGGGCCGGCCGCCTGGATGTCCACCATCGCGCAATCCTGCGCGGGCTGGGGCACGCCGGCGACGGCGAAGGAGGCGCTGGCGCAGTTGCGGATATTGCCCCCCGGCCGGATGGCGCGCAGCCGCACGATGATGTCCTTGCCCTGCCCGGGCGCCAGCGGGCCCACGTCGTTCCAGGTCAGGGCGCCCGCGGGCAGGTCGACATGGCTGGGCGGCGGCACGGCGCTGTCGAACTCGAGGAAGGCGGCGTCATAGTGATCGGCCAGAGGCAGCGGCGAGGGGATCGGCGCGCCGCCGGTGTTTTGCAGGTGAATGCGGTACTCGACCAGGCTCCCCAGCGGCGCGGGGCTGCCGCTCAGCCGGGTCTTCTGGATGGCGAGTTGGGGCCGGGGGCCGGCGATGTCCAGCGGCAGGCAGTCCACGGCCACGGCGCCGCCTTGCCGCATATCGGCGGTCCGGGCACAGTTGATTGTGCCGAGGCAGGGCGACTCGGCGTGAAAGCGCACCACCACGCTGGCGCTCTGTCCAGGGTTGAGCGGGCCCAGGTTGTTCCAGGTCACGGCCCCGCCGGCGGAGGTGATGGCGGTCGAATCGGGCGGCGGGACCGCGCTGTCGAAGCGGAGGCAGTGCGGGTCATATTGGTCCACCAGCGGCGCGATGGGCAGCGGCGCGCCGCCGACGTTGGTCACGGTGAGGCGGAACTCGACCGTGTCACTCACCGTGGCTCCGGCGGCCGGCAGAGGCGATAGCTGCTCCTTGCGCACGGCCAGCCCGTCGCTGGGCGGCTGCTCGATGATATAGACAAAGTCGCTGACCGTCTTGGTGATTTTGTGCCCATCGGGGTAGGTGACGGTCCACACGGCATAGTTGCGCGCCGGGTAGGCGGTCCCCACGGTGGGGCCGGTGGTCGGCTGATAGCCGGCCACAAAGCCCACCGCGAACGAGGCCGTCAAGTCCCAATGGAAGTCGAGCCACCAGTCGCCGGGGTTGCCGATGCTCTGCGGCACGAAATAGTCGTGGAGGCTAAAGCTGCTGATCGCCGCCGGCCCGAGGGTCCGCATGTCCGTGGTGAAAGACAGCGGATCGCCCACGCGGGCCAGGTGGAAGGGGGGCGAGGTAAAGTACTTTTGCACCCAGATGTCCCGCTCCACGGGGACGCGCACCTCGGCGCAGGAGCGAGGCCCGAGGAGGCCGGCGATGTCGGCGCTAAAGGCGGTGGTATAGTA
>JAAYEA010000275.1 GCA_012689325.1 Chloroflexota bacterium
CCCGGGACCAGCTTGCCCTTGCGGTCGTCCACGTGGACGATCTTGGCGGGGACGCTGGTGGCCATGTTCACCACCTCCAGGAACGGGACGTCGGTGAGCTTGAGCACGTTGCGCAGCATCCGTCCCACCGGCTGGATGCTCCCCACAAAGCAGGTATAGTCGGCCATGATCGCCACGCCCTGGTCCACGATGGCCGCCTGCCCGTCAAAGTCGAAGCGCAGCCCCTCGGGCAGCCCCGCGGCGTGCAGCGCGTCCGAGACGATGGCGATGCGGTCGGTGCCCCGCGCCCGGGTGATCAGCTTGAGCAGCGTGGCCGGCAGGTGGCAGCCGTCCGAGATCATCTCCAGCGTCAGCGCGGGGTGGGTCAACGCCACCTCCAGCACGCCGGGGACGCGCCACGGGCCGATGCGCACCACCATGGACATGGCCGAATAGACGTGGGTGACGTGGGTCAGCCCCGCGTCAATGGCCTTGAGCATGTCGTCCTCGCGGGCGTTGGTATGCCCCGCGGCCATGACGATGCCGTTGGCGGCCAGCTCGCGGATCAGCTCCAGCGCGCCGGGGACCTCGGGGGCGATGGTCATCTCTTTGATGACATCCGCGTTATCCAGCAAGACCTTGGCGTCCTCTTTGGTCGGCGGGCGGATAAACTGCGGCGGCTGAGCGCCCCGCTGCTCCATGTTAAAGAACGGCCCTTCCAGGTGGATGCCGATCAGCTCGCTGCCGCCTGTGCGCCCCTCGGCCAGCCACTGGCGATAGGCCGCAAAGATCTTGGTGAGGTCCTCCATGGGCAGCGCGCTGGGCGTCACTTGCAGCGCCGTCACGCCGTATTGGCAATGGAGCTTGGCGATCTGCTCAAAGGCGTCCGGCGAGGGGTTGGAGAACCATTCCCCGCCGCCGCCGTGGACGTGGATATCCACAAAGCCCGGCGAGACATAGCGTCCCTTGGCGTCGATCTCGCGGGCGCCGGGCATATAGATGCGTTGCTTGGACACCTCGGCGATGTTGTTGCCGCGGACGCGCACCGAGCCGCCGTCCCAGAGCCCCGCCGGGGTGATGACGCGGCCGTTATAGATGATGGTATCTTGCATGATCGGCTACTTTCTACAGTTTGATGGTGCGGCCGGAGGCCAGGCTGCGCTCGACCGCTTTGGCGACGCGGATGGACTCGAGCATCTCGTCCATGGAGACGGGCGCCTTGCCGGTGCGGACCATCTCCAGGAACCGCTTGAGCCCCTCGATGTAAAAGTCCGAGCCGGTCACCTGCATGAGCTGGTGGCCCTTGTCGCCATAGGCCTGGCAGAAAAAGCCGTGCGAGGTGGCCAGGATGTTGAGCGCCAGCAGCGTGCCGTCCTTGTGGCCCATCAGCGCCATAAAGTTGGGGCCGTGCTTGTAGGCGCGCACTTCTTGGACGCCGATGCCGTGCGCGGCGTGCATCATCTCGATGGCGTGGATGGAGTAAAAGATCAGGCCGCCGTACTCGCTCTCGGTGTCGCCGTGGCTGGTATAGACCGCCGTGCGCACGGGGGCGATCCCCTTGATGTCCTCCACGAATTTCAAGAAGCCCTTGTCATAACGCAGGGTGGAGAAGGAGACCATGGGCGTGCCCTTGCGCTGCGCCAGCTTGACCAGCGCCTGGGCGTCTTCCACGGTGGTCGCCAGCGGCTTGTCCACAAAGGTGGGGATGCCCGCGGCGATAAAGGGCTCGGCGTATTGGCGGTGCAGCCCGCCGTGCCGCCAGACCACCATGGCCGCGTCGATCATGCCGATCATCTCGGCGGGGTCGTTGACGATGGTGGGGATGCGGGCGGCCGTGGCCACCTCTTGGGTGCGGGCCGGGTCGGTGCCGAAAATGGCGACCACCTTGGCCCCGTCGACGTGCTTTTCCGCCGGCCATTCCGGCACGGGGATGTTGGTCAGCTCGGGAAAGCGCTGCGCATGCGAATTGTCCGAACCGATGATGCCGATGCGAATCATGGCTATGCCTCCTAGGTTTTCTTGGCGAGGGTGTCTCATGGACGGGGCGTAGTATAGCGCGATTTGGCGTGGGTGTCAACGAAGGGGCGCCTGTCGTCAGGGCTTGTGCAAAGTCGGCAACTGGCTTGGCGCGCCGCCCCGCACGGCGATCAATCGCCGTGCTACGCCACCGCGCCCGATGAAATCGGGCTTCTGGAGCCTCCGCGGCATGGAATGCCGGGCGGCACGGAACGCCGGGCGGCACGGAACGCCGAAGCCTGATTCCATCAGGCGCAGCCCTGTAGCTCGGCGATTGATCGCCGAGCGCGACTTTGCACGAGCCCTGCTGTTTATCTGTGTGACGTCGCGCTCGGCGCCCCTACCCCAGCCCGTACACCTGCCGCGGGCCCAACCACGCTGGGTAGCGCTCCAACAGCGCCAGCCGCGCCGCGTAGCAAAGGTGGCAGGCGTCCACGTACCCCTCCTCGTGGGGCAGGCCATGCTCCGCGATCAGCGCCGACGGCCCCCCGCGCAGGAGCGGCCCGGCGATGGGGTGCGCCTGCGGGTCATACCCCGCCAGCAGTTCCGCCAGCGGCGTCTCCCACAGGTTCCCCAGCAACACCCCCTGGCAGAGGTGCAGGTTGCCGTAGGGGTCCAGGTGGACCCGCGAGGGGTTGGCGAGCTTTTCGTGCGGGCAGGCCGTGAAGCGCTCCCAGGCCCGCCGGGGCAGCTCCTCCACCAGCCCGGCGGCGCGGCCCCGGAACATCACCCTGCCCGTCACCTTGCGCTCGCCCCCTTCCTCCACCACCCGGGGGCGCTCGGTGCAGATGGCGCTGGCGGCCAGCCCCAGCCTTTTGGCGGCGGCCATGGCGCGTTTGGCGGGGGTCTCTTCCACGGAGCCAAAGTGCAGCGCGTCGTCGCTCACGCTCATGGCGGACATCCCCAGCTCGACCATCGGCGCGATCCAGAGCGCGGCATCGGCCTCGGTGGTGGCCCAGTAGGTGTTGGTGACGATGCTGGTCTTGAGCCCCCGCTCGCGGGCCAGCCGCAGCCCCTCCAGCAGGAGCGGGTAATAGAGCGTCGGCTCGCCCCCCTCGAAGCAGACGGCGGTGATGGCGGGGACCTGCGCGATCTGGTCCAGCGCGCGGCGCAGGTCGGCGGCGGTAAAGACGCCCCGGGCGTGCGGCCCGCAAAAGAGAAAGCAGTGGTCGCAGCCGATGTTGCACTGGTAGGTCAGCAGAATATGGATACTGGACAGCATCTCGCTCTCCTTCGGGCCTGATGCGCGCAGTATAGTCCCCTCCATCTCGCTGGCAAGCGCGGCGATGACTTGACCCCCCGCCCGTTCCGTGTACCATGCCCACCAGAACGACAGCCAAAGGAGGCCAGTCATGTATCGAGTTGCGATCGTCGGTTGCGGGCGGATGGCCGGGTCCATCGATGACGAGGTGCTGGATTA
>JAAYEA010000276.1 GCA_012689325.1 Chloroflexota bacterium
CTGCTGTCCGCTTGGCCCACGCCGCAGCGCGCGATCGTCATCGGCGCGGCGTTCTTGCTGGTGGCGCCTTATTTCGTCTGCGCCGATTACGTGACGCGCGCCGGCTCGCGGGGACTCAACCGCATCCTCCCGCTGCTGGCCAAAGCGATGTTGCTGGGTTCCCTGGCCTGGGGTGTCAGCAGCGGCGGCGGCCCCGGCGTGCTGGTCCTCTTCTTGCCTGGCCTGGCCCTCTTGCTGGTCGCCGGCCAGCTCCTCAGCCGCCGCATCTATGTGCTCACTGGCGAGCCGGTGGTGAGCGGCCTGTTCATGGCCCTGATCTTTGCCTGGCTCACGGGGAGCGTGTTCCCCCTCACCTAATCCCGTCCGTTTGAGAAGCGAAATGAACCATCCCGTTGTGACCGTTTTTGGCAGCGCCCAGATTCCCGAGGGCGATCCCCGCTACCAGCGGGCCGAACTGGCTGGCCGCCTGTTGGCCGAGGCCGGCTTCGCCGTCTGCAGCGGCGGCTACCAGGGCCTGATGGCCGCCGTCAGCCGGGGCTGCCAGGCCGCCGGCGGCCCCACCATCGGCGTCACGCTCAAGACCTTCGACCCCCGGCCCTGCAACCCCTGGATCGATCAGGAGATCAAGGCGCCCTCGTACCTGGCGCGCATGGAGCGCATGATCGGGCTGGGGCAGGGCTACCTGGTGCTGGATGGCGGCATCGGCACGCTGACCGAGCTGGGCATGGCCTGGAGCCTGCTGCAGATCGGCGAGATTCCGCGGCGCCCCTGTGTCCTCTTGGGCGAGGCCTGGTCCCAGTTTCTTACCTTCTCCCGGTCCCACCTGGTGGTGCGCGAAGCCGACTATGCCCTGCTCGCCTGCGCTGCCGACGCCGCCGAAGCGGTCCGGCGGCTCGCCGAGGCGGTCCGCTTGCTGGCCGAGGCGGCCCGATGAACGACAAGCCAACCACCTCGCCGGCCGAGCCCAAGCCCGTCGCGACCTCGGCCAATCCCCCCTTTGGCCTCGTCGATCTCGCCATGTTGGGCGTGACCCTGGTCTGGGGCCTCAACTTTGCCGTCGTCAAGCATACCTTTGCCGAGATGCTCCCGCTGACCTTCAACGGCCTGCGCTTTGTCCTCTCTTCCGCGCTGATGCTGGCCCTCACCCTGCTCATCGACAAGAACCTGCGCGTCCGCCGAAGCGACGTGGCGCTGATCATCCTCACTGGCCTCATCGGCAACGGCCTCTACCAGATCCTCTTTATCAAGGGGCTGGCCCTGACCACGGCGGGCAATTCGGCGCTCTTGGTGGCCACCAACCCGATCTTTATCGCCCTCTTGACCGCCCTCTTTGGCCTGGAGCGGATCACGCCGCGCATGTGGGTGGGCATCCTGCTCTCCTTCGCCGGCATCGTCCTGGTCATCGGCAGCTCGGACAAGGGCCTGGGGATCAACCCGCACACCTTGCCCGGCGACGCGCTCACCTTGCTGGCGGGGCTCTGCTGGGGCGTCTATGCCCTGCTGACCCGGCCCCTGGTGCGGCGCTACTCCCCCATCAAGGTCACCACCCTGTCCATGCTGGCGGGCACCCCTCTGATCCTGCTGGCGGCCATCCCTGACCTGACGGCGCAGGATTGGTCAGCCATCACCCTGCGCGGCTGGGGCGGCCTGGGCTTTTCCTTCTTTCTCTCCATCTCGATGGCCTATATCGTCTATTCCAAGGCGATCAGTGTCATGGGCAACGCCCGCACCGGCATCTATTCCAACCTGGTCCCCGTGGTGACCATGATCGCCGCGGCGCTGACCCTGGGGGAGCGGGTGGGCTGGCTGCAGGTCGGCGGCGCTTTGATCATCCTGGCGGGCATCTATCTCACCCGCGCCGGAGGCAGGCGCTGATGCCCACCCCTGGTGACGTGACGCTGGCCATGACCGTGCACGACCCGGATGGCCGCCTCTATGACCTGACCGCGGCCCATCAGCCCGCGCTGAACGCCCTCTATGTCGGCGTCGTCGCGGTCTATTCGCACTCCACCGCCCCCGCCACGCTGGAGCTCTTGCGCCGGCAGGGCGTGGCCCTCTATCCTCAGGAGGAGGCGGCGGATATCGGGCGGCTGGGCCGGGTGCGCCTGGCTACCGTGGCCGCGGGTTTGGCCCTGGGATGCGACCATTGCCAGCTCGGCGACCACGACCGCATGTTGCACTGGATGATGACCTACCCGGACGAGCTGGCGCGCGCCGTGCGCGAGGTGGCGGCGCACGATTTCCTGGTGCTGGGCCGGACCGACCGCGCCTTTGCCACCCATCCCCCCGCGCAGCAAGAGACGGAGCGCTTAGCCACCCATGCCTATGCCCTGGCCACCGGGCAGGAATGGGATATCACCGCCGGCTCGCGCGGGGTCTCCCGCCGGGCCTATGAGGCGCTGCGGCGCCACTCCCGCGAGCCCAGCGTGGCCACCGACGGCGAATGGCCGCTGGTCATCGGGCACCTGCCCGGCCTGCGGCTGGGGTATCTCGCCGTCGAGGGGCTCGAGTTCGAGACGGCGGACCGTTACGCCGCCGAGATCGCCGCCTTGGGTGGCCGCGAGGCCTGGATGCGGGCGCACTATGACACGCTGCCCTCCTGGTCCTTTCGCCTCGACCTGGCCTATCGCACCGTCGAGGCGATCCGCCGCGCCAGCGACCCCGCTTACCTGAGAGATGTCCATGAATAGGCTGGCCAGTTATCGGCTTCGACTCTCCCGCACCCCCGGGGCGCTCGCCGTGCGCCGGGCCTATGCCCGGGTGATGAGCGGCACCCGCGGCCGCGTGCTGGACCTGGCCCTGCCCGCCGTGGGCGAGCAGTTGCTGCACATGGCGGTGGGCATGACCAACACCTACATGGTGGGCCACCTGGGGGCGGCCTCGCTCACCGCGGTGGGCCTGGGCGACCAGGTGGTGATGCTCCTGAGCGGCTTCCTGGCCGCGGTGGCCACCGGCAGCACCGTCCTCGTCGCCCGCTGCATCGGCGCCAAGGACCCCCAGACGGCCTCGCGGGCGCTGCAGCAATCGATGCTCTTGGGCCTGGCCATGGGCATCCTCTTCACGGTGGTGGGGTATTCTCTCTCCTCCTCCGCCATGCGCTGGCTGGGGGCCGCGCCGGACGTGATCCCCCTGGGCACCTCCTACCTGCGCATCGTCAGCCTCTCCTATGGCATGATGGCGCTCCTGTTTATCGGCAATGGCGCCTTGCGCGGGGCGGGGGATACGCGCTCGCCGCTGGTGGTGATGGGCATCGTCAACGCGGTCAACATCCTGGTCTCGCTGGCCTTTCTGAACGGCTGGGGGCCGCTGCCCGTGTTGGGCGTGCGCGGGCCGGCGTTGGGCTCAGCGGTGGGCCGCACCCTGGGCAGCGTGCTGATCGTGAGCGCGCTCCTCAAGGGCCGCGCGGGGCTGCGCTTCATCCCCGCCGAGCTGCGCCACGTGGACTGGGCCCTGCTGGGGCGCATCCTCAACGTCGGCGTGCCCACCGGCGTGGAGACGGTGCTCATGCGCTTTGGGCAGCTCTCCTTCTCCACCATCGTCGCCGGGCTGGGCACCGTCGCCTATGCCGCCCACCAGATCGCCATGACCAGCATGTCGGCCTCGTTCATGCCCGGCTTTGGCTTTGGCATCGCCACTACCACGCTGGTGGGGCAGCGCCTGGGCGCCAAAGACGTGACCGGCGCCAAGGAGTGCTGCCGGGAAGCGTCGCGCGTCGCCGTGCTGGTGATGAGCGCCGTGGGGCTGTTCATGGTCCTTTTCGCGCGCCAGGTGATGGGCGTCTTTATCAACGATCCGGAGGTGATCGAGCTGGGCGTGCCCTGCCTCCGGCTCTTGGGCTTTGTGCAGCCGTTCCTGATGGGGATGCACATCTATTCCGGCGCGCTCAAGGGCGCGGGCGATACCCGCGCGACCATGGTCATCACCACCGCCAGCATCTGGCTGCTGCGGCTGCCTCTGGGCTACCTCTTTGCCACCGTGTTGCGCTGGGGCCTGACCGGCGTCTGGATCGCCCTGGCCGTGGACCAGATCATGCGCACGGCGCTCTATTGGCTGCGCTATCGCGCCGGGCGCTGGGAACGCATGAAGGTCTGAGTCTAATATCCAACACTAAACCCGCTTGCGCCCAACCCACGGATGATTTGACAGCCCCGATTTTGCCGGTTATAATGGAAGGGAGGCTGCAAGAGTCGGTCTCCCCCCGTTTTGGACTGAATGAGCAGGGTAGCGACTGAGAAGGAGGTGCTTCGCCAGGGTTACACCCCGTGTTCGATGTCGAGTCTTGGTTCTTTGGATGCCTGTGCACTGGAGCAGAGGAGGTTCTTCAGAGATGAGCACCGAGAGACTGACACGACGCGACTTTCTACGCTGGACAACCCTGACTGCAGTTGGCGTGGCCGCCGCGGCCTGCGCCAAACCGGCTGAGCCCGTGGCTCAGCCAACCACCGCACCCGCCCAGCCCACCGCGGCCCCGGCGCAGCCGACCGCCGCCCCGGCCAAGCCTACCGACACCCCGGCCCCCGTGGCCAAGTTCAGCGAAGCGCCCGCGCTGGCCGAGCAGGTCAAGGCCGGCAAGCTCCCGCCTGTGGACGAGCGCCTCCCTGAGGACCCGCGCGTCGTCACGCCCATCGAAAAAGTCGGCAAGTATGGCGGCGAATGGCGTATGGGCACCCTGGGCACGGCTGATAACGCGATCTTTACCCGCAACACCTGGTACGAGGGCATGCTGCGCTGGAACGTCGAGTGGACCGAGGTCGTCCCCGGCGTCGTCAAGTCCTGGGAAGTCGGGGCTGACGGCAAAGAGTTCACCTGGAACCTGCGCAAGGGCATGAAGTGGTCCGATGGCGCGCCGTTCACCGCGGAGGACATGGCCTTCTGGTTCGAAAAGCTGACCAACACGGAGCTGAACCCGGTCTTTTCCAAGACCCTCAGCACCGGCAGCGACCCCATGCAGTTCACCAAGATCGACGACTACACCATCAAGTACACCTTCAAGGCGCCGTACGGCCTGCTCTTGCAGCGCATGGCCTGCCCCAGCAGCGAGTGGTTCTCCCCCAAGCATTACGAGAAGCAGTTCTACCCGGCCTATGCCGACAAGGACGCGCTGGCGGCCAAGGTCAAGGCCGCGGGCGTGGACAACTGGTTCCAGGCCTATGGCGCTTGGATTGACCCCAAGCTGAACCCCGAACAGCCGGTGGTCTATGCTTGGCTGGGCACCTCCAAGCTGGGCGATGGCACGCAGTGGATCTGCCAGCGCAATCCCTATTTCTACTGCGTGGACACCGAGGGCAACCAACTCCCCTACATCGATCGGCAGGTCTATGCCGTGGCCGCCGATGCGGCGGCGATCGGCATGATGGCGCTGGCCGGAGAGCTGGCCTACCAGGATCGGCACGTCGCCACCCTGGCGAACAAGCCGCTCTTTATGGAAAACGCGCAAAAGATCGATATCCGCTTCGTGGATACCCAAGGCTCCAGCATGAACGCCTGCACCATCGCGCTCAACTGGACGCACAAGGACCCCGCGTTGCGCGAGCTGATCCAGAACAAGGATTTCCGGATCGCCCTTTCCGTGGCCATCAACCGCCAGGAGATCATCGACATCATCGGCCTGGGCATCGGCGAGCCGTGGCAATGGGCGCCTCTCCGGCAATCCCCGCTCTTTAACGAGACGCTGGCCAAGCAATACACCGAGTACGATCCCGCCAAGGCCAACCAACTGCTCGACGGGATTGTCCCCAAGAAGGACGCCGAGGGGATGCGGCTGCGGCCCGATGGGCAACAGCTCGGCTTTGTGATGGAGAACTCGAACATCAACTCGGACATGCTGGACATGGTCGTCAAGTACTGGAAAGATGTCGGTATCCGCTGCCTCAACAAGCTCGAGGACCGCTCGCTCCTCTATGAGCGCAAGCGCGCCAACGAGTGCGACATCGCGATCTGGGGCGGCGATGGCGGCATGGACGTGATCCTGGAGCCGCGCTGGTACTTCCCCTACAGCGAAGAGTCCAACTATGCCATGGACTGGGTGCACTGGTACACCAGCGCCGGCAAGGAGGGCTCTGAGCCGATCGAGCCGGCCAAGAAGCAGATGGAGCTCTACGACAAGCTGCTGATCACCCCTGATCTCGAGGATCAGAACGACATCATGCGGGAGATCCTCAAGATCGCGGAGGAGCAGTTCTGGGGCATCGGCCTCTATGTCGGCGGGCCGGGATATGCCATCGTCAAGAACAAGTTCCGGAACGTCCCGCAAAAGTACTGGGGCTCCTGGCTGTATCCCAACCCCGGGCCCCTCAACCCTTGCCAGTTCTTCTGGGACGCCTAGTTCCGGACGCCACGCGATCCGGTTCGGATGGTGCGGCAGCTTCAGGGCAGGACTGACTTGCCAGCGAGGGGGTCTGCTGGACCCCCTCGCGCCTTCTTGAGCACCATCCGGCGCGAGCGGCTCTTCGCGCGGGTCGGCTTTCGTCAGGAAGGAGAGAGATGTTACAGTACTTTGTGCGGCGAGTGCTTCTGATGATCCCCACGCTCCTGCTGGTCTCGATCGTCACGTTCATCGTCATCCAGTTGCCGCCTGGAGACTATATGAGCACCTATGTCGCCAGGTTGATGGAACAGGACGGCATCACCGACCGGGCGGTGATCGAGAGCCTGCGCAAGCAGTACGGCCTGGATGAGCCTCAGTACATCCAGTACTTCAAGTGGGTGACGCGCCTTTTGCAGGGCAACTGGGGCCGCTCGTTCGAGTGGAACAGACCGGTCAAGGAGCTGATCGGCAGTCGCATCGCCTACACCTTTGCGATCTCGTTGCTCACCATGCTGATCGGCTGGGCCATCGCTTTCCCCGTCGGCATCTATTCGGCCATCAAGCAATACTCGCTTGGAGACTATGTCTTTACCGGCATCTCTTTCATCGGAATGGGCACCCCCGATTTTCTGCTGGCTCTGGTCTTTTTGTATGCGGTCTACAAGCTCTTCGGCTATAACGCCGCCGGGCTTTTCTCGCCGGGCTTTGAGGAAGCCCCCTGGAGCATGGCCAAGTTCGTCGACCTGCTCAAGCATCTCTGGGTGCCGCTCCTCATCCTGGGCATCAGCGGCACCGCGGGCCTCATCCGCACCATGCGCGCCAACCTGCTCGACGAGCTCCACAAGCCTTACGTTACCACGGCGCGGGCGAAGGGGCTCGCCGAGGGCCGGGTGATCATGAAATACCCGGTGCGCGTGGCGCTGAACCCTTTCGTCAGCACCGTCGGCTGGGCGCTGCCTGGCCTGATCTCGGGGACGACGATCGTCGGCATTGTGCTGGGATTGCCCACCAATGGGCCGCTGCTTTTGCGCGCGCTGCAATCGCAGGATATGTACCTGGCCGGCAGCTTTATCCTGATCCTGAGCACTCTGACCGTGATCGGGACCTTTTTGTCGGATCTGCTGCTCGCCTGGCTGGATCCGCGCATCCGCTTGGCCTAGGAGGACACGATGACCATCCGCGAGCCAGAGATCTCCGAAGCGCCCGAGGTGGTTGGGGCGCCGCCCACGACGTCCGAAGAGAAGGTCTATGTCGCTTCGCAATGGCAGTTGATGTGGTGGCGCTTTCGCAAGCACAAGATGGCTGGCGTCGGAGGTGTCGTCCTGATCATCTTTTACACGCTGGCGATCTTTTGCGAGTTCTTTGCGCCCTTTGACCCCCTCAAGTTCGACTCCAGGCTGGTCTTTGCGCCGCCGCAGGCGATTCGCCTCCGCAGCGTGCAAGGCACCTGGCATTGGCCCCCCTTTATCTATGGCGTCAAGCAGCAGATCGACCCCGTCAGCTATCGGCGGACCTATGTGGCGGATACCTCCAAGGTCTACAACGTCAGGCTGTTCGCGCGGGGCGACCCCTACAAGCTCTGGGGGCTGATCCCCTCCACCATCCACCTGCTCGGCACAGAAGGCAACGCCGGGCCGATGTACCTGATCGGCACCGATCGCATGGGGCGCGACATGTTGTCGCGGCTGATCTATGGGGCCCGCATTAGCCTCTCCATCGGCCTGGTGGGCGTCTTCCTCAGCCTGATCGTGGGCATCCTGATCGGCGGCTTTTCGGGCTACTATGGCGGCATCTTTGACATCATTGCCCAGCGTATCATCGAGTTCCTGCGCTCGGTGCCGACCCTGCCCCTGTGGATGGCGCTCTCGGCCGCTGTGCCGCCGTTTTGGCCGCCGCTGCAGGTCTATTTCGGCATCACCCTGGTGCTCTCGCTGATCGGCTGGACGGGCATGGCGCGGGTGGTGCGTGGCAAGTTCATGGCGCTGCGCGAGGAAGATTTCGTCATGGCCGCCAAGCTGGCGGGCTCGAGCGAGTTTCGCATCGTGACGCGCCACATGGTTCCCTCGTTTCTGAGCCATATCATCGCCTCGGTGACCCTCTCCATCCCGGGCATGATCCTCGGCGAGACCTCGCTCAGCTTTCTCGGCGTGGGGCTGCGCCCGCCGGTGATCAGTTGGGGCGTGATGCTGCAAGAAGGGCAGAACCTGGCCACGGTGGCGTTGTCGCCCTGGCTGCTGGTCCCCGGCCTCGCCGTGATCGCGACCGTGCTCTGCTTCAACTTTTTAGGCGACGGCCTGCGCGACGCCGCCGATCCATATTCGAGATAGGAGCAAACGATGACAGAAAGAGACCTGCTGATCGAAGTGAAGGATGTGAAGACGTACTTCTTCCTGGACGAGGGGACCGTGCGGGCGGTGGACGGCTGCTCGTTCGACA